>JBCCZA010000045.1:0-19398 GCA_039188455.1 Planctomycetota bacterium
CTACGCGTCGCTGAAAAGTGGAACGAACGTTGCCGTGTTTCCTTCGGCGACGTGTCGCGCGTCGCCTTAATTCCTTCCGCGACGCGTAGCGTCGAAGCTAACGAAGGCAACGACGACAATCCACGGGGCAAGATGTCCGGGTGCCCAACACGCAGCTTGGTTTGCGAAGCAAGGCATAGCACCCACCCGTTTAGCCGGCGAGATCTCTCGCCGGCTAAACGGAGACCACCCCGCATTCATCGAACGTATTTCGTCCGCAACCCACGCAAAAAAACGGCCGGCCAACCGAAGTCGACCGACCGCTTCCGGGGGTCAGATTACATAACGGATCAGTCGTCAGAGTATTTCAGTACGCGTTGCTGATGTTGCGGTATTGGAGATCGCCGTACCTGCTGGACGCGGCGTGACCGTCAATGAAGTTGGTATTGATCCCGCTCTCGCCATTGTGTCGGTAACGCGGGATGTAGCCAAAGCCACGATCAGCGTTCAGGCTGAAGTCTTGGAAGGCGTTGGTGAACTCAATGATCGGCTTCTCGCTGTCGGCGACGGCATCGAACTGGGCGTCCCAGGTCGAATCGATCCAACCGGCAACCACATTGGCGTTCGTGTCCTGAGCTGTGTCGGCTAACGAAACAACTTCGCTCGTCCGCAGCACCTCGCTAAGCCTAAACAATTCACCATCACCGGTTGGGTAGGCGTTCTGATGCACTTTCTGATTGGCGCCGTATGTGTTGGGAAACTGATCGAACGTCTGATCCGACTCGATCGCGGATGGACAAAAATTGACAACCTTCGCATCCGCCCCGCCAGAACCGCTCGGCAGATAATAATCGAGTGCGTCGGAGTGCCAGTCGGACAAGTTCGGCGCGACGCCCCAGGACGCTCGGAAGAGGTAGCCCTTGTTGTCGGTCGTGTAGTTTGCGGAAGCGACGGATAACTGACGCAGATTGCTCAGGCACTGCGAGTTCCGCGCGGACTCTCGCGCGGCGCCGAGCGTCGGCAGCAGGATGCCGATGAGCAGGGCGATGATGGAGATCACCACCAGCAGCTCGATCAACGTAAATGCTTGGTTGTGGCGTTTCATAATGTGTGTCTCGCGAAGTTGTGTCTCTAAGCGGGTTGCGGGTTCGGCGAGCCGAGAAGGGTGCGCAAGGCGGTTAGGCCTTGCACACGCAGAGACACCAAGGGGTCAGGCCTTGCGACGACGCGCAAGGAGGGTCAAGCCGCCCAGACCGAGCAGCGCCAGCGAGGCGGGCTCGGGGACGAACGTGCCCGTGGCGACGACGGCGTCGACGAAGCCACCCGCGGAGGAGCCATCGAACGCACCGGCGGCCGCGCTGAACTCGACAAACACCGCGTACTCATCGGCCGGGTCCGGGCCGAACGCGGGGACGTTCAGCGTCGGGAAGCTGTACTGGGTGTAGGTGCCGCCGTTGTTGGGCAGGGGGATGGTCTGGGCATCGACGATGTTGCCGGTGCCGTCAAGGATGCGAGCCGCGGCAGACCCGACGCCGCCCGGGCCGAAATCGCTGGCCCAGTAGAAGCTGACGTCGACCGTGGTCAGTTCTTCCAAGCCGGGCAGCCCGCCGTCGGCGATGCTGTTCTGCAGGCCGACGGAGTTGGGGCCCGCGGTCGGCGAGCCGATGGCCTCGAGCTTGAGCGCCCACTGGCCTTCGAACGGGTTGCTGCTGTCGCGGGTGCCGGGCTGGGTGCCCACCTCCTGCCAGCCGGTGGCGTCGGTGCCGACGCCCAGCTCGAACCCGCCGTTGGCGATGACGTCGTCCGCCGAAGCGGCCGAGCCAAGCACCAGCGCCGAGCCGGCGGCCAGAGCGAACATACCTGTCTTAAGAGAAGTCATTGAAACCTCCATTGGATGCGACGGATTCGTCCGTCAGGAAAAACAAGAATTGAGATGGATGTACTAAAGAACTTCGGGACGGTTGAGAGAAACGGAGAAACTTGAAACGGAGCGTTGAGGCGAGAGGTCGGCGGATCCGAGAAGCGAAGCACGCTGCCGCGTCATCACGCATGACACGGCCCGCCGACTCTTGCAACGATCAGGTCGGTCGTGCCTCCTCTTCCACGAAACGGATCGATGCGAGCCGACACGCCCATACCCCAACGGAGACGCTTGAGACGAGTGGTGTTCGGTTCATGCCGGCCTCCCCGGGGCGCGGTCGCCGTCGATGGTGCAGCTGGAGTCGTGGACCTCGAACCAGGAAGGCAGGGCTCGGCCGCGGGCGACGCCGTCGACCGTGCCGTTGATGACTTGCAGGAGATAGGCGGCGGCCTCGCGGCCGATGTCGAAGGTGTTCTGGCAGACGGCGGTCATCTGCGGGTACACGCCGTAGCGGTATTCGCCGTCGTCGAAGCCGACGACCGCGAGCTGGTCGGGGACGCGGATGCCCATGGCCAAGGCCTGGTTCATGACGCCGATCGCCGAGAGCGGATCGATGACGTAGACGGCGGTGGGCATCTCGGGCATGGCGGCGAGGCGCTTCATGACCTGCACGCCGCCTTCGCGACGGGCGGGGGCGCGGAGGATGAGGCGGTCGTCGATCTGCAGGCCGTGGTCGGCGTGGGCCTGTCGCCAGCCCTCGACGCGGTCGAGGTGGTCGGTGTCGTCGACGACGTTCATGATGACGGCGATGCGCGAGTGGCCCTGCTCGATGAGATGGCTGATGGCCTCGCGGCTGGCGTGGCGCGAGTCGGAGTAGACAAAGCGGACGCCGTCCTCCTCGGCGAACCGCTCACCGATGACAACCATGGGGAAGCGTTCCCTGGCGATCTCGGTGCAGATCGATTTGGTGCGTTCGTTGGTGCGGACGAGGACGCCCTTGATGCCCTTGCGGCGGAGCATCTGCAGGTGGGTCTCGCCCTGGAGGCGGCTGGCGCGGGAGTTGAGCATCAGCACGTCGAAGCCGGCCTCTTCGGTGACGTTGCTGACGCCGGCGAGCATGATGGCGTCGAAGGGTGAGCCGACGGTGGCCTCGCCGGTGTACATCAGGGCTAGGGCGCGCGTGGCGGGCTTGAGCTGGTGCGTGGTCATCCCTTCTCGCTGCGGGACGGCCACCTGCAGCACGCGCTCCCGCGTCTCCGGGCTGACCTTGGGGTGTCGGTTGAGCACGCGCGAGACGGTCGCGGCGGAGACGCCGGCTTCTTCTGCGATTTGGCGAACGGTTGGCATGGGCACATGAAGCAGAGAGGAGAGACCTGGGTGCGGTTTTCCCTAGCACCGTTACATGATAGTAACGCGTGTTTCAATCGAGTCAACCATTGTGTTTCATTTTCCAGAAAATCGCGTAAGAAGCCGCCAATCTTCGGCGAGACATCGTCTCAGAAACTGTAAATCGGGCTTAGCTCGCTCAAAACGCATGCCTCGAGTTCTCGCGATTTGTTTCATTTTGTTTCATATACATGACGCTCGTATTCACCGCGGGTGTGACATCGCGTCGCACGCCGCCCCGTCGCCTTCTTCGAGGGCCTCGGTAACCGACTCGCTACCCTGCCTCCATGAGGGTGCTGTACCTCGGTGATGTTGTGGGCACCCCCGGTCGGCAGGCGGTGGAGACGGGGTTGCCGCTGCTGCGAGCCAAGTACAAGGCCGATCTCGCGATCGTCAACGCCGAGAACGCGGCCAACGGCACGGGCCTGACCCCCGAGCAATACAACAAGCTGCGGGCCGCGGGCGCGGATGGCATCACGCTGGGCGACCACTGTTTCAAGAAGCAGCAGATCGCGTCGACGCTGAACCGCCCGGCGGAGAAGCTCATCCGACCGGCCAACCTGCCCGCCACGGCCGCGGGGCGGGGGGTGATGACGCTGACGCCCAACGAGGGCAACGGCCCGGCGGTGACGGTGATCGTCGTGCTCGGCCGGCTGTTTATGCCGCTGCCGGCGGGCGACCCGTTCGAGGCGGTCGAGGCGGCACTGGCCGAGACGCCCGATGATCACGCGGTGATCGTCGAGGTGCACGCCGAGGCGACGAGCGAGAAGGTGGCGATCGGCTGGCGGTTCAACGGGCGGGTGGCGGCGGTGGTGGGGACGCACACGCACGTGCCGACGGCGGACCACCGCATCCTGCCCGCCGGCGTGCCGGGCTCGCATCAGGGCGTCGCGGGCACGGCCTACATCTCCGACCTGGGCATGTCGGGCCCGATCGACTCGGTGCTCGGCCGGCGGGTCGACCGGGTGCTCAAGCACATGACCACGGCGATGCCCAGCCCGTTCGACGTGGCCGACGGGCCGGGCGTGGTGTCGGGCGTGCTGGTCTCGATCGACGCGCGGTCCGGGCGGGCGACGGCGATCGAGCCGGTGCGTCACGCGGTGGTGGACGGCAAGCTGCGCGCGGCGTGGTGACGGTGGGGTGAGCCGCAAAACCGGTGCAATCGTCACAGCCGGCGTGGTTTGCCGCGACGGCTGTGTTTCGCGCGATCGTGCATGGACGGCTGGCGTAGCGAATGGTCGGCCGATTGGGCTCGCCGAGGCGGCGGCTGAATCGGTCACTGGGTGATGTCGCGGATTGGCCGCGGCGTGACCGTGGGATGCCTATGCCGGACGATCCATCGAGTACAGGGGCGAAGCGCCCGCCCGCGCCGGTCGAGCCGGCGCCGCCGCCGATCGACACGCCTTGGTGGCGTCACTGCTCGATGCGGGCCAAGGTGAGCGGGCTGGTGCTTTTCGCCGGGACGGCGGGGGTGCTGCTGGGGCTGGTGGCGGCGCTGTCGCCTCGGCCGACGGTGGTGAGCCTGGCGTCGGTGGCGTTGCTGGGCGCGGCGATGGTGGTCATTGGCCAGGCGTGGCTGGTGACGCCGGTGGATCGGCTGCTGCGCTGGGTCGAGGGGCAGGGCGACGCGGCGAGCCCGACGGACCTGGACCGCCTGCCGATCGACCGCGACGACGAGGTCGGGCGGATCTCGCAGGCGATGCACGCCATCGCCGCCAACGCGATCCGCCAGCGCATCCAGTCCGGCGTGCTGGCCAGGCGTTTCGACGACAAGCTGCGCTCGGCGACCAAGGACGCGATCGCGCGGTTCCGCGACGAGGCGATGCGCGACGAGCTGACCGGCCTGGGCAACCGCAAGGCGTTCAACGAGTTCGGCAAGGACGTGTTCGCGCGGGCCTGCGCGGCGGGGGACGACGTGATCTGCATCGCGATCGACCTCGACCGCTTCAAGCTGGTCAACGACACGCTCGGGCACGCGGCGGGCGACAAGACGCTGGCGATGGTCGGTGAGCTGATCCGCGACGACACGCGGGCGACCGACGTGTCGGTGCGGCTGGGCGGCGACGAGTTCGCGGTGCTGCTGCAGGGCGCGACGCTCGAGCGGGCCACGACGATCGCCGAGGAAACCCGTCGGCGGTTCCGGCGGCGGGCGGCCGAGCTGCTGGGCGAGCATGCCCCGGCGGTCGATCTGTCGATCGGGCTGGCCTCGCGTCGGCTGGACCGAGCCCACGGGCTGGCATCGCTGCTGGAGCGTGCCGACGAGCGGCTCTACGCCGCCAAACGGCTCGGCCGCGGCCGCACGGTGGTCAGCGACGATGCCTCGGCCTCGGGCGACTGGCCGGCTGTCGACGCGGACGCGTCGTTGCCCGCGCCGGCGACGGAAGACGGTTAGTTTCCCGCGATAGCGCGATCAATTCGGCCCTTCCGGGCGTAGCATGAGGTGACACACGCGGAGGATCGCCATGCGCCCCCAGCTCAACCCTCGCCGGCCGATCGCCTCGGCCCTTGCCGCCCGGATGGCCGCGATCGGTCTGGCGGTCGCCGCGCTTGCCGTCCTGCCGGCCCCGTCGGCGTCGGCGGACCGGTTCTCGATCGGCTTTGGCTACAGCTCCGGCGGCTACAAGTACGGCCACGGTCGGCACTACCGCGGCGGGTACGGCAACTGGATCTACCAGCCCGGATTCAGCCGGTACGGCAGGTATGGCCGCTACGGCTGCGGCGGGTATGGCTACGGGCTCGGCTACGGCTATCCGGGTTACCGCTCGTCGGTGTTCTACGGCGGGTCCAACTTCGGCGTCGGGCTGTCCTATCGCGGGTACTACCCCGCCTATCGCCCCCGCACCGCGTACGTGGTGCAGGCCCCGCCGGTGGTGACCGAGCGGACCGTGGTGGTCCGCGAGCCGGCCGCGGCGACGGTCGAGACGGTGAACAACACCGCCGCGGCGATCAACCGCGACACGCCATTCGGCGACACGCAGCGATCCAAGCAAGTCGCGGTGGCGTTGGATGCGCTGGCGCTGGGCGAGTACGCGACGGCCCGGCAGGCCTACGCCAAGGCCATGGCCGCGAGCCCCGGCGTCGAGTCGTACAAGATCGGCTTCGGCCTGGCGGCCGCGCTCGGGGGCGACCTACGCACCGCCCGGTTCGCGTTCGAGCGGGCGATCCGGCAGGGCGGGGCCGACGAGTTCAACACGTTCCTCGTCGAGGGCGCCGCGGTGGAAGATTTGCACGCCCTGGTCGGTTCTATGGGAGCGGACACGAACCGCGTTGTGGCCGCCGGCCTGAAAAAATTGGCCGCGGCGAACCCGCTGCCCGCTGGTGCGTATCAGTTGGGCAAGACAGATACACCGACCGCCGATCTGTGACCTCCGGCGGTCCGCCCTTCTTCTCCCCTGTACGCCCCCGGTCGAATCCCCCACGGCCGGGGGCGTTTTTTGCGCCCAGCCGTGGGTGATCAACCGGATTGGATTGTCGGACTCGGCGTTGGGGCTAGAGGCAGGCCTTGACCGCGTCGAGGGCGGCGGTGTAGTTCGGCTCGTCGGCGACCTCGCCCACGGTCTGGGCGTAGACGACCTTGCCGTCGGCGTCGATGACGAACACGGCTCGCGCGAGCAGCCCGATCTCCTTGATGCGGACGCCGTAGTCGATGCCGAACTGATGGTCGTAGAAATCGGAGAGCGTGACGACCTTGTCGACGCCGGCGGCGCCGCACCAGCGCTTGAGAGCGGGCGGGGTGTCGACAGAGACCGACAGAATGACGACGTCGTCGGAGAGGCCGGTGGCTTCCTGGTTGAAGCGGCGGACCTCGGTGTCGCAGACGGGGGTGTCGACGGAGGGGACGACGATGAGGACGCGGACCTTGCCGGCGAAGTCATCGAGCGACTTAGGGGACATGTCCTGGGCGCGGAGGCTGAAGGCGGGGGCGGGCTGGCCGACCTCGAGGGGCGAGCCGAGGAGGGTCATGGGGTTTCCCTTAAGGGTGATGGCCTCGGGGCGCTCGGGGAGGGTGGCGGTGGACATGGTGGGGTCTCGCGTGGGGCTGGGGTGGGGGGGGTGAGCCGGCCTGGGCTGGCCGGAGCGGGCGGATTGTACGCAATCAATTGGGGGCGGCGGCCGTCTCTCGGGTCGCCCTTGTCGGTCGCCAAAGCCGCCTCTAGCATCATGGGCCACCCCGGAGCCACACGATGTCCACCCTGACCGAATCGCGTCCCCTGCGTCACCACAAGGCTTACGAGTCGATCGTCGACACGGTGTTCAACACGCCGCTGGTCCACCTGCGCCGGGTCACACCCGAGGGGGCGAAGGTCTACATGAAGTGCGAGTTCTTCAACCCGATGGCGAGCGTGAAGGACCGCATCGGCCGGGCGATGATCGAGGCCGGCGAGCGCGACGGGCACATCAACGCCAACACGCACATCGTCGAGCCGACGTCTGGCAACACCGGCATCGCGCTGGCGTTCGTCTGCGCCACACGCGGCTACAAGCTGACGCTGACCATGCCCGAGTCGATGAGCAAGGAGCGGCGGGCGCTGCTACGCGGGCTGGGTGCAAACCTCGTGCTGACGCCCGCGGCCGAGGGCATGAAGGGCGCGATCGCCAAGGCGGCCGAGCTCGTCGCGTCGACCGAGAACGCCTGGATGCCGCAGCAGTTCGAGAACCCGGCGAACCCGGCGGTGCACGAGGCGACGACCGGGCCGGAGATCTGGGAAGACCTCGACGGCAAGGTCGACATGATCGTCGCGGGTGTCGGGACGGGCGGGACGATCACGGGCGTGACGCGTTACCTCAAGTCGCAGAACCCCGAGTTCCAGGCGGTCGCGGTGGAGCCGGCGGACTCGCCGGTGATCGCCGGCGGCAAGCCGGGCCCGCACAAGATCCAGGGGATCGGCGCCGGGTTTATCCCGGTCAACCTGGAGACCGGCCTGCTGTCGGGCACGGTGAACGTGACCAACGAGGAGGCGTTCCAGTGGGCCCGCCGGCTGGCGAGCGAGGAGGGGATCTTCGGAGGGATCTCCAGCGGGGCCAACGCCTGCGCCGCGTCGCGGATCGCCGCGATGCCCGAGCACGAGGGCAAAACGATCGTGACGATCGGCTGCTCGTTCGGCGAGCGGTACCTGTCGACGCCGATGTTCGAGGGGCTCAGCGAGTGATCGGCCCGCGCGGGTCGTAACGCTCGGCCCAGCCAAGCCAGGGAGGCGTCGCGGTGCTGCGCTGGATACGCCAACGGATCGCCGTACAACTGGCGTTGACGGCCGGCGGGACGGGGCTGATCGCGGCGGTCGTGCTGACCGCGGCCGACTGGGGCGTGCACCGCTTCGCCCACGACGACATCGCCAACGATCCGGAACACTTGATCGGGCTGGTCGTCGGTGGGGTTGCCGAGGCGGTTGTCATTAGCGCGATCGTCTACGCGGCCGGCTGGATGCTGTGGGGCAAGCGGATCGAACGGCTCATCCGCGGCGTCGAGTCCGGCGAGATCGATCGCGATCCAGCGATCGAACCGCATGCCGGTCAGTGGGGCGACGAGATCGACCGCCTGGGCGTGGCGATCGGGCGGTTCATCCGCGAGGCGTTGGACAACGAGCAGCGCCTGCAGGCCCTGGTCGCCGAGCTGAGCAAGACCGAGCGACACCTGCAGGAGGCGCAGTCGCTGGCCCGGCTGGGGTCCTGGGAGTACGACCCGGGCGGCAGCATCCACTGGTGGTCCCGCGAGGTGTACCGCATCTTCGGGCACGACCCCGCCGGCCCGCCGCCGGCCCTCCAGGAGCACCTGCTGCAGTACCACATGGAAGACCGCAAGCGGCTCGTCGAGAGCCTGGAGCGCTCGGTCAAGAACGGCCAACCCTATCACGGCCGGTACCGCATCCTGCCCGACGGCCGGACGCAGCGCTGGGTCGAGGCCCACGCCTATGCGCAGCTCGACGAGCGCGGCAAGGTCGAGCGCATGACCGGCACGGTGCAGGACATCACCGCCCAGGTCGAGCGCGAGCAGGACCTGCAGCGGCTCACCCGCGAGCTCAATCACCGAGTCAAGAACAACCTCAGCACGATCATCGCGCTGACGCGTCAGAGCGCCGAGTCGAGCGACAGCGTGGAGGCGCTGGCGAGCCGGCTGATCGATCGGCTCAAGGCGATGGCGCTGGCCCACGAGATGGTCGTGTCGAACCGCCCGGAGGCGACGAGCCTGGAGCTGATCGTCTCGGCGATGACGCGGGTGCACGGCAAGGCCGACACCGGCTTCGACATCGACGGCCCGTTCATGGACGTCGCGCCCGACGCCGCGACGCCGCTGGCGCTCACGCTGCACGAGCTGGCCAACAACGCCGCCAAGCACGGCGCGCTCAGCCAGGCCGGCGGAATCGTGCGGGTGCGGTGGTCGCCGACCGATGACGGCGGGCTGACGATCGAGTGGGCCGAGACGCTGCCGAACCGGATCGACACGGATTTCCAGGAAGGCGACGGCCTAGGCCTGGCGCGCGGTTTCATCGAGCACCAGCTCAGCGGTCGGATCGGGGTGCTGCTCACGCCGCACGGCGTGCGCCTGCGCATCGAGCTGCCGCCGGCCGCCGTCGATCAGCCGATCGGCGACGCGAACCCCGTCACGCCGCAGCCCGTCTGACGCGCGGGCTATCGTCACGCTGCCACGTTTCCCCTCGCTCGGCAAGGAGTGCTCATGGACTATCGCTACCTCGGCCGCACCGGCGTCCGCGTCTCGCCGCTCTGCCTCGGCTGCATGATGTTCGGCGCCCGGACCGAGCCCGACGACAGCTACGCCATCATCGACCGCGCCATCGACGCCGGCGTCAACTTCCTCGACACCGCCAACGTCTACACCAAGGGCCGCTCGGAGGTCATCACCGGCGAGGCCCTGAAGCGCAACGGCCACCGCGACTACGTCGTCCTCGCCACCAAGTGCCACGGCAACATGCACGTCACCGCCGACAAGGCGCCCGCCGACTTTGCCGTCTCCGACCTGCACGCCAAGCTCAACCCCAACCAGTGGGGCAACTCCCGCCGGCAGATCATCGAGCAGTGCGAGGCGTCGCTGCGTCGGCTGCAGACCGACTGGATCGACCTCTACCAGATCCACCGCCCGCACCCCGACTGCGCGATCGACGAGACGCTGCGCGCGATGGACGACCTCGTGCGTTGCGGCAAGGTGCGGTACATCGGCTGCTCGACGTTCGCCGCGTGGCAGGTCGTCGAGTCGCTGTGGGTGTCGGATCGGCTGGGGCTCAACCGCTTCGTCACCGAGCAGCCGCCGTACCACCTGCTCGATCGGCGGATCGAGCGCGAGCTGATCCCGATGGCGCAGACGTTCGGCATCGGGCTGATCCCGTGGTCGCCGCTGGCGGGCGGGATGCTCACCGGCAAGTACCGCCGCGGGCAGGCCGGCCCCGAGGACGCGCGCATCCAGGCCGACCATCACCGCGGCGGGATGCTCGGCAACGACAAGGCTTACGACGTCATCGAAGCGGTCGACGCCATCGCCCAGCGTCACGGCAAGACGCCCAGCCAGGTCGCGCTGTCGTGGTGCATGCACCGGCCGGGGATCACGAGCCCGATCGTCGGCCCGCGCACGATGGCTCAGCTCGAGGACAACCTGGGCGCCGTCGACGTCGCGCTCACGGAAGACGATCACGCCGAGCTCGACGCGGTCAGCCCGCCGGGGCGATGCGTGCAGCCGTTCTACGAGGCGCGGTTCGGTCCGCACGCGCACCGCGTGTGACGCAAGTCCACCACCCCGGGCTCGCTCAGGTCGGTATCGGCGGCACGGGCGCGAGCGTCGGCTTGCCGGGCGTTGGCCTCGGTTGCTTCTCGGGTAGCGTCGGCTCGATCGGCGCGACGCCCAGCTCGGCGGCCTGACGCGACATCGACACCCGCGCGGCCACGCACCCCAGCCCGAGCATCATCCACAGCAGCTCGAACGCCTCGATGCTCAGGAACAGCCCGCCCACCGCGAGCGTGATCAGCACCGCCTCCAGCGCCAGCCACAGGTCGCCGTCCGCCCGCGCCCACGCCCGGACCTGCGTCGGCTTGGCCTCGCCGAGTCGGTCCCACGGCCAGTCCGACATCCCCGCCGACCCGCCCGACCCCGCCGAAACGCCGCCCGGCGGCAGCGGCCTGTCCTCGGCCACGGCCCGGCA
Organism: Planctomycetota bacterium; assembly: GCA_039188455.1. Taxonomy (GTDB): domain Bacteria; phylum Planctomycetota; class Phycisphaerae; order Phycisphaerales; family Phycisphaeraceae; genus JBCBUE01. Next base: position 11,374 of record JBCCZA010000045.1, read on the forward strand.
CGCCCGCCCCGCGGCGCGGAACCGCAGCAACGCCAGCACGAGCAACGCCCCGAACGCCAACGCCAGCGGCACCCCGCCGTCCGACGCGAACTGCAGGTACTGGTTGTGCACCACCGGCGTCGTCGTGTCCTCGGCGTAGGCCTGCAGGTAGGGCATCGTCCCCCGGCTGCCGAACCCGGTGAACGGCCGCTGCCACACCATCTGCCAGCCCGCGTTCCACGACTCGATCCGCTGCAGCGCCGACGCGTCGTCTTGGTACGCCGCGACCGAGCTGAACCGCTGCCGCACCTCGGGCCCGGCGAGCACCGCCACGCACACGGCCACGCCCGCCATCGCCACCAGCGCCTGACGACGCGGCCGATGCCAGACCGCCAGCCAGCCCAGCCCCACCAGGCACGCCAGCATCGCGCCGCGCGAGTACGTCAGCATCAGCGCGTGCAGCATCAGCACGCTCGCCGGCACGGCCGACCACCCCAGCACCCGCACCGCCCAGTGCTCCTTGGGCATCCGCCACACCGCGTACGCGAACGGGATCCCCGACGCCACCATCAACGCCGCGCCGTTGTTGTCGAACCCGCCGAACCCGTCGTGCAGCACGTCCAGCCGGCCGTCGAAGTAATACAGCGAGTTGATGTACCACCCGATGTAGCCCAGCGCGACAAACGCGGCGATCACCACCAGCCGCACGTGCTCGACCCGGTCGATCACCAGCGTCGCGACCAGCGCCGCGGCCACGATCTTCAGCACCGGCTCGGCCCACCGCCACGATGCCCCGGGGTCCACGGCCGTCATGTTCGCGATCACCAGCCAGAACCCGATGAACGCCAGCAGCACGGTCGGCAGGTTCAGGTCTACCCGCCGCGCAACCCGCGAGCCGTAGACCAGCAGGCTGATCCCCACCAGCCCCGCGGCCATCATCGACCACGGCACGCCGTGCGGCAGCGCCCAGTACCACAGGAACGACGGCCGCAGCACCGCGAGGAAGTAGTACAGCAGCAGCGGCCAGAAGGGGTGCAACGTCGCGCCGAACCCGGCGGCGAGAAGCAGGATGCTCATGAACGCAAGCTGTTTCACGCGGAGGTCACCGGGGTTGGGGGCAAGGTGCGGCGAGCGTCGGTCCCGCGTCGCGGCGGGGCGACGCGGAAGTCAGGCGGCCCGAGCAAGCATCTGCCCGTAGTGCGGCGTCGAGAGGTCGGGGTACATCGCCGACAGCTTGCGGCGGACGGCAGACCGCAGGTCCCACGGCGGCAGCGGCAGCGCGTTGAGCCGGCCGAGCACGCGCCGGTTGATCGGGTCCATCGTGCGCGGCAGCTCGTCGAGCGGCATCGTGCCGACGATTGAGAGCTGCTCGTGCCGCAGGGCGTACGTCACGCGGCGCCGCCGATAGATGCGGACGTCCTCGATCCGCCACGGGTTGAGCGAGTCGAACGTGTAGCCCACGCCGTCGGCCCAGACGACGCGGCGCGGGTCGATGTCGTCGGCGTCGGGCAGGGCGGTCTTCATCGCGCGGGTGATCAGGTGGTCGTTGCCCATCAGCCCCAGCGGCAGGCGGAAGTCGGCGTCGGCGAGCCGGCGGAGGTGCGAGCCGCGCACGGCGTAGAGATTGCCGAAGACCCAGTGACGCTCGACGACCAGCCGCGCCATCGCCGCGCGGTTGCGCCCGCTCAGCGGCAGGCCGGCGCAGGCGTAGGCATCGGGCGCGTCGGCCAGGCGTTGCGTCAGCCCAGCGATCGCGTCGGGCCCACAGCGGACGTCGCCGTCCATGAACACGTGCGTCGCGTCGTCGGCGTGCGCCGAGGGGCTGTCGAGCGTGGGCGCGACCTGATGGACGTAGGCGTTCCAGGCGTTGCACTTGTCGCCGATGGGCAGCTCGTGCACGACGACGCGCGAGTCGGCGGCGGCGAGGTGGCGGGCGACGGCGGGGGTGTCGTCGGTGCAGCCGTTGACCATGAGATGGATCGAGCGAACGCGGGGCGCGGCCGCGTCGGCGAGCAGGCCGGCCACGGCGTTGGGCAGGCGGCGGGCCTCGTTGCGCGCGAAGACGCAGGCGTCGATCCGGCCGACGGCGGGCGCGGGGTCGTGTGGCTCGGGCGCGGCGGCGCTCATGCGGGGGGCATCGGTCACGTCAGGCCGCCCGCCTCAGCGGCTCGCCGCCGGTCAGTTCTCGGCCCTCGGCCAGCCGCAACAGCGTCCGCGACAGCAGCTCGGCCGACCGATCCCAGACATGCCGCTCGGCCACGTGCTCGCGGGCGGCGATGCCCATGCGCTCGAGCCCGTCGACATCGCTCAGCAGGGCGATCAGCGCGTCCGACAACCCGCGCGACGACGACGCATCAACCGATCGGCCCGTCACGCCCTCGACGATCGTCTCCCGCGTCCCGCCCGACCGCCCGCAAAGCACCGGCCGGCCGGCCGCCTGCGCCTCGAGCAGCACAATGCCGAACCCCTCGAAGTCGCCATGGACCGTGCGGTTCGGCAGGGCGAACAGGTCGCACGCCCGATAGCGATCGATCAGCCCGTCGCGATCGAGCGGATCGACCCAATCGATCGACTCGACCACACCGCGCTCGCGCGCCAGCGCCCGCAGCGCCTCGCGCGTCGGACCGTCGCCGACGATGACCCAGCGCGCGTCCGGCACGGCCGCGCTCACGCGCCGCCACGCCTCGATCATGCGGTCGTGCCCCTTGCGGGCCTGCAGCCGCGACGCCGTGAGCACGACGCGTCGGCCGTCCCAGCCGAGCCGGCGACGCAACGTCGTGCGCTCGGCCTGGGTTGCAGGCGTGATGGCCTCGGCTTCGACGCCAGGCGTGACGACAGTGAGCCGCCCCTCGGTCACGCCCCAGTCGCCGGCCAACAGCCCCGCGGTGTGTCGACTGTTGGCGATCACCGCGTCAGCGCGACGGAGCACCCGCCGCGTCAACCGCGCCAGCTCGCGGCTGGTGTGCGCGGTGTTGAGTTCTTCGCCGTGGACGACTACGGCAAACGCCAGCCGCGCCGACTCTGCGACGCACCGCGACGCCTCGCCCTCGGGCAGGCAACGATTCGCCAGGATCACGCGTGTCCGTCCGTCGATCGCGTCGCGCACTTGGCCGCACAGCTCGCGGTACCGCCGCCACCCGCGGAGCCCGAGCTTGCCCCAGCCGTCGAACGCCGTGTCGATGCGTCGCACGCGCCGCGGGTACGCCGCATCATGCTCGGCGTCGCCGGGCTGCTCACTCGTCATCACCTCGACATCGACCCCCTCGACCCGCCGCGCGAGCTCCGCGGCGTACGCCCCGGCCCCGCCGACGCGCGGCGGGAAGTTCTCGCTCAGCAGCAGCACGCTCACGCCGCCCGCCTGCCCTTCGTCGCCGCCACGGCCGTGACCTGCTCGTACACGCCCACCACCCGCTCGATCTGCCGCGCCAGCCCGAACTCGGCCTCGACCCGCCGACGACCACGCCGACCCATCGCCGCGCACTCGGCCGGCGACTCGATCAGCCGGGCCATCGCCGACGCCCACGCCCTCACGTCATCCGGCGGGCACAGCAACCCCGTCTCCCCCTCGACGATCATCTCCGGGATCCCACCCACGTCCGACCCGATCACCGCCACGCCCGACCGCATCGCCTCCAGCACCACCAGCCCCAGCGGCTCGGCGTGCGACGGCACCACCGCCACGCCCGCCGCCCGTCGCCACGGCTCGACCTCCTCGCAGAACCCGGCGAACACCGCGTCGATCTCCAACGCCTCGGCCAGCCGCTCCATCTCCCGCCGATACGCCCCGGCCGCGCCCAGGTCGTCGCCCACGATCATCAGGTGCCCCGCCCGCTGCGTGGACTCGGGCATCGCCGCCCACGCCCGCAGCAGCGTCGCCACGCCCTTGCGCTCGATCACCTGCCCCGAGAACAGCACGCCGACACGGTCCAACGCCCCCGCCGGCCGGGCCGTCGCCGGCTCGTCTACCGCATCGCCCGACGGATCGAGCGCATCATGGATCGTCACGCCGCGCTGGCCCGCGAGCGTCGCCGACGCCGCGGTCAGCTCGTCGCGCAGCGCATGCGAGATGTACACGTGCCGATCCGCGCCAGCCGCGTTGAACCAATCGATCCCAGGCCCCGGATACGTAAACCGGTGATGCACCACCATCGGCAGCCCCAGCCGCCGCGCGACCGGCGCGACCATCCTGGCCGTCGGCAGATCGTTCGCGTGCACCACGTCCGCCCGGCACCGCCGCACCGCCGCCTCGATCCCCCGCAGCCGCGACGCGTACCGCCACCACGCCCCCCGGCCGATCGGGTCCAACGGCGTCACCGCGACCTCCAGCCCCGCCGCCCGCGCCCGCTCGGCCACAACGTTCTCCTCCCCCAGCAGCAGCCAAGTCTCCACCCCCGCGTCCCGCAACCCCAGCGCCAACCGCTGCCCCGCCACCTCGGCGCCGCCCATGAACGGCGACCGGCCCGCCAGACACACCCGACCCGACCACGCCGACCCAACCATCACGCCGCCCTCCGAGTTTCGACCACATCCCCATCGGCACCCGCGTCGCCCCTGTCGTCCGCCGGCTCGATCTTCCACCCGCCCTCGCACAGCACCCGCGCCTGCCCCATCCCCGTCAGCCGCTCGTCCAACGCCGCCGACGGCACCACGGCGAACACCGCCGCGTGCGCCACCTCATCCACCCGCGTCGCCCCGTCATACACCGTCAGCGCGACCGTGTATCGCCCCGGCGCCAGCCGCAGCCCGTCGAGCCCGACGGTCACGCCCGTCTCGCCCGTCTCGCTCGACCCATTGACACTCACCGTCGCCGGGCTCATCGCCGTCGCCACCCGCGCGCCGTCGGCCGCGTCGACCGACACCGCGGCGCTCAGCCCATCCCACCGCCGACCCTCGCCCACGCCCCGCAGCCGAGCCGTCACCGACACCCGCTCGCCCCACGGCATCTCCGCCTCGATCAGCCCCTGCTCGTTGCGCACCGCGCACCCCGCGATCAGCCGAGCCGCGCCCGCCGATCGATCGAGCTCGGCCGGCCGCACCGCCTGCGTCAGGTCCTCGAGCGCCCCGCCCTCGCGCTGCGACGCCCGGTACGCCGACAGCACCTCCGCGCAAGGCCCGGCCTGCACGACCTCGCCCCGCGACAGCCACAGCGCCCGATCGCACAGCCCCTCGACCAAGCCCAAGTCGTGACTCACGAACAGCACCGCCTTGCCCTCGGCCGCGATCGCCCGCATCTGCTCACAGCAACGCCGGCGGAATTGCTGATCGCCCACCGCCAATACCTCGTCCACCACCACCACCTCCGGCGCCAGGTGGCACGCCACCGAGAACGCCAGCCGCGATTTCATCCCCGAGCTCAGCCGCTTGGCCGGCGTCTCCAACATCCGCTCGGCGCCCGCCCACGCCACGATCTCCTCGAACCGCTTCTTCACCGCCGCCGGCGGCCGACCCAGGATCGCACCCGTCAGGTACACGTTCTCCTTCGCCGTCAGCTCCGGGTGAAACCCCGCGCCCACCTCGAGCAAGCTCGCCACCTTCCCCCGCACCACCGCCCATCCCTCCGTCGGTCGCGTCACCCCGCTCAGCACCTTCAGCAGCGTGCTCTTCCCCGCCCCGTTGTGACCCACGATCCCCAGCACCTCGCCCGGCTGAACCGCGAAACTCACGTCTCGCAACGCCCAGAACGTCTCCCGCTCCGCCCGCCGACCCAGCAACCCCCGCAACCAACCCGACCACGTCACCATCGACCCCAGCCGATGCCGCTTGCCCAGCCCCTCGACCTCGATGATCGGCTCGGGTGTCGCATCGCCCATCAGATCACGTCTCCCATCTCTTCCTCGAGCCACGAGAACAGCAGCAACGCCAGCCACAGCCCAATCACCGACACCAACACCGACCAACCCCACACCAACCAAGGCACCTCCGCCCCCGTCACACCCGCGCGGAACGCCATGATCGACCCCGCCACCGGGTTCAGCCACGCCAGCCAAGACGACGCCGAATCCCCCCACGGATCGATGTCGTACACCACCGGCCCCAGAAACATCCACGCCTGCAGCACGAACGGCAGCCCCTGCTTCAGGTCCCGGTACCACGCCAGCACCGCCGCCAGCGTCAGCCCCACCGCCCACGCCGTGATCATCAAGGTCCCGATCGCCGCCGCCGCGACCAGCACACCTCCCACCCCGCCACCCCCGTACCACGCCATCAACCCCAGCAACACCACCATCGACACCGCCAGATCGATCAACGGCGTCGCCGACGCCGCCAACGGCAGCGCCAACCGCGTGAAGTACACCTTCGTCACCAACACCCGATTGAGCACCAGCGACGTCCCAACCCCCATCAACGCCGCGTGGAAACACATCCAAGGCAGCATCCCCGCCACCAGGAACAGCGGATAAGGCCCGGGCGTCCGCGCCGCCTCCCCCATCAACCCCCCACAAATAAAGGTGAAAATCACCAGGGTCACCAACGGCCGAACCACCGCCCAGCCCACCCCAAGGAACGACTGCTTGTAGCGCACCGTGACGTCCCGCCACGCCAAGAGCGCCAGCAGGTGACGCGCCGCCGCCAGCTCGGCCAGCATCTGCCGCACCGGCCGTCGGCCGGGCTCGATCACCGTCGGGGAAACCGCCTGCACGCACCGGCTATCGACCCTTCCCCACGCCACCCCCACCCCCCGCCACTTATCGGCACCCCGCAAAAACTCAAGCGCTCTCCCTCAAGCCGCCCCAACCCAATCCCAACCAAGCCAACCCACCTCTCCCCAAGCCAACCGGAAGCGCAGCGCCCGGTTGGGTCGCCTCACCGAACACCCCAACCCCACACCCCCCTCCCATTACACTGCCTCTCCCCCCTTTGCCGGTCTCAACAGCCGGCCTTCAGGAGCCCAACCCATGCCCGCCCCCGTCACCGTCACCGTTACCGGCGCCGCCGGCCAGATCGGATACGCCCTCCTGTTCCGCATCGCCTCGGGTCAGATGTTCGGCCCCGACACGCCGGTCAGGCTCCAGCTCCTCGAGGTCCCCGTCGAGAAAGCCATGAACGCCCTCAAGGGCGTCGCCATGGAGCTCGACGACTGCGCCTTCACCCTGCTTGAAGAGATGGTCCTCACCGACGACCCCAACGTCGCCTTCAAGGACACCAACTGGGCCCTGCTCGTCGGCTCCAAGCCCCGCGGCGCCGGCATGGAACGCGCCGACCTCCTCAAAGACAACGGCAAGATCTTCATCGGCCAGGGCAAGGCCATCGACGCCCACGCCGCCGATGACTGCCGCGTCGCCGTCGTCGGCAACCCCGCCAACACCAACTGCATGATCGGCGCCGCCCAGTGCCAGCGCATCACCGCCGACCGCTGGACCGCCATGGTTCGGCTCGACCAGAACCGCGCCGCCACCCAGCTCGCCCAGAAGGCCGCCACCCCCGTCAAGAACCTCACCGACGTCTACATCCTCGGCAACCACTCGCCCACGATGTTCCCCGCCTTCCACATCGCCAAGGTCAACGGCCGACCCATCCCCGAGATCATCGGTCACCACGCCTGGCTCCAGGGCGAGTTCTGCGAGGTCGTCGGCAAACGCGGCGCCGCCATCATCGCCGCCCGCGGCTCCTCCTCCGCCGCCTCGGCCGCCAACGCCCTGGTCGACCACGTCCGCGACATGATCACCCCCGGGGCCACCCACTCCATCGCCATCAAGTCCGACGGCCACTACGGCTTCCACCCCGATGTCTGGGCCGGCCTGCCCGTCAAGACCGTCTCGCCCGGCGTGCTCGAAGTCATCGCAGGCCTGCCCATGGACGACTTCGCCAAGTCCAAGATCGACGCCACCAACGCCGAGCTCGTCAGCGAACGCGAGACCGTCGCCGACATGCTCGGCTGACCCGACCGTTCGCGGCCCAGCGCGCACAACCCACGCATTGCATCCCGCGCCCCCCCGCGGGACAATCACCCGATGCCCAAGCGCCTCGGCCTCGTCGCCGCCGCTCTCGCCGTCGCCGCCGCCCTCAGCCTCCTGCTCGTCTTCGCCGGCGGCGATCCCACCGTCA
>JBCCZA010000046.1:0-19100 GCA_039188455.1 Planctomycetota bacterium
AGATGGGGGACTTGTAGTCGTGCTCGCGGGCGCGGGCCTCGGGGACGTACTCCTCCTCGCCGGGGTCGTACCAGCCCTCGTACTGCCCGGGGTAGATGTCGGGCTCGCCCTCACCCGCCACCGGCGTCAGCAGGGCGGTGAGGTACTCGGTGACCTTGTCGACGTGGCGGGGTTCGCTGGTGCGGATGAAGTCGTCGTGGGTGATGCGGAGGCGGTCGAAGGTGTCCTTGAAGACGTTGGCGTTCTGGGTCGCCCAGTCGGGCGCCGAGAGGCCGCGCTCGGCGGCGGCGTCGACGACCTTCCCGGCGTGCTCGTCGGTGCCGGTGAGGAAGAACGTGTCGTGCCCGGCCAGGCGGTGGTAGCGGGCCAGGGCGTCGGCGACGGTGGTCGTGTAGACGTGGCCGATGTGCGGCCGATCGTTGACGTAGTAGATCGGCGTGGTGATGTAGAAGGTGTCGGGCATGGGCGGGTGATGGTAACCGCGGGGGTGGCGGGGGATTTACACTCGGCCGATGGGACTGCCAGACGGTTTGGCGGACAGCCTGCGAGACGCGTGCTACGGCGTGGCCGGGGCGGTCAGCGCGCCGGTCTGGGGCTGGTCGCTGTGGCGGACGGGCAAGTGGAGGACGGACTGGCGCGGCAAGCGGGGGTTTGTGCCGAACGGGTTGATTTCACCACAGAGTCACGGAGACACGAAGGGAGAAAGCAGCCGGGACTCGGCGAGTCCCGGGGTTCCGGGTAGAGCGGACGGACCGGGTCGTATCCTCCTTCACGCCGTCAGCGTGGGCGAGGCGAACCTCATCCGCGGCCTGGTCGCGAAACTCATCGAGCAGGGCGTCGAGGTCGTCGTCTCCGTCACCACCGACACCGGCTGGGCGACGGCCCAACGCCTCTACGGCGAGATGCGGCGCGAGGGGGGTGGGGGCGTGTCGGTCGTTCGCTACCCGCTGGACTTCTCGTGGATGGTCGAGCGGTTCCTCGAGGCGGTGAAGCCCGACGTGGTGGGCTTGGTAGAGCTGGAGGTGTGGCCGGGCTTCGTGGCGGCGTGCAAGCGGCGAGGGATCGCGGTCGGCGTGGTCAACGGCCGGCTGAGCGAGAAGAGCTACGGCCGGTACGGGCTGCCGGGCGTGAAGGGCTTGGTGCGCGGGACGTTCGCCCGGCTGGATTTCGTCGCGGCGCAGAACGCCGCGTACGCCGAGCGATTCGTTGGGCTGGGCGTGGCTCGCGAGAAGGTGGCGGTGCTAGACACGATGAAGTGGGATACCGCGGCGGGCGGGATGGACGACGCGCTGCGCGAGCAGGCGGCGAAGCTCGCGCGGGAGATCGGGCTGAATCGCGGAGAACCGCGGAGGCGCGGAGGCGCGGAGGGAGAAATCGCACAGACTCTCAGCGACGCGGGGGAAGTAGCCGGGACGCCACACGTCCCGGGCGAAGAACCTTCCACGCCAAGTCGCCAAGACGCCAAGACGCCAAGCGGGGAGAAGGTGGTGGTGTTGGGGTCTACGGGGGATGGAGAGGAAGAACGCTTGACGAGGCGCCTACGCAAAGAGACCGAAAGCTCCGAGGTTGACGTACAGGTTTTGGTTGTCCCACGGAAACCCGAGCGTTTCGATCAAGTCGCGACGGCACTTCGTGCCGTTGGTTGGGATGTTGCGAGACGTTCATTGAATCAATCTCTGCAAGATGTTCAGCCAGTGAATCGAACAAGAGTGATGCTGGTCGACACGATGGGAGAACTGCGGGCTTGTTACGCGTTAGCCGATGTCGCGATCGTGGGCCGGAGCTTCAATGGGTGGGGGGGCAGCGATCCGATGGAACCTGCAGGCTTGGGTGTGCCGACCATGATCGGCCCTGATCACAAGAACTTTGAGTCGGTGGTGATGGCGATGATCGAAGCAAAGGGATTGATAGTCGCCCCCTCTTGGATGGACGCGGCGGAAACAACGTCAGATTTGCTAGATTTCCCAGAACTTGCTCAAGCGGTCGGGCGTGCGGGGAAGGCCGTGATCGAGGAACATCGGGGGGCGACGGATCGGCATGTCGCGTTGTTGATGGACTGGTTGAGCAAAGTGAAACAAGCCAAGCAGGCGAAGGGCTGAGCGTTGGACGCGGAGCGAGTGCGAGACGAGGTGTTGGCCCACGCCCGGCGGGTGGTGGTGAAGGTGGGGTCGTCGCTGGTGACGGTGGATGGGGCGGACGGCGGGGGTGGACCCGACCGGTCGCTGCGCTTCCAGTCGGCTTGCGGAGAAGGTGAGGGGGGCGGAGGGCCGCGGGTGGATGTTGCGTTTGTGAAGGGGTTGTGCGGGCAGCTGGCGGGGCTGATGGAGCGGGGCGTCGAGGTGGTGCTGGTGTGCTCGGGGGCGATCGCGGCGGGGTGCGCGGAGCTGGGGCTGGCGCGGCGGCCGACGGAATTGGCGCGGCTGCAGGCGGTAGCGGCGGTGGGGCAGCGTCGGCTGATGCAGCACCTGCACGCGGCGATGGCCGAGCACGGGCGCGGCGTCGGGCAGGTGCTCGTCACCCGCGGCGACTTCGACGACCGGGCGCGGTTCCTCAACGCACGGCACTGCCTGGAGGAACTCGTCGCGATGGGCGTCTTGGCCGTGGTGAACGAGAACGACGCGGTGGCGGTCGACGAGATCCGCTACGGCGACAACGATTTGCTGTCGGCGCATGTCGCTCACGCGCTCAAGGCCGACGCGCTGGTGCTGCTCACGGTGGTCGACGGGCTGCTCGATGATGGCGGGGCGGTGGTCGGCTCGGTGACGGGGTCATCGGGTGAGGGGCATGTCGCGACGGCGAAGTCGGCGTGGGGGAGCGGGGGGATGGCGACGAAGCTGGAGGCTGGGCGGCTGGTGGCGGACGCGGGGGAGGCGGCGGTGATCGTCAACGGCCGGGCCGAGCGCGTGGTCGAGCGGGTGCTGAGGGGGGAGCGATTGGGGACGGTGTTCGTGCCGGCCGAGCGCAAGCTGGACAGCCGGCGTCGGTGGATGGGGCTGACGCGTCGGCCGCGGGGGACGGTGACGGTCAACGCCGGGGCGGCGGCGGCGCTGCGCGAGCAGGGCAAGAGCCTGCTGGCGGTGGGCGTCGTGGGCGTGGCGGGCGGTTTCGTCGCGGGGGACGTGATCGCGATCGTCGACGAGTCGGGCGAGGAGGTCGGGCGGGGGATGACGGGGTACACGGCCGACGAGCTGGTGTCGGTCAAGGGTATGCGGTCGGCCGAGGCGGCCGAGGCGATGGGGGGCGTGGCGCTGGGGCCGGTGGTGCACCGCAATGAGCTGGCGCTGCGTCGGCCGGAGCGGGCGAACTAACGGGCTGACTGGCTTGCGCGGCCGATAACGCGGCGGATCGGCACGATCGCTACAGCCGGCATCGCCGCGCTCAACCGGGCGACCCGGACGACCGATACGCCCCGTGCCGAGGCGACCGATGCGCCGCGGCCTTGCGATGCCCGCCCCGACTCCCCCGAGCTCCGACCCCGTCGCCCGACGGCTCGACCACCTGGCCGATCTCTGCGCCCGCGGCCTGATCGCGTCGGCCGAGCTCGAGCTGCACACCTGGCGGCGTGAGCCCGACTGCCCGGCGGGCGCGACGACGCTGCTCGCGGCGCTGCTCGCCCAGCGCGGCCGACCGGACGACGCCTGCCGGCTGCTCAACGGCGTGCACGACGACGACGACGATGCGCTCGACGCCGACCAGGCGGCGCTGCTCGTGGCGATCCTGGCCGAGCGTGGCCAGGCCGACGGGGCCGCGCGGCTCGCGACGCGACTCGCCGCGGCGCACGGGCACGACGACGGCGTGCGGCGTTACTTGGCGACGCTCGGCTTTGCCGAGGCGGCCGAGGAGCCGTCCGATCTCCAGGTCGGCGAGTTGGCCGAGGCGATCGCGCAGCGGCCGGCGGTGCTCGACGCGCTGGTCGCCGCGACCATCGAGGACGGCGTGCCCAAGCCGGCGGAGCGGGCGATGCTCGACACCGCCGGGCGTTCCGCGTTCGACTGCCTCGACGACGCCGAGGCGAGAAGCGAGATCTGCCGGGCGCTCGGGCGACTGGCGTTGGCGTGCGGCCGGGCGGACGACGCACGGCGGTGGGCCCACCTCGGCCTGCGCGAGCAACCGCACGACGCGGGCCTGGCGCTGCTGCTGGCCGACCTCGACGACGACCCCCACCTCGGCCCGCCGGCCCGGCTCGTGCTCGCGCGAGCGCTTCGGCGTCACCCCAACTACCCCGACCTGCGGGCCGCGTACATCCGCCGGTGCCAACGCGACGGCCGGGCCGACTCGGCGCGCCGCCGGTTATCGGCGTGGCTGCGTCGCGACCCGCGTTCGCCCATCGCCATAGAGCTTCAACAGGAGGTCGCCGCGTGAATCTGTGGACGCAGCAACACGCCGCCGCGCTGGTCGACCGGGCCGGGCTCGCGCTCGACGCCTGTCTGCTCGACGAGGCCTCGGCCGACCTCGACGCCGCGATCCGCCTCGACCCCGGCCACGCCGACGCCCTGCAGATGCGGCTCACCGTCGACCTGATGCTCGGCCGCTGCGAGCACGCGCTGGCCGTCGCCGACCAGCTCGCCGCGTACCACCCCGAGCTGGCCCAGTCGCCGGCCGTCGGGCTGAGCATCGCCGAGGCCCACGCCCGCGCCGGCCGAGTCGCCGACGCGACGGACCTGCTCACGCGACTGACCGACCGACACCCCGATCAGCCCGACGCCTGGCGCGCCCTCGCCGGCGCTCTGCTGCGCCTGGGACAGGACGAGGCCTCGGCCGACGCGCTGGATCGATTGATCGAACTCGAGCCCGACAACGGCATCGCCCGCCGCCAGCTGGCCCGCGTGATCGGGCACCGCGACCCGCAGCGTGCGATCGAGTTGCTGCGCTGGCCCGGCCACGGCGACGACCCGGTCGTGCTCCTCGACTGCGCCCGGCTGTGCATGCACGTCGATCGGCTGCGCGACGCCCAGGACCTGCTGGACCGCGTGATGCTCGAGCACGGCGACGACCCAGCCGCCTGCATCGAGACCGGCAACCTCGCCGACCGCTTCGGCGATCGCGCCGCGGCCCGGGCGCTGCTCGAGTTCGCCGCCGCCACCCGCGGCAGCCACCAGCCGGATGCGCTCGCCGCGTTGGCCATCGCCCACCTGCACGCCGGCGCCTTCGCCGCCGCCGCCACCGTCTTCCGCCGGCTGACCCGCCGCGCCGACCGCGACAGCGACGCCCATCGTCTGGCCGAGGGCTACGCCGGCCTCACCGTCGCAGCGCTGAGCGCCGGGCGCGACCGCCTCGCGACCCGCGCTCGCCGACGCCTGCTCACGACCGTCCACGGCGACGAAGCCGCGGCCCGCACGGCCGTCGCCACCGCCTGGCGTCACGCCGCCGCCGCCCGCGTCATCGACGCCACCCGACGCGCCACCGACGCGGGCAACGCCTCCGACACGGCCACCAACTCGCCAGGCGCCGACTCAACCGGACGACCGCCCGCGTCAATCCGCCCGCTGCTCGCCCGCGCCGTCGCCGCCCTGCGCCAATCCGCCGACGCCCACCCCGACCGAGCCGACACCCTCTACCACCTCGCCGTCTGCGAGCACGAGCTCGGCCACGACGACACCGCACGCTCCGCCCTCGACCGCGCCCTCCGCGCCAACCCGCACTACGCCCAGGCCCGCCGCCTGTCGATGCAACTCGGCCTCATGCGCCGCGCCGGCACCACGGTGACCACCCCCGCCGCCGACGCCGCCTGACGCCAACACCCCACCGGACGCTCACGGCTTCCGCGGTGGGAACGCCGTCGGGTCCCAGCGGAAGTCGACGTCCTTGTCCTTGTGGAACGTCTTCGCCGCCAGCCGCAGGCAGTCGTAGCACAACACCGCCCCCTTGTTCCGCCCCGGCGGTGCCTCCTCCTCGACCGTGTCGTCCGCCGTGTACCGCCACGCCGGCACCCCCCCGGCAAAATCGCGCAGGCACATCGTGCAGGTGAACCCATCCCCCGCCTCGGCGATCTCCGCCATCGCCCGCCGCAGGCACGCCAGGCACAGCACCGACCCGTGGTGCCCCTCCGTCATCGGCAGCGCCTGCGCCGCGTCGTACGGGTCCCAGTCCTTCCCGCAGAAGTCGCACGAAATCACCACCCCGCCATCGACATCGCGTTGCATCTGGGCAGACTAACCCGTTGTTATTTGTTGTGAATCATCGTCAAGATGTCGAACTTCTTTCTCCCGAAAGGCATCCACACCTCCTTGGTGAAGAAGTCGCAGGCATAAAGCGTGTCCTTGTGACGCTCGATGAACTCCTTCCAAGTGGACCACGGTCGAAGCGGCGCCGGCTCAATGCCGTGCTCATGGAGGATATTCTGCACCGTGCTCCCCGAGATCTTCCGGATACCCAACTCCCTGAGCTCGCCGAGGATACGCCGGCATCCCAGACTCACCCCCGCCTCGGTGGCAACGCGAACCACCAATGCGGCAACCTACTCCGGCGTCCGCCGCTACCGCTTGGGCTTACCGGTATCTGCCTGCTTGCCTTCCTCACGCACCCACCTCATGAACGTGCTCGGATGAACCATAATCATGATCCCTTCCATCGCATCCGAAACCCGCTTGCCAGACCTCAGCAGCCTGGCTCGTTCCTGCGGCGTGGTCCGCAGATGTTCGGGTAATCAGGCCCTGAATATGTCGGCCTGGTCCTTGAGAAAGACATTCTGCTGGGCAAGCTTCCAGCGGGTCGCGCAAAAGATAAAAAACAGCAGCGGACTGATGAGACGCACTTGATCTCCCGGAATACATCCAGACTGAATTCGAAGCAACACAAGTCTAGACCATTCCGCGAGATGACGATCGAATTCGCCCCTGCAACCACCCGCTTCCCCGACTCAACAGACCTGGTTTCTGATCACCGCCGGCGGCAATCCGAGACATCCCCACCTCCACTGTGTTACCACCTAACTCAAGTTAGGGGTGATGTCTGAGAATCATTCTTTCTGGTTCATTTCTCCCAGAGGGGCGGTGCGAAGGGGTTTGGGGCTGTCGTGGCATCGGTCGGAGCTCCGGGACGCGTAGCGAGGAATCTTCCGCGCGGCTTCGCATCACGTGGCTCCGCCGAGGCGGGTAAGCGGGGTTCCATCTCCCGCTTCCATCGCGGCTTACTGAATGGCGACAGCTGGACTCGAACCAGCGACCTAGGGCTTATGAATCCCTCGCTCTAACCAACTGAGCTATGTCGCCCGCGAACCGAGCAGTGTAATCGCTCGCCGCCACCGCTTCCATCGCCCCATTCGGGCCGGCATTGCACAACCCGGGCCCGGCTGGCCGACGTATAGCCAGCGTTGCACCCCGCCGCCCGCCCATCGCCGCCCGTCTCGCCGCCGACCCGCCTGACCGAGGGCGTCGGGTCATTCCTCACGTACTGCAAGATCGAGTGCGGCTTCTCCCCCGCCACCCTCAGTGCGTATGGCGGCGACCTGGGCGAGCTCGCCGACTGGGCCGCCGATCGCGGCCTGGCCGGCTGGGAGGCCTTCACCCACGACGGCTACGCCGAGCACGTCCGCGACCTCGAAGAGCGGGGCCTGGCGCTGTCGAGCCTCGCCCGCCACGTCGCCTCGGCCCGCGTCTTCTTCCGGTTCCTGCACGCCTCGGGCGTCATCCCCGCCGACCCGCTCGAGCTGTTCACCCGGCCGAAGACCTGGCAGACCCTGCCGACGGTCATGAGCCCCGACGAGGCCCAGCGGCTGCTCGACGCGCCGGACCCCGAGGACCCGCTGTGCCTGCGGGACCGGGCGATGCTCGAACTGCTCTACGCCTCGGGGCTGCGCGCCAGCGAGGTCGCCGGGCTGACGCTCGATCGCCTGCACCCCCAGCTCGGCGTCGTCCGCGTGATCGGCAAGGGCAACAAGGAGCGGATCGTCCCGGTCGGCAAGCCGGCGCTCAAGGCCGTCGGCCTGTACCTGCGCGACTGCCGGCCGACGCTGCTCAAAGCCGATCGCCCGACCGATGCCTTGCTGCTCAGCCGGACCGGCCGACCGATCACGCGCATCGTTGTCTGGCAGGTCGTCCAGCGCATGGCGACTCGGGCCGGGCTGACCGACGTCCACCCGCACACGCTGCGTCACTCCTTCGCGACGCATCTGCTGGCCGGCGGCGCGGACCTGCGTGTTGTTCAGGAGTTGCTCGGTCACGCGAACATCCGCACGACGCAGGTCTACACGCACGTCGACCGATCACGGCTCGCCGAGGTGGTCAAGAAGCATCACCCGCGGCCTTGAGGGTTGGATTCAACACAGAGGGCCACGAGAGGGCCACAGAGGTTGGGTGGGTCAGTTGTTGCGGCTGAGGGTTGCTATTAAGCAGCTGAGTAAAGCCTTTCCGTAACTCAACCACCAAATGCCAATGAACACGCACAGCACAGCGAGTCCAAGGAATAGCATGAGCGCTAAGACTGAGTAGCTGTACCAGTCGTGATCAACACCAAATATCAACAGGTAGAGGCACAGCAGGTTCCAGCCTCCTGGGAGTTCGAGAATCAAAACCGCCGATCCGACACCCCAAGCAACTAGCGACATTGGCGATGCGATATCTCTGTGGCCCTCTCGTGGCCCTCTGTGTTGAGTTTCCTGTTTCTGGCGATTCATCCTCTCACCCGCCCTGCGTCACCGCAATGACCGCGGCAATACCGCCAGCCACGATCAACCCTCCCAGCACCGCCAGCAGGATCTTCCACACGCTCCATGGGCGTTCGCCTTGGACCTCGCCGGTGCGGCCGTTGACGACGAAGCGGTAGATCTTGTCCTTCCAGCGGTACGAGCTGATCCAGATCGGCAGCAGGATGTGCTTGAACGTGACGTTGTCGTGCTGCGTCTTCATCGACGAGATGGTCTGCACGTCGCCGCCGATGTCGCGCTTGATGTCGCTCTCGATGGTCGGCTTCATGATGACCTGGGCGTGGCCAAAGCCCTGCTCGAGGTCGACGCGATAGGCCTCGGCGGTGAAGCCGGCGATAAAGGCGGGGTCGAAGTCGATCAGCTCGTGCAGGTCCCACGGCTCGAGCTTCTCGGTCTTGGCGCGGGGCAGGGTGTCGGAGGCGAGGACGAGCACGTCGTCGAAGCGTCGGCCGACGACGCCGGACGCGGGGTACCAGCGGGTCTTGCGGACACGGCGCGTGCGGGTCTTGCCCTTGCTGTCGCGGTAGGTCTGGGTCTCCCAGTAATGCTCGCCGCGCTGGCCGGTGTACCAGGTGGTGGTGGCCGAGTCGTAGGTCCAGTAGGGGATGTAGACGCCGTGGAGCCCGTGGTCTTTGCGGGCGTAGCGCTTGAGCTTGTTGGGGGCGAACCAGAGCTTGCCGATCCACTCGCGGAAGTACGTGGTGGCCTGCTTATCGGTGACCTTGAACGGGAGCAAGGCCTTGGGTTTGATGAGTCGGCGGGAGTGGGTAGAGGCCTCGATGTTGCTGCCGCAGAAGGGGCAGGCGAAGGTGTTGAGGCCCTGCGGCTTGGTGACCTCGGCGGCGCAGGCGTCGCACCGCACCTCGGCGACCTCGATGGTCTCGAGGGAATCATCGCCGGCGTCGGCGAGCTTGGTGACGTAGGTGTTGAAGTCGAGCTCGCGGACCTCGTCGGCCGAGGTGGGGATCGCGTTCTCGGAGCCGCAGAAGCCGCAGGTGAGGGTGGTCGTGCCTGGGGCGTAGATCAGCTCGGCGCCGCATCGCTTGCAGGGGAAGCGCTTGGGCTGGCGTTGATCGCCCGAGGCGTTGGACGACGTGCCGGCGACGGGCGGCGGGGTGTCGTCGACGACATCGATGGGGATGTCGCCGGGCGGGGGTGGGGGAGGTGTGTCGGTCATCGTTAGCTGCGACGCTACGCGTCGCTGAAGGGATGAGCTTGCGGGTGCATCGTTCAGCGACGCGTAGCGTCGCAGCTAAGGGCCTAAGTCATCACACCGGCGGGGCGGGCGGTGCCGGTGGCGGTGGCGGCGGGAAGAGACGCGCGAGCGCCGGCACCTGGCCGGCCGGGGTCCAGCCGGGCATGCCGGCCTGCCAGACGAGCGACTCGGGCGTGAACTCGCCGCTGCCCATCATGTCGCCGAGGCGGGTCGCGTCGAACGGGCCGAGCGTCTGACCGTTGACCGCGAGGTGGAACCCGGCCGGTGGTGGCGGTGGCGGTGGCGGCGGGGCGGCGGCAGCGGCGGCTTGCGGCTGGGCGTAGCCGGGCGTGCCGATCTGGTTGGCGAGGTTGGCGCCGACGAACATGCCCATGGCCCCGCCGGCCGAGCCGGGGTTCTCGGCCGCCTTCTCCATCGCGAGCCCGGCCTGGTACTGGTTGAACATCTTCATGTTGCCGATCACGCCCATGCTCGTGCGCTTGTCCAGCGCCTCCTCGACCGCCGGCGGCAGCGAGATGTTCTCGACGAGGAACTTGACCAGCTCGATGCCGTAGCTGTCGAACTCGGGCGCGATCTTGTCCTTGATCAGATTGCCGAACTCGTCGTAGTTGGCGGCCATGTCGAGGGCGGCGGTCTGCTCGGAGGCGACGGCGTCGGCGAAGCGGGCGGTGATGATGTTGCGGAGCTGCTCGGTGATCTCGCCGGTGGTGAAGTGCCCGTCGGTGCCGGCGATCTCGTTGATGAGCTTGGCGGGGTCGGCGACGCGGACGGCGTACGTGCCGAAGGCCCGCAGGCGGATCGGGCCGAACTCGGGGTCGCGCATCATGATCGGGTTGCGCGTGCCCCACTTGAGGTCGGTGAACTGGCGGGTGGAGACGAAGTAGACCTCGGCCTTGAACGGCGAGTCGAAGCCGTACTTCCAGCCACGTAGCGTCGAGAGGATCGGGATGTTGTCGGTCGTCAGCCGGACCCGGCCGGGGGCGAAGACGTCGGCGATCTTGCCCTGATCGACGAACACGGCCATCTGCCCGGGGCGGACGATGAGCTGGGCGCCGTTCTTGATCTCGTTGTCGTACCGCTCGAAGCGGTAGACCATCGTGTCGTTGGAGTCATCGAGGAACTCGATGATGTCGATGAGTTCGCCGCGAAGGGCGTCGAAGAATCCCATGGTGTTCTCCTCGGGCTGCGGTCGGGTCGGATTCGCTGACGTCAACACGTTACCCGGCGAGGCGTTGCAGGTTTGCGAGCGACCCGCGTGAAACCCCCGCGATCGGTGTCGTCTTACCGGTATGTTGTTCGTGGTTCATCAGTTCTCGGAGAGGGGCGGCCGCCGATGCAAGCCAATTACGGAGCGATCCTGAGCTTGGTGATCGCATTGGGGCTGATCGTGGGGTCGCTGCTGATCGCGGTTGGCTGGCGGGGGCGTCGGGTGAGCGATCACCCGCACTGCCGGCCGTGCAAGTTCGACCTGCATGGCTCGATGGACACGAACGGCCTGGCCCCCGAGTCGTGCCCCGAGTGCGGCTGCTCGCTGCGCAGCGGGCGGCGGGTTCAGCAGGGCCTGCGGCGAAAACGCCCGGCGTTGTTGAGCGTGGGGCTCGCGGTGCTGCTGCTGGGCGTCGGGGCGATCGGCGTGCAGGCTTATGTCGGCAGCCGGAACGTCAGCCTCAATCCCTACAAGCCCGTCTGGCTGCTGCGGTACGAGGCCGGCCGGCACGGCACGGCGACGTCGGTCGCCGCGCTCGACGAGCTGATCGCGCGACATCACGCGGGGCGGCTGGCCCAGCCGGCGATCGACCTGCTCGTCGCCGAGGGGATGCAACTGCAGGCGGACATGACGGCAACGTGGGAGCCGCGCTGGGGGGAGCTGGTGGAGTACGCGCGCGAGCAGGGCCAGGTCAACGATGCCGACTGGGAGCGGTACATGGCGACGGCGGTGACCGTCTCGCTCGCACTGGAGGTTCGGCCGCGCGTGAGGATCGGTGAACCGATTTACACCTGGACGGTCAGTCGTCGCTCTCGTTTGAGCGACAGCGATCGGCGGTGGTGGGCCCGGATGACGACCCAGTCGTTCGAGGTCGATGGGATTGTGGACCCGAAGAGCCTGCGCGATCGAGGGTCATCGGGCACGAGCATCAGAGGGCGATCGGGTCGAGGCAGGACCGGAACTTATGAAGACTTCAATCGCGACGTCTGGGGCGAGTTGGAGCCGGGGACGCACGAGGCGGCGAGGACCGTGGCCATCGAGCTATTCGAGATGGATGCCAACAACGGTCGGAAAATCGAGCCCGCGTTCTTGACGGTTGAGCACCGCTTGACCGATACGTTTGAACTCACCGATGAATCGACCGTCGCCGCAGTGGTGAACGATGAGCACCGACAGGCAGTTCGGGATGCCTTGAAGATCGAGTCGATCGAGTTCGAGACCAATGGCTGGCCCGGATTTGATTTTCAGATCGAGCTCGATCACCCGCCGGTCGGCTTGGCGTTCGACGTCTTTATCGTGGCAGATGACGGCACGGAAGCCAAGATCGGATCGCTGGATGAGGGCGCGAACGATTCCACCCATCTAAGCACCGGTCACAACCAGAGAGAACTAACGTGGAACGACCCGGTCGTGCGCGTCGTGTTCCGGCCGAGCGCCGAGCGAGCGATGCGAACGGCCGATGTCTTCGAGTATTGGGGGGAAGAGGTGGTGTTCGAGGACGTGCCAGTGAAGCTGCCAGAGCCATCGCCGGCGGAGGAAGCATCGCCGTGATAGGTGGGGCTTACGCTTCGGGCGCGGGGAAGCGCGGCGCTTGGCCGGCGAGGACGTCGGCGATGTCGCGGACGACCCAGGACATGTTGCGCAGGGCGGTGTCGGTGCGGGAGGCGAGGTGGGGGAGCAGCGTGCAGTTGGGCAGGTCGTAGAGCGGCGAGTCGGGGGCGGGTGGCTCGGGGTCGTGGACGTCGAGAATGGCGTGGGCCTCGGGGTGGACGTCGAGCCAGGCCGCCAGGGCGTCGTGATCGACGAGCATGCCTCGGGCGGCGTTGATGAACAGGGCGTGCGGCCGCATGGCGGCGAAGGCGTCGGCGTCGACCATGCGGCGGTTCTCGGCCCGGCCGTCGGCGTGAAGGGTGACGATGTCGCTGGTGGCGTAGAGCTTGGCGTGCGGGAGGAACTCGAAGGGGATGCCCTCGCAGGCCTTGCGGATCTGCGCCTCGGGGAGCAGGTCCGTGACGTGGACGTTGATGCCCATGCGGTGGGCGACGGGCGCGAGGCGGGTGCCGATGCGGCCCATGCCGACGATGCCGAGGGTCATGTCGCTGAGCTGCCGGCCGACCTCGGTCTTGCGCATCTCGTGGAAGACGTCGGCCGAGGCGTGCGGCGGCAGGGCGGTGCGGGGGCGGAACCGGTCGAGCATCAGGCCCAGGACGTACTCGAGCACGGCCTGGGTGTTGGCGTCCGGCGTGTAGACGACCTCGACGCCGCGGGCCCGGCAGGCGGGCAGATCGATGTTGTCGAGCCCGACGCCGGCTCGGCCGACGGCCTTGAGCTTCGGGGCCCGGTCGAGCAAGGCCTGGTCGACTTGGGTGTAGGTGCGGACGACCAAGGCCTCGGCGTCGTGGAGCCGGCCGTTGAAGGTCGGGTCGTCGAAGCGGACCCACGCGACCTCGCATCGCTTGGCCAGCCAATCGGCGCAGCCCCGGTCGAGGGTCTCGGTGATGAGGACGAGCGGGCGGTCGGGCATGCGGCGAGCCTAGTAAAAAACCCACGGCGGTTGCCGTGGGCTTGGAGGTGGTTGGTGAATTGGCCGATCCGAGCCTGTCGAGTTCAGGCGTAGAACTCGGCGTTCTTCTCGACGAAGGCGGCCCACTCGTCGGGGAGGTCTTCCTCGGGGAAGATCGCCTTGACGGGGCACTCGTCGACGCACAGGCCGCAGTCGATGCAGGTGTCGGGGTCGATGTACAGCATCTCGGCCGCCTCGTACTCCGGCTCGTCCTTGGTGGGGTGGATGCAGTCGACCGGGCAGACGGCGACGCAGGCGGTGTCCTTGGTTCCGACGCACGGCTCGGCGATGATGTGGGGCATGCTGGGCTCCTTACAGAATCCGGTATCGGCTTGAACCTGGCGCGATCTTCGGCGGCGAAGTATAGGTATGCCGATGCCCGCCGGAAAGACAACCGTGACGACCGGGAAAATCGCCGTCGGCGACTGCCTGAAATCGATGTCCAAGTGGCCGGACGACTGCCTGGACCTGGTCTTCGCCGACCCGCCGTACAACATCGGTTTTGAGTACGACCGGTACGACGACAACCGTTCGGGCGACGATTACGTGCAGTGGACGCAGGATTGGATCAGCCAGTGTGCTCGCTTGCTTCGGCCGACGGGGTCGATGTTCGTCTTGATCGGCGACGAATACGCCGCGGAGACGAGACTGCATCTCAAGACGCTGGAGAAGGATGGCCAGCTCGCGTTCCGCAATTGGATCGTCTGGCACTACACCTTCGGGCAGAACTGCAAGGCGAAGTTCAACCGGTCGCACGCGCACCTGTTCTATTGCGTCGGGTCGGCGGCGCTGGGCAAGTGGAAGGCGACGGACCCGCCGTTTGCGTTCAACCGCGAGGCGATCGCGGTGCCGTCCGCGCGGCAGACGACGTATCGGGACGCCCGCGCGAACCCCAAGGGCAAGCTGCCGGACGACACGTGGTATCTGCGGCCGCAGGATGTTGAGGCCGAGGGTGTCGAGCGGTACTTCCGGGGGGAGGAGGACACGTGGTATCTGTCGCGCGTGTGCGGGACGTTCAAGGAGCGGCTGGGTTGGCACCCGTGCCAGCTGCCCGAGGCGATGCTGGAGCGGATCGTGAAGCTGGCGTCGAACGAGGGCGACCTGGTGTTCGACCCGTTCGCGGGGTCGGGCACGACGCTGGCGGTGGCCGCGCGGCTAGGTCGGCGGTGGCTGGGGTGCGAGCTGAGCAAGGACTACGCGAAGAAGGCGACGGCCCGGATCAAGCACGTCGCGAAGACGGGCGCGTCGGTCGAGACGACGTTCGCGGACAAGGGGATCGTGAAGGGCAAGCCGCGCAAGAAGGCCGAGCCGGTGCGGTCGCCGCATCTCAAGGGGCGTCGGTCGAAGTCGGCGTAGACTGAGCTCATGACGGTCGGGGCCGCAACACCGCACTGCCCGCACTGTGGCTACGACCTGCGATCGGTGTGGATCGACAACCCGGCCGCGACACACTCGGTGTGCCCGGAGTGCGGCGAGCGAATCGACCTGGATCTTGCCGCGACGGTGTTGCCGGGCCCTCGGTTGAAGCGATGGCAAGCGGGGCTGATCGCGTTCGGCGTCGGTCTTGTGGTGATGGCTCTGGGCTGTGTGGCAATCTTCGCGGCGTTACCTGGAGGTTTCATCGTATTGCTCTTGGGAGGTCCGGTCGTTGGTTTGTTTAGCGGGTACGTGTTGGCGAAAGCCGTGCTGGCCGAGCGTAGCGCTCGGCTTGGCGGCGGCTATCCCGAATCGCGTGGCGAGAGCGTGTTTGCGCCACTCCTCATGGCTTATGCGTTCGCGGCGTCCGGCTGGCTGCACGTCCTGATCCTGCTGGTGGTGGTCTTGATCTTGCGCACGTTGTGATGTTGTCACGCAGCTGGGGATCGTCTATTCGCTCTGCTTAAACTGGCGAGATGGACCTCATCTACCTCGACCACAACGCGACGACGCGGCCGGCGGACGCGGTGGCGGCGGCGATGGCCGAGGCGAACGAGGCATTCTGGGGCAACCCGACGAGCGTGCATCGGCTGGGGCAGCTGGCGCGGCAGAAGGTCGAGCTGGCGCGCGAGGAGGTGGCGTATCTGATCGGCGCCAAGCCGCGGGAGATCGTGTTCACCAGCGGCGGGACCGAGAGCGTTCAGCTGGCCGTGGAGGGCGCGATCGGCGGGATGGCCGGCGGCGGTGAGGCGGTCAGGTTGCTGACCACGCGGGTCGAGCACGCGGCGGTGCGTGAGCTGGCCGAGCGGCTGGGCGAGGGTGAACGTGAGGGCGGGGTCGAGGTCGGCTGGCTGCCGGTTGACGGGGACGGGCGGGTGACTGAGGCGGGGCTGAGCGCGGCGCTGGAGAGCGCGGTCGAGTTGGGGGCGTCGGGGCTGACGGTGCTGAGCGTGCAGTGGGCGAACAACGAGACGGGCGTGGTGCAGCCGATGGCGATGATCCGCGACGCGTTGGCGGCGGCGCGGGGGCGTGGCGGACGGGTGATCTGGCACGTCGACGGCACGCAGTGGGTGGGCAAGGCACCGACCGGCATCGGCGGCGCGGGGATCGACGTGCTCACGTTTGCCGGGCACAAGTTCTACGGGCCCAAGGGTGTGGGCGTGGTGTGGGCGCGGCGTGGGGTGCGGCTGCGGGCGGTGCAGGTCGGCGGGCCGCAGGAGCGGGAGCGGCGCGGCGGCACGGAGAACAGCGTCGGCATCATCGGCATGGGCGAGGCGGCCCGGCTGGCGAGCGAGTGGCTGGCCGACCCGTCGGAGGCCGAGCGGCTGGCGGCGGAACGCGACCGCTTCGAGCGGGTGCTGATCGAGCGATGCGCGGCGGCCGGCGTGACGGCGGAGGTCAACGGCGCCGGGGTCGAGCGCCTGTGGAACACCAGCAGCGTCGCCTTTGTGGGGCTGGCGGCCGAGGCGATCCTGGTGGGCTTAAGCGAGCGCGGGGTGTGCGCGTCGGCGGGGGCGGCGTGCAGCTCGGGGTCGCTGGAACCGTCGCCGGTGCTGCTGGCGATGGGCATGGCTGAGCCTCGGGCGCACGGGACGGTGCGGTTCTCGCTGGGTCGGGGGACGACGCGGGCGGAGCTGGACGCGGCGGCCGACGCGGCGGTGGAGGTCGTGTCCGGGCTGGCTCGGGCGATGCCGGTGTGAGTGCGGCGATCGGACGCACGGGGGTGGCGATTTCTCCGGGACGCGCATTGTATTTGCCGATCGGGAGTTACCCTGTGAGGAGCGTCTCCTGAGGGCTTGCCTGAATGCAGTTGATGACGTGGCAGATCGCCCGGCTGGGTAGCCGGTTCGGGATGGTGTTCGACCCGTATCGGCGACGGGTGATGCACTCGGCGCTCGGTCGGTTCCTCGACGCGCCGCTCGACCTGGCGGTGGGTCTGGTCGAGCCGGAGGGCAGGGAGCGCGTGCTGCCTTTCTCGCAGGAAGGCGAGCTGCTCCACAACTGCGAGATGTTCGAGCGGGTGAACTCGGTCACCTTCCGCGGCTTTAGCGAGCGCTGGCGGCTGCGGCTCGAGCTGAACATTCACGCCACCTTCTACCCGCAGCACGAGCCGGTGAGCACGATGCCGGTGTTCTTCGTGGAGGTGCGGGTGAACCCGACCGGGCGTATCCGGTGGTACGAGCCGAAGGGCAAGCCGCCGGAGGAGGTCGAGCTGTTTGTCCGGCTGCGTCGCGGCGACACGACGATCGAGCCGTGGTCGGATGCCGAAGACCGCCCGGGCCTGGCGATGCGGTACGACGTCGGCCTGAAGCCCGAGCTGTCGCAGATGCACGGGCCCGAGGCGCCGTCGGAGGTGTACGCCGGCAAGGGCGAGCCCGTCGAAGGGCCGACGGTCGCCGCGGAGGAGCGGCTGGTCAGCCTGAACGAGGGCGCAACCACCCGCGAGCTGGCTGGAGGCGGGGCGGAGATGCGGCTGCGGCTGCCGGTGACCCGGGAGGGCAGCGGGACCAAGTGGCGGATGGTGTGGGCGGCGCACGTGGCCGACCCGGTGCTGTTTTTCGTGGACGACAAGGCGGATGACGACACGCCAGTGCGCAAGGCGCGGGACGCCACGCATGGCGGGCGGTTCCGCTACGTCGACCGTTGGGGCAGCGTGGACGCCGTGCTGGCCGAGGCGATCCGCGTGCGCGACGACGCAATGGCGCTGTCGCGCCGATTCGAGAAGGTGCTCGGGCAGGCGGCGATCCGCGGGGCGCAGCGGCACCTGCTCAACCAGAGCTTCCAGGCATTCTTGAGCAACACGTGGTGGGTCGATCGACCGGTCGCGCAAGGGGGCACGCGGCCGTGGTTCAGCGCGTGGGACGGCACGTGCTTCTTCCACGCGGCGATGGACGTCGAGTTCAACCAGTCGCTGATGTACCTCGCGCTGTGGCCGGAGTTGCTGGCGGTGCAGTTCGATCAGTGGGCGGAGTTCGCGACGCCGCACGAGCCGTCGGGCGGGGCCGTGGTCAGCCACGACGTGGGGCGTGGCGTGTACGTGTTCGGCGAGGCGTTCCCGCATCCCATGGAGGTCGAGGAGAACAGCGACTTCCTGCTGCTGCTGCAGGCCTACACGCGGTGGACGGGCGATCGCGGGCCGGCCGGCCAGCATGCGTCGCTGGTCAAGCGGCTCGTCGATTACCTGCGTTGGACGGATCGCGACGGCGGGGGCTATCCATCCGAGGGCGTGGCCAACACGGCCGACGACGCCGGCCCCGCCACGCAGTACGGCCGCAAGCAGACGTACCTGGGCGTCAAGCGGGCGGCGGCGCTCTCGGCCGCGGCCGACCTGTTGCGGCTGGTCGGCGCCGAGGTATCCACCGCCGAGATCGACGCCATCGCCGACGACGCCATCGAGCAGATCGAGCGGATGAGCTGGCTTGGCGATCACTACGCGGTGGTCGCCGATCGCTCGGCGGTCGGGGTCAGCGATCCCTGGACCGGCGACCCGCTGACCGTCGACGAGCTGCCCGGCTGGGACGCCTACTCGATCTACACCGGCCAGGGCCTTCTGCTTCAGCAGATGGTCGGCCGCCCGCCGCTGCTGGACCCCGCGCGGCTGCGGACCGACGTGCGCAACGCGATGCGCGAGACGTTCAGCCGCTACGGCTGCGGGCACAGCTCGTACGAGCCGGAGAACGTGCGGATCAGCCAGAACATCTGGCGGGACCACCTCGCCGACTACATCGACGTCGCCGTCCCTCAGGGCCAGGCCGAGGCGTATTGGGACCTGCAGGTGATGTCGAACACGTTCTCGCAGTCGTTCGGCTACATCGACACGTACGTGAACAACATGCCGGCGTTCTACCCGCGCGGGGTGACGACGTTTGGCTACTTCCTCGCCGGCCCGCGGCTCGTGATCGATCGGCTCGCGCCCGGCGAGCGCAGCGCGTACATCACGGTGGACCCGCAGCGGGCGTCGTCGGCACGGTGGCCGCTGCTGCCGCTGGCGGACTGGCGCGCGGGCAAGGTGCCGGTGTGCGTGGTCGACGCCGCGGGAGGGGTGTCGATCGAG
>JBCCZA010000047.1:0-18821 GCA_039188455.1 Planctomycetota bacterium
ACGAGGTTGCCGGCGTCGTCAGTCTGGTCGAGCCAGCGGCCGGCGCGGATCAGGGCCTTGGTGACGGCGAGCATCGTCTCGGGGTTCTCGTCGGCCCACTCCTTGGTGACGCCGAAGACCTTCTCGGGGTTGTTCTTCCAGATGTCGTAGTTGGTCGTGACGGGCACGCCGATGCCCTTGGCGACGGCCTGCTGGTTCCAAGGCTCGCCGACGCAGTAGCCCTGGATGTTGCCGGCCTCGAGGGTCGCGGGCATCATCGGCGGCGGGGTGACGGAGAGCTCGACCTGGGCGTCGGTGCGGCCGCCGATGTCGCTCTCGGTGTACATGCCGGGGTGGATGCCCGAGGCGGCCAGCCAGTAGCGGATCTCGTAGTTGTGCGTCGAGACGGGGAAGACCATGCCCATCTGCAGCTTCTCGCCGTCGGCGATGCGCTCCTCGACGATGGGGACCAGGGCGTCGGCCGAGATCGGGTGCGAGGGGGTGTCGGTGTCGAGGGCGGGGTCGTTGTCCTGCATCTGCTCCCAGACGCCGTTGGACACGGTGATGCCGTTGCCGTTGAGGTCCATCGTGAAGGCCGTGATGATGTGGGCCTTGGTGCCGAAGCCGATGGTGGCGGCGATGGGCTGGCCGGACAGCATGTGGGCGCCGTCGAGCTCCCCGGAGATGACGTTGTCGAGCAGCGTCTTCCAGTTTGGCTGGGCGATCACCTCGACGGACAGGCCCTCGTCCTCGAAGAAACCCTTCTCCTTGGCGATGACGATCGGGGCACAATCGGTGAGCTTGATGAAGCCGAACTTGAGCTCGTCCTTCTCGATGTCGAGCGGCTCGGTCTCGCCGCCATCGATAGCGGGGACGCTGCTTGGGCCGATCTCGGCGAACACGGCGGGCGAGACGGTCGCTACGCAGGCCGACAGGGCGGCGCAAGCAACGAGGCGTCGGGTCAGGAACACGGGCATGCGCCAACGGGAGGGCTGTGTCATCGGTTGATTACTCCTTCTCTCATAGGGATCGCAGGGCTTCTGGGGAGTTCGCCCTCGACCGCAGCGCAAACGAACAATCGTCCACCGACAGCCCAGGGCGTCGTTGGACGGCGTTGTCCTTGCCCGTTCGACACTGACCGGGCATCGCTTGATTGTTGCAGGTGGCCGGCTCGCGTCATCCAAGACGTGTCGTCGACCTGAGCGAGTTGCCTCGCACGGAGCCTAGGGAGGCAACATCCGTGCCAATGGCTGACCCCGGTTTATCGGGGGTTTCGTGCCCGAGCGTGCGCGCAGAACGTGCAACACGGTGATTTATCGCCCGCGATGCCTAGCGGGTGAGCACCGCGAGACACAAGCGGGGCCACCTCATCGACGGATTTCGTCGTCGGATCCGCGTCCGCGTCAATTGATCGCTCTTCGACGAGATCGTTGACGCGGTGGCACCGAGATTGCATATTTGCTGCAGCACGTGAGCCCCCATGTGGCGTTCGCGTTCATCACACTTCGCTGGACAACGCTGTCCACGCTCGGCCTCTGGAGCGTCCGACAGCTATCCGTTTGCTGCATCTCCTTGGCCTTGCAAGGCGAAAGGAGCGGACGATGTGCGGCAGCAGTAACGCAAATTACGACGGATTCACCCAGGAGCAGCAGGCGTATCTCGCCGACCTGCTGCAGAAGCTCGACCTCCAGGCGCTGTTCGTCCAGCCCAGCCAGAACGCCGAGCCGCAGCCGGTGACCTTATATGGCACACCTTACGAGGACCTATGTAAGGAAGAGCTGGCCAAGGACGAGACGCACCCCTGGGATCTCTGGCCCAAGCTGCGTCGTCACTCGGAAGAACAGCGGATGCCCGAGGGCACCGACGTGTTCATGTTCAAGCATCACGGCATGTTCAACGTCGCGCCGGCCCAGCCGGGCTTCATGTGCCGGCTGCGGATCCCCGCCTGCAAGATGCGCGGCGATCAGCTTCTCGGCCTGGCCGACCTCTCAGAGGCCAAAGCCGGCGGCTACGCCCACGTCACCACCCGCGGCAACCTCCAGCTCCGCGAGATCCAGCCCGAGCACATGGTCGACGTCCTGGAGGGTCTGTACGACATCGGCCTGACCAGCAAGGGTTCTGGGGCCGACAGTGTCCGCAACATCACTTGCTCGCCCTCGGCCGGCTTCGACCCCACCGAGCTGATCGACCTCTCGCCCCAGGCGATCGAGCTGCACCACCACATCCTCAACACCCGCGACCTCCACGGCATCCCCCGCAAGTTCAACATCAGCTTCGACAACGGCGGCTCGCTCTCCTGCGTCAGCGACACGAACGACATCGCGATGCTCGCCACCGAAGTCCTGCCCAACGACCACGGCATCGAGCCGGGCGTCTACTGCCGCGTCCTGCTCGGCGGGATCACCGGGCACCTCGACTTCGCCCGCGACACGGGATTCCTGGTCAGGCCCGAGCACGCGGTCGACGCCTGCATCGCGATGCTGCGGGTGTTCATCGAGCACGGCGACCGCACCAACCGCAAGAAGGCCCGGCTGAAGTACGTGCTCGATGAGCACGGGTTTGACTGGTACATCGAGCGGTCGGCCGAGAAGCTGGCGGAGATCGACGAGCGTGCTGGGTTCATCGCCTGCCCGGTGAGCGCGTGCGAGCCCCGCAAGCCGATCGACCGGCAGGCCCACATCGGCGTGCACCCTCAGGCGCAGGCGGGGCTGAACTGGGTCGGCGTCAACCTGCCCGTCGGCAAGCTCACGCCCGAGCAGATGCGTGGCCTCGGGCGGCTGGCGATGGAGTTCGGCCGCAACGACGTGCGGCTGACCGTCTGGCAGAACCTGATGATCCCGTGGATCGACGACGCCGATGTCCCCGCGATCGTGCGGGGGATCCACGACCTGGGCCTGACGACCTCGGCCTCGGCGTTCGCCGCCGGCGCGGTCGCGTGCACCGGGCGGTTCGGCTGCAAGTTCGCCTCGACCCACACCAAGTCGCACGCCGCGATGCTCGCCGAGCACCTCGAGCAGCGCTTTACCCTCGACACGCCGATCAACATCCACCTCACCGGCTGCCCGCACTCGTGCGCTCAGCACTACATCGGCGACATCGGCTTGCTCGGCGCGTCCACCACCGAAGGCGAGGAGGCTTATCAGGTCTTCCTCGGCGGCGGCAGCGACCTTGAGCAGGGGATCGCCCGCCACCTCGTCGGACCCGTGCCCGCCGACGAGATCGCCGCTTTCCTCGAGTCCATCTTGCAGACGTATCTCGATCGCCGCGAGCCGGGCGAACGGTTCGTCGCCTTCACCCGCCGTCACGACGAGGCCGAACTCCGCGAGATGTTCCTCCCGCAGACCGCGACCGCCTGATCCCATCACCAACTCGACATGACGACAGACACCCTGACTCGCAACGGCCATGACCTCTCCACGCGGCAACTCACCGCTGCGCTG
Organism: Planctomycetota bacterium; assembly: GCA_039188455.1. Classification (GTDB taxonomy): domain Bacteria; phylum Planctomycetota; class Phycisphaerae; order Phycisphaerales; family Phycisphaeraceae; genus JBCBUE01. Next base: position 3,420 of record JBCCZA010000047.1, read on the forward strand.
CAGCCCTCGGCTGTCACACCGGTGGTGCCGGACGACGCGCCCTTCAACGCCGGTCAGCGCCAATGGCTCAACGGCCTGCTCACTGGCCTATCGGTGCTCGCCAACGCCGCCGCCAGCCGCGCGGGCGGCGACGCCGGTGCGGCGGCCGACGCCCCGGCCACCCCGATCGCCATTCTCTACGGCTCGCAGTCCGGCAACTGCGAGGCCCTGTCGAAAGACCTGCGCAAGCACGCGAAGTCGCTCGGCTTCGACCCCGCCGTCCGCGAACTCAACGACGTCGAGCCCGCCGAGCTGGCCGGCCTCGGCCGCGTGCTGGTCGTCTGCAGCACCTTCGGCGAGGGCGACCCGCCCGACAACGCCGCCAAGTTCTGCGACAAGCTCTTCGCCGACGGCGCCCCCGCCCTCGACGGCCTGTCCTTCAGCGTCTGCGGCATGGGCGACTCGAGCTACACGCACTTCAACAAGACCGGCCGCGACCTCGACGCCCGCCTCGCCGAGCTCGGCGGCACGCGCGCGGCCGAGTTCGTCGGCTGCGACGTCGCCTACGAGGACGACTACGCCGCCTGGAAGCATGAGGTCTTCGCGACCCCTGAGTTCACGGCCGACGGTGCCGCGCCTGGGCCGGCTGTTGCCGATGCCGCCGACGAGCCCGCCGAGCGATTCAACAAGGCCAACCCCTTCCCCGCCACGATCCTGGAGGTGACGAACCTCAACGCCGAGGGCTCGGCCAAGGAGGTCAACCACGTCGCGATCTCGCTTGCCGGCTCGGGCCTGGCCTACGAGCCCGGCGACGCGCTGGGCGTCTGGCCGGTGAACTGCCCGGACGAGGCGCGGCAGATCCTCGCGTTCATGGAGTGGACCGGCGCCGAAGTCGTCACGATCAAGGGCGAGCCGACGCCCCTGTTGGCGGCGCTGCTCAGCAAGCTCGACATCTGCACGGTCACGCCCAAGACCCTCGAGTCGCTCGGCGTCGACGCATCGATGGACGGCCTCGCCGGCTGCCACTTGATCGACGTGCTCGAACGCTTCCAGCCGGAGGTCGGCCCGCAGGCGTTGATCGATGCGCTCCGCCCGCTCCAGCCGCGCCTGTACTCGATCGCCTCCAGCCCGCGTGCTCACCCCGGCGAGGTGCATCTCACCGTCGGCGCCGTGCGCTACGCCACTCACGGCAAGCCCCGCAAGGGCGTCGCGTCGACCTTCCTGGCCGACCGCGTCTCCCTCGGCTCGGCTGTGGGCGTCTACCTGCAGGCCTCCGCCCACTTCCACATGCCCGACCCGAAGACCCCGCTGATCATGATCGGCCCGGGCACGGGCATTGCGCCCTTCCGCGCCTTCCTCGAAGAGCGATCGGTCATCGACAACGCCGGCGAGTCGTGGCTGTTCTTCGGCGACCAGCACGAGGCGACCGACTGCCTCTACCGCGAGCAGATCGCGGGCTGGCTGGCCGACGGGACGCTCGACCGCTTCGACGCCGCCTGGTCGCGTGACCAGGCCGAGAAGGTCTACGTCCAGCACAAGATGCTCGACGCCGGCGCCGAGCTGTGGGCCTGGCTGCAGCGTGGCGCGGCGGTGTACGTCTGCGGCGACGCCACGCGCATGGCCAAGGACGTCGACGAAGCCCTGCATTGCGTGATCGCCGAGCACGGCGGCATGCCCGCCGACGAGGCGGCCGCCTACGTCGAGTCGCTCAAGGCCGACCACCGGTACCAGCGCGACGTGTACTGATCGGGCACCGGGGCTCCCACGCCCATTGTCTCTCCATCCATGACGCCCACCACGCCGCAAACCCCGCCGACGCTCGACGCGACGCCCCCCGCCGAGACGACATCGCCGCTGCGCATGCGCGACCCAATTGTCCGGCTTAGCGACGATTACGAGGTCTACGTCAGCCCGACCCCGGCCGACAGCCGGCGCGAGGCCGAGCGGTGCATGAACTGCGGCGCCGCGTTCTGCATGCCCGAGGGCGGCTACACGGCCAACGACAGTTCGCCCGCCGGCTGCCCGATCTCCAACCGCATCCCCGAGTGGAACCGCCTCGTCGAGACCGATCGCTGGCGCGACGCCTATCTCAGCCTCGCCGCCACCAACAACTTCCCCGAGTTCACCTCGCGCGTCTGCCCCGCGCCGTGCCAGGACGCCTGCATCGTCGGGATCAACGAGCGGCCGGTCGGCATTAAGTCCATCGAGCGAGCGATCATCGATCGCGCCTTCGACGAAGGCTGGGTCCAGCCGCGCACGCCGCGGCGTCGGGTCGATCGATCCGTCGCGATCGTCGGCTCCGGCCCGGCCGGCCTCGCCGCGGCCGACGAGCTCAACGCCGCGGGCTGGCGCGTCACCGTCTACGAGCGATCCCGCACGCCCGGCGGGCTGCTTTCGATCGGCATCCCCAACATGAAGCTCGACAAGGCCGTCGTCGCGCGCCGGGTCGAGCTCATGGCCCGGGCGGGCGTCGACTTCCGAGTCGACAGCGCCGTTGGCGGCACCATCGACCCCGCCAAGCTGGCCGCCGAGCACGACGCCACGATCCTCGCCACCGGCGCATCGGCGGGGCGTGACCTGGCGCTGCCCGGCCGCGACCTCGACGGCGTGTGCATGGCGATGGACTATCTCGACGCCGCCGCGTCGAAGCGCTCCCACGGCTACTCCCTTCCGCCATCGCTCGACGCCGCCGGCAAGCGCGTGGTCGTCATCGGCGGCGGCGACACCGGCGCCGACTGCATCGCGACCGCGTTGCGCCAAGGCGCCGCCGACGTCGTCAACATCACTCGCCGCCAACCCCCGCCCGACTCGCGAGACGCCCGCCACCCCTGGCCCGGCCCGCCGGGAACGTACACCCTCGATTACGCCCACGCCGAGGGGCTGGCGATCCACGGCCGCGAGCCCCGCGCCTTTGGCGTTAAGCCGTTGGCCTTCCACGGCTCGGGCCGGCCGCGGCGGCTGGCCCGCCTCTCCATCGAACGCGCCCACCTATCGGGGCAAACCGATCGGACCCACCTGAACGTCGACCTGGCGATCCTGGCCATCGGCTTTGAAGGGCACGACAGCGGCGGCCTCGTGAAGGCTTTGGGCTTGGGAGGGGTCGATCCCGAGCGTCGGCGAGCGCGAAAGCACATCTACCTCGCGGGCGACATGAGGCGGGGCGCGAGCCTGGTCGTACACGCCATCGCCGACGGCCGGGCCGCCGCGTCCCGCGCGCTCTCGGACTAGGCGGGGCCTTGGACGACTCGCTGGCCTGCCCTTCGGCCACGCGGTCTGAGCTCCGAGTGTTGCGGTGCGCAACGCGATACAACGGCGTGAAGAAGCAGCGCTCGCCTATTCGAACATGATTGTCTTATTGCCATCCACCAGGACGCGATCTTCGAGGTGGCACCTTAACCCCTTGGCCAGAACCGTATTCTCGACATCTTTGCCAAGTCGGATCATGTCCTGGATGGTGTGACGGTGGTGAACTCGGACGACGTCCTGTTCGATGATTGGTCCGGCGTCGAGGTCCTGGGTCACGTAGTGGCAGGTGGCTCCGATCAGCTTGACTCCCCGCGCCATGGCCTGGTGATAGGGCTTGGCGCCGATGAAAGATGGCAGGAAGCTGTGGTGGATGTTGATGATCCGATGCCGGTAACGGCTGCACAGCCAGGGCGGGATGATCTGCATGTACCGCGCCAGCACGATCGTGTCCGGGTCCGCCTCTTGGATGCAGTCGGCGGTGCGCTCGAACGCGTCCTCCTTGGCCTTGGCTTCTTTAGGCACCGAGATGTGGTGGTACGGGATGCCGTACCACTCCACCAATTCGCGCAGGTCGTCATGGTTGGATACGACGCAGCAGATATCGCAATTCAGATCGCCCACCTTCCATCGGTGAAGGAGGTAGGCGAGGCAGTGGTCGAACTTGCTGACAAAGATCGCGACCCGCTGCCTGCGGGCCACGGCGGTCAGTCGCCACTCCATCCCTAATTCCTCGGCGATCGGCTTGAAACGCATGCCCAGGCTGGCCACGGGATCGGCGTCGCACGGGTAGTCGATCACGTAGCGCATGAAGAACATCTGCGTCTCGTGGGCCTCGTGCTGATTGGCCTCGGTGATCGATGCGCCGTTCTCGGCGAGGAAGGTGGCCACCCGTGCCACGATCCCCACCCGGTCGCCGCAGGTCGCGATCAGCCGCAGGCCGTGGGTCGGTGTGCTCATGGGTCTTCGCCGCTCAGTCTTCGTTGAGCCGTTGGGTCGACAGGGTGCAGCGGATCTCTTTCTGCCGATGACGCTCGACGATGGGCTTGCTCGACCCGCCGTCCTCTTCGCCCCACACCACGGTCAGCTCGGATCCGTCGACGGCGGCCGCCTCGTCGATCATCGCCAGCGAGAACCACCCGCCGACGTTGACCGTGTACACGGTGTAGGTCGACAGGCCAACCATCTCGTCGCCACGCATCACCCGGTCGAACGGGAGGATGGCGTAATAGGCGTTTGGCGTCTCCATGTACTTGTATCGCTCGCCGCTGCCCAACTGGCTGGCGAAGACGGACGAGACGTCTTCGTCGTTCCATCTCAGCCAGACCTTCTTGCGGTGGGGCTGGTCCGCGAGGCGCTCGAGCGCCGCGCGGCCGATGAAGTCGTGGTCGAACTTGACGTGTCGGCCGTACCCCAGGTCCCACGGCGTCTGGTAGTACGACTCGATGTCGTCGGCGTAGAAGCTCCCGCCCAACGATGCGCTGCCCTCGAACCCGTCGGCTGACAGCCACTGCCGATACGGCTTCATGTCGTCCCCGGCGTAGATCGCGGGCATCGGCGAGGGGATCCAGCCGCTCTCCGGCGAGACCGTCGAATAGGCTCGGCTCCCGCCCCGCAGCAGCCCGTGCTCGGGCCCCGCGGCCAGCAGGGCGTCGAGCACCGCGGGGCCGTCCGCGACCGGGCCGTGCAGCTCGAGGCCGCCCATGCGCGACATGTTGTGGTTCAGCGCCCGGACGTGCTTGCCGGCGATTCTGAGGTCACCCAAGTTGAAGAACTTGATGTCCGGGAATGGGCCCTCGTGGACGCTCTGGATCAGGCCCAGGGCGTTGGGCCCTTGGATCTGATACCGGTAGATCAGCCGGCTGCCGTCATTGCTGACCGTGCGTTCGTCGCGCGTGACCTCCACGTCGTAGTCTCCGGTTTCGGCCTGGAAGTGAACCCAGTTGGGGACGCTCGGCCGCCCGACGATGCTGATTTTGTTGTCGGTGTGCCCGAAAAGGATCGCGTCTCCGATGACGTGTCCGTCTGGGTTGCAGGTCACGATCTGCTTGGCCTTGTTGGCGGCGAAGTTAGACATCGTGTTGACCGCCACGTCGGAGAGCAGCCTCTTGACGTCGGGCCCCTCGAAATAGACGTCGGTCATGTGGAACGATTGGTCGAAGAGGACCACGCTGTCTTGCCAGGCCGCCTGCTCGTCACGCCAGTTGGTGTACTGGGGCGCGAACGGGAAGTCGTAGCCGCCGGTCTGGGCGTGCCGGAGCATCTCCACGGGGCTGTCGTAACCCTGGAGTTTGGTGTCGAGGTTCTCTGGGGAATGGGTGGTCATAAGTCGGATCCTGAGTCAGGAAATCTGTTGAAGGGGCGAGGCGGTGAGGCAAAGTATCCGCCGCCCTCAGAGGCTCGGCTGGCTTTCTTCGAGACGATCGAGATGGTCCAACGCCGACTGAAAGGGCTTGGTGGTCAAGGTCCGCGTCGCGGGCTGGAAGATGAAGCCATAGGACTCGAGGGCGAGGCTAAGAGCCAGGTCGCGCCCGTGCTCAACCGCGGCTTCGATCCATCGGGCCCGCATATTGAGGAAGTCGGCTTTGTTGTTCGGGTCGTAGACGCGGTGATAGGCGTCGAAGAGCGCCTGTGCGCGGGCGTCGCTTCGCCCGACCAGGTAGGACCAGAAGTCGACCTGGTAGTCCGACCCGAAGGCCGGCATGCCGATGATCAATTCCACCGAGGTCGGGAGGATGCCGCCGTAGACCTTCTCGTAGAAGGCGCGGTAGGCGGCGTCGGCCGAGGCGTTGACTTCCCAGGTCGAGACGCCGCCCGACATCTCGGGATCGGCGGCGTCGAAGGCGTACAGCGTAGGCTGAGCGTAGAGCCGCACCCCCGTGAAGTCGGGGTTGAACGCACGAACCGCCTCGGCCTTGGCTCGCAGCTTGTCGAGTTCCATCTCCGGGTGTGGGTGGTTGGGGTTGACCACGAAGGAGACGCGGCAGTCGGGCGGCAGCTCGCCGTCGACAAGCATCCGCCCGAGCTCTTTGAGCACGCCCGCCGAATCGACCCGCCCGGCGAGGCGGTGGATGGGCTTCCAGGCCCGGGCGTGGGTCCAGCCCGTCAAGGGGTGCCGCTTCCATAGGCGATCGATCTGCTGAAAGACCCCGCCGCCGCTCATCACCATGAACTCATTCACGCCCCGTACGGCCGCCTCGCGCGCCCGGCGGCGTATCTCGCGTCGACCACGCATCTGCGCGGACAGGTGCAGCACCCGCTCCGTGTCTTCCGGGAGCATCGCCAGGCGATCGAGGTTGTTGCGCAGGCGTTTCTCGGTCAGCAGCCGCACGCCCGACCGCACCATCTCGCTCGCCGCCGCCCGCGCCAGCTTGGAACGGCCGATCTTCTTGCCGCGCCGCCGCATGCGGTAGCGCCAGAGGACCTTGTGCAGCGGCGCGAAGGCAGCGCCCATCGGCAGGTCCACCAGCGATACTCCGTCGAATCCCGACCACACGCCGGGGGCGAGCTGCTCGATCTGTCCGGCGTCGAACGACGTGGGCAACTCCCACATGCGCTTGGCGCGTAGCGGCTCGGGAGGAACCGCCGCTGGCGATGCAGCGAGAGTTGGGGTGGATTGCCTGGTCATGACGGTGGTCAAGACGATCTTGCTTTCGACTTCGTGGAACGGGTCTGTCGGTCAGGATCAGGTCCGCTTGGGTCTGGCCCGCCGCCAGCGATCTGTCTTGCCCCCCGCCGGAGTCGGTCACATCGCCGGGTACCGTCTTGGGCGGCGTTCGCGGGGCATTTGCGGGAGGCCATCGATTGGCGGCAATCGTTGTCTGTTCGAGGCGCAACAGGCGGGGATAGGCCGCTGCACGATTCAGCGGGGACACCCACGCGGGACTGTCCCTGAGCGGTTTAGGTATAGGATTCGAAGGCCGTTAAGGCTTTGCCGATCCGGTTTAATTTACTTGCGCATTCGGCGTGTTGGGGCGTCGCGGACCCCAGCCCCGGGTTCAGTCTTGCCGCGACTGCGCATCCAAGAACTGGCGCGGCGTGATGCCGGTGGCGCGCTTAAAGACCCGATAGAAGTGAGCGAGATCGCCGAATCCGGCCTGAGCGGCGGAATGCAACACGTTGCCGGACTTAATAAGACGGAGCTTGGCGTAGTCGATACGCATCCGGGTGAGGTACTGCGTCACGGTCTGGCCGTGGACCTGTTTGAAGCGGTGGGTGTACGCCCGATAGGTCAGGCCCGCGACCTCGGCGAGCTCTTCGACGCGGATCGGCCGTTGAAACTCGTTGTCCAGCAAGTCCATGCTCGCGGCGAAGCGTCGTTCTTCCGGGTCCTGGTCGGCGAACGCCTGGCGCTGCGCGTTGATCCGGGCCAGGAAGATCATGACCCCAAGCAGCTGCGTGCAGACCATCTCCTCCCATCCCGTCGTTTGGCGGGTCTGCTCCAGCAGCATCGCCTGGAAGGCATTTGTCACGACGGTGGTGCGATAAGAGTCGTGGAGGGGAAACGCGGTCGCACACGGAAACCGATCGCCGAACGAACGGGCCGTTTCCGCCCAAGGCACGTCGCCCATCACCTTGGCTTCGTAGTAGCACGCCATCATGAGGCTCAGCGGGTCGGACGGATCGTCCTCGAACTTGTGCCGCGACAACGCGGGCATGAAAATAACGTCGTTGGACGCCACCGACGCGGTCCCGTTTTCATGGACAATCCGCCCGCGTCCTTGCTGAATCACGCAGAGCTTGTGGAAGTCCCAGCGGTCGGCCTTCATCCGGAAGTCGGCCGCGTGGTGGCTCTCAAACACGTAGACGCCGCACGTCGCGAAGCGAGTTTCAATTGGCTGAGCGGTCGGCATGGCGTGCCCACATGGGGGTGCGATCACTGATGCCGATCATATCGGTGGAACCGAATCGCCTCCATCGGCGACGCAAGCGCTCGGCGGGCTGGGGCTCGGCGACGACGCGCGAGGCCGTCGATGGCGAAAGCCGAAGCGGGTCATCCCAGGTACTGCCTCGACTCCTTCGGTCGGCATCAGCCGTCCTGACGCTTCTGCACGATCAGCAGGTGATCGCAGACCAGCACGGTCTCATCCTTCTGGTTGATGACGTCGAGGTGCTCGGTCACCAGGCCGTAGCCCGGTTTCTTGTGGTCGCGTTTGTCGGTGATGGTCACCGTCGTGCGGATCGTGTCGCCGATAAAAACCGGCTTGATGAACCGCAGCCGTTCGTAGCCGTAGCTCATGGCGACCGGGTTGATGACCGTGGCCGTCAGCCCGACGCCGACGGAGAACGTCAGCGTGCCATGGACGATGCGTTGCTGGAAGTCCTGCGTCGCGCACCACTCGGCGTCCATGTGGTGCGGGAAGAAGTCGCCGGTCTGCCCGGCGTGGAGGAGGATGTCGGCTTCGGTGAGGGTCCGCCCGAGCGTGGTCCGGCGGTGATCGAGCTCGTAGTCCTCGTAGTGAATGGTCTCAAACATCTGATGCTGCTCCGCTGGATTGACGGAAGATGGCGGCGATACGCTCGCCCGCTCGACGGGTGGCGGGCAGGACGACGTCGCGCTGCTCGCTTCGGCTCCACTTCTTCAAGCAAGGCACGGCCAGGACGACACCGCCATCGAGCCAGTCGCAGTCGAGATAGACGTCGACGTCCAAGACGCCGGGCGTCAGAGCGCTGGGCACGACGCAGTGGCCGTCGCGCTTGAGGCGCCGGAGCGATCGCATGAACTCGGCACGATCGAGCGTCTCGGCTTGCTCGGCGGTGGCGTTGCTCTCGACGATCGCCCAGGCGCGGTCTTCGGGGATGTGTGCGAGCAGCAGCTTGCCCGATGATGCGTCGGCGAGGGGGTAGACCGAGCCGGGACGGACGTTCAGCGAGTGCGCGTGGGGGCTTGGGTGGTTGGCGATCACCCGCACCTGCCCGTGGTCGAGCACGGAGAGGTGGCAGGACTCGCCCAGTGTTTCGGTCAGCTCGCGCATCGGCCCGGCGGCGACCTCGCGGAAACGGCGCTGCGCCGGGTACAGCTGGGCCAGGCCGTAGAGGTGCAGCGTCGGCCGGTAGACGCCGGTATCGGCGTCGCGCTGGACGTATCCGCGGCCTTCGAGGCAGGCCAGCAGGCGAAACACCGTGCTCGCGGGCTTGTCGAGCCGCTTGGCGATCTGCCGCTGCGTCATCGCCTCCCCGCTGGTCAGGACGAGCTCCAGCAGCCCGAGCCCCTGCTCCAGGGCTGGCACGGGATAGGTCGGATTGGGGTTGGGCTGGCGTGGATTCGACATGAGCTTGCCTGGGCAACGATACCTGATATATTCAGCGGACGGAATTATTATTCACCAGACAGAATCTTTTCGGTCCGCCACGTGCCTCAAGCTCATCCCGACGTCGCCCTGAAGGGCATCACCTGGAACCACACGCGCGGTCTCGTCCCGCTGGTCGCCGCGGCGCAACGATTCCGCGAGCTGCACCCGCGCGTCACCATCCGCTGGGAGTCGCGCTCGCTGCAGGAGTTCGCCGATCAGTCGTTGGACGAGCTCAGCCGGGCCTACGACCTGCTGGTGATCGACCACCCCTGGGCCGGCCACGCCGCAAGCGCAGGCGTGCTGGTCGCGATGGAGGACGTGCTCTCGGCAGATTTCCTCGACGACCAGGCACGACATTCGGTCGGGCCGTCGCACGAGAGCTACCGCTACGGCGGTCGTCAGTGGGCCCTGGCCATCGACGCGGCGACCCCGGTGGCGTCGTGGCGGCCGGACATCCTGCAAGAGCACGGTCTGACGGCACCGAAGACCTGGGACGACCTGCTGGCGATCGCGCAGCGCGGGCTCGTGGCCATGCCGGGCATCCCGCAGGACGCGCTGATGAACTTCTACATGCTCTGCGCCCGCCCCGGCGTCGAGCTGTTCCCCGACGACGAGATCATGGTGGCCGAGGCCGACGGCGTTGAGGCGCTCGAGCGGCTCCGCGAGCTGGCCTCTCACCAAGACCCCGCGATCTTCGACTGGAACCCCATCAACGTCTACGAGCAGATGACGCGCACCGACCGCTTCGCCTACTGCCCGTTCGCCTACGGGTACTCGAACTACTCGCGCCGCGGCTACGCCCGGCGGGTCTTGAAGTTCGGCGACGTCGTCTCGTTCCGAGGCCACCCGCTTCGGACCACCCTCGGCGGTACCGGGCTGGCGATCTCGAGCGCGTGCGAGCATCGGGACATCGCCGCGGCCTACGCCGAGCTCGCGGCCGGCGCCGGCTACCAGCAGACGCAATACGTCGAGAACGGCGGCCAGCCCGGCCACCGCCTCGCCTGGACCGACGACGAGAACAACCGACGCACCCTCGACTACTTCCGAGACACCCTGCCTTGCCTGGACCGTGCGTACCTGCGGCCGCGTTATCCCGGGGGGCTCGAGTTCCAGGGACGCGACGGCGGCGGCGTGGCGGTCCGCGCGTACATGATGAAGGGCGGCGACCCCAAAGCCACGCTCGACACGCTCAACCGGATGTATCGCGACTCGAAACAGTCAGGCCCCTCATGACTCGCCCGCTCGAAGGCCTCATCGTCCTGGAGTTCTGTCAGTACCTCGCCGGCCCCTGGGCCGGGCTGCGGCTGGCCGACCTGGGCGCCCGCGTCATCAAGGTCGAACGCCCCAAGACCGGCGAGGCCTGCCGACAGCTCGCCACCAAGAACATCTATGTGGACGGCGATAGCCTCGTCTTCCACACGATCAACCGCGGCAAGGAGTCCTTCGCGGCCAACCTCAAGGACCCCGACGACCTGGCCGCCGTGAAAAAGCTCATCGGCCAGGCCGACGTGATGACGCACAACTTCCGCCCGGGCGTCATGGAGAAGATCGGCCTGGACTACGACAGCGTGCGGGACATCAACCCGCGCATGATCTACGCCTCGGTCACCGGCTACGGCACGGAAGGCCCGTGGAAGCTCAAGCCCGGCCAGGACCTGCTCGCTCAGTCGATGAGCGGCATCCAGCACCTCACCGGCAAGCACGGCGACGCGCCCACGCCCATCGGCACCGCAGTCGCCGACGGCATCTGCGGCGTGCACTTCACGCAGGGCATCCTCGCCGCGCTCGTCCGACGCGGGAAGACCGGGCAGGGCGCCAAGATCGAGGTCAGCCTGCTCGAATCGTTGATCGACCTGCAGTTCGAGGCCCTCACCACGTACCTCAACGACGGCAAGCGTCCGCCCGTCCGCAGCGCCGTCTCCGCGGCGCACCCTTACCAAGGCGCGCCGTACGGCATCTACCCGACTGCCGATGGGTTTCTCGCGCTGGCGATGGGCGATTTGGCTCGGCTGGCGGAGACGCTGGAACACCCGGAGCTCGGCGAGCTGGCGGGCGAGCGCAGCGCGTTTGAGTCGGCGGACGAGATCCGAGCGATCATCGCGGAGCACCTGGTCACGCAGGACACGCAGGCGTGGCTGGACTGCTTGGAGCCGGCGGGCGTGTGGTGTGCCGCGGTCATGGACTACGACGAGCTCACCAAGCACCCCGGCTACCAGACGCTTGAGATGGATCAGACCGTCACGCGAGAGGGCGCACCGCCGGTGAAGACGCTGCGTTGCCCGGTGCGGATCAACGGCGAGCGGCTGTTCTGCGAAGCCGCCGCCCCGCGCGTCGGCCAGGACAACGACCGTATCCACGCGGAGATGCTCGATGCCTGAGTCCACGCCTCCCGCCGAGCACGCCGAGGTCCCGGCCTACAACGTCGAGGACTGGCTGTACGAGGACTTCGAGCTCGGCCGCAAGGACCGCTCGATCCGACGCACGATCTCCGAGGGCGAGGCCATGCTCTTCAACGGCCTCGTGCTGGACATGCACCCTTACGTCGGGGACCAGACCTTCGCGGAGAACGACGGCCTGTTCGGCAAGCGCCTCGTCGCCGGGGCGATGGTCTTCAGCCTCGGCCTGGGGCTGATGGCCAACAACAACGTCCACACCTTCAGCTACGGCTACGACAAGCTGCGCTTCATCAAGCCGGTGTTCATCGGCGACACGATCTACACCATCCGCACGCACCTCGCGAAACGGCCCAAGTACGCCGAGATGGGGCTGATCACGGTCAGCTACGAGGTGTTCAAGGTTGGCGAGGACGGCCAGGGCGAGCTCGTGCTCTACGCCGAGCACCTGCAGACCGTGAAGTACCGCGACCCCGCCGCCTTCGCGGACCAGGTCGAGAAGAAAGGCTGACCTGACGCATGGACCTCCCGCTGCAAGACCATCTCGTTGTCGACCTCAGCCAGTTCCTCTCGGGCCCGTCCGCTTCCCTGCGCCTGGCCGACCTAGGCGCGACGGTCGTGAAGGTCGAGCGACCGGAGACGGGCGACATCTGCCGGCACCTGTACGTCTCGGACACGATGATCGACGGTGACTCGACGATCTTCCACGCCATCAACCGCAACAAGCTCGGTTACGCCGCGGACCTCAAGGACGCGGACGACCTGGCGAAGGTCAAGAAGCTGATCGAGCAGGCGGACGTGGTGATGCACAACTTCCGACCGGGCGTGATCGAGCGCCTGGGGCTGGACTACGAGACGGTCAAGAAGATCAACCCGCGCGCGGTGTACGCGACGATCTCCGGCTACGGCGACGAAGGGCCGTGGGCCGACAAGCCGGGGCAGGACCTGCTGGTGCAGGCGATGACCGGCGCGGCCTGGCTGAGCGGCAACGCCGACGCGGGCCCGGTCCCGATGGGACTGGCGGTGGCCGACATCTGGTCCGGCGGGCTACTCGTGCACGGCATCCTGGCGGCGCTGGTCCGCCGCGGCGTCACCGGCGAAGGTGCTCTCGTCGAGGTCAACATGATCGAGGCGATGGCCGACTTCCAGTTCGAGCCCATCACCGTGTACCACCACGACGGCGAGTTGCCGCAACGCACCGCCAGCAACAACGCCCATGCGCTGCTCGGCGCGCCCTACGGCGTGTACGAGACCGCCGATGGCCACCTGGCCCTGGCGATGGGGCGTGTGCCGCAGCTCGGCGAGCTGCTCGATTGCTCCGCGCTGCTCGAGTACGAGACCCCCGACAGCTGGTTCGGCGAGCGCGACGCCATCAAGGCCATCCTCGCCGCGCACCTCAAGACCAAGCCGACGCAGGCCTGGCTCGACGTCCTCGAACCCGCCGACATCTGGTGCGCCGGCGTTATGGACTGGGCTCAGTTGATGGCAACCGAGGGCTTCGAGGTGCTGGACATGATCCAGGAAGTGCAGCGCGGCGCCGGCTCGACCTACCAGACCTCCTGCTGCCCGATCCGCCTGGACGGCGAGCGGCTCAAGTTCTCGATGGGCTCGTGCGGCCTGGGCGAGCACAACGCCCAACTCGACGCCACCTATCAACTCAAGCCGAGCTGATCATGACGACGACGCGCCAGGAAACCTTCCGTTTCGCCATCAGGCAGTTCGACCCGTTCGAGCGGAGTGCGCAGGAGACGTGGGACGCCTATTGTGCGCAAACCGGTTGCACGCTCAAGTTCGAGCCCGTGCCGATGGACCTGCACCCGCTCTACGACGCGTTGATCGGTAACGGCGGGCTGAAGAAGGGCGACTGGGACGTCGCTCACCTCAACACGGACTTCATCGCCGAGGCGCACGCCACCGGGGCCTTGCTCAACCTCAAGCCGTACATCCGGCAGAACCCACCGGACGACTTCCCATCGGGCTGGACCGACTCGATGCTCGGCTTCCAGGACTTCGGCGACGCGATCGTCGGCCTGCCGTTCCACGACGGCCCCGAGTGCCTGATCTACCGCACGGACCTGTTTAACGACCCGAAGGAGCAGGCCGACTTCAGGTCCAAGAACGGCAAAGATCTCGCCCCGCCGAAGACCTGGGACGACTTCGTCGAGGTCGCTTGCTTCTTCCAACGCCCCGAGCAGAACCTGTACGGCACGGTCTTCGCCGCTTATCCCGACGGCCACAACACCGTCTTCGACCTGGCGATTCAGGTCTGGACCCGAGGCGGCGAACTCGTCGACGAGAACGGCCGCGTCGTCGTCGACTCGAAAGAAGCCCTCGAAGGATTGACCTTCTACCGCGAGGTCTTGCGCGACACGTCGGCGGTTCACCCGAAGTGCGCCGAGATGGACTCGGTGCAGTCGGGCCTGACTTTCGCGCAGGGCGAGATCGCGATGATGGTCAACTGGTTCGGCTTCGCCGGGATGGCCGAGGTTGCGCCGGACTCAAAGGTCAAGGGCAAGCTCGACATCGCCGACATCCCCGCCGCGCCCGGCCACGCCAGCGCTTCGCTGAACTGCTACTGGATGTACGTCGTCGGCGCCGGCTCGCCGCACGCCGAGGTCGCCTACGACTTCATCCGCTTCGCGACCACGGCGGCCAGCGACAAGCGTCTCACGCTCAACGGCGGCACCGGCTGCCGAGTCAGCAGCTGGCACGACCCCGATATCAACCGTGAAGTGCCGTTCTATCACCGGCTCGAAGCGCTGCACGCCAACGCCCGCACGCTTCCTCGCCTGGCCGATTGGTCGACCGTCGCCGCGGCGATCGATCAACTCGTCGTCGAGACGATCGGTACGGACGAGCCCATCGAAGCACTGCTGCAGCGGGCGCAGGCGAAGATCGACGGCATGTAACTGCCTCGCCACAGGCCTCAAGCCAGCCCCGAACTGATCGCCCCGGAACCGACCGATGGACATCACCTACAAGCCCATCCTGCCCGACAACCCCGCGCCGATTGTCATCTTCGGCGCCGGCGGCATCGTTCACGACGCCCACCTGCCCGCCTATCGGATGGCCGGGTTTCCGGTCCACGGCATCTACAACCGCACCGTCGCCAAGGCCGAGAAGCTGGCCGAAGAGTTCGGCATCCCCAACGTCTACGCCACGGTAGAAGACGCGGTCGCGGGCGCGCCCGATGGCGCGGTGTTCGACCTCGCCTTGATGCCCCCCCAGTTCGTCGGAGTGCTCGACGCGCTGCCGGCGGGGTCGCACGTCCTGATCCAGAAGCCGATGGGCGACGACTGGACGCAGACGCTCGCCATCCGCGATGCCTGCCGTCGCAATCGGCTGCAAGCGGCGATCAACTGCCAGCTCCGCTTCGCGCCCTTCACCATGGCCGCACGCGACCTCATCGACAAAGGACTGATCGGCGACCTGCACCACATGGAGGTCCACGTCGAGGTCTACACCCCGTGGCATCTCTTCCCGCACATCCACGG
>JBCCZA010000048.1:0-18729 GCA_039188455.1 Planctomycetota bacterium
CATGTTGGGCATGTTCCAGTCGACCAGGAGCAGCTCGGGGTTGAAGGCGTCGAGCTTGCCGAGGGCGTCGAGCCCGTCGGCGGCTTCCTCGAGCTCGGTGTGGCCGAGCTGGGTGAGGATGCCCTTCTGGATGTTTCGCATGGTCTTGGAGTCATCGATCAGCATCACGCGCATGGTGTTGCTCCTTGGGCGGTGCCCTGTTGAGTCGTGGTGGTGGGGATCAGGCCGCGGCCTCGACGGCGGCTTGCTTGAGGGCGACCTCGACGTTGAACTCGCCGACGTCGCTGACGCACGGGATGCGGATGCAGACAAGGTCCTTGCCGCCGTGCACCTCGTGGTTGGCCCCGATCACGACCGTGGGGCAGGAGATCGAAACTTGCTTGCCGGTGAATTGCGCCTTGGCGCCGCCCGAGACCATGTTGACCAGTTCGCCGATGGCGTCGGGGAAGTCGGCGTCGCCGGCCTCGAGCTCCATGCCGGTGAACAGGCCGACGGCCCGCTCGGCGCAGCTGGTCGGGAAGCTGAGCACGATCGATCCCTCGACGTCGCCCGACATCGCGATGATGCCCGACACGTCGTACTGCGGCGAGGGGTTCTGCTTGAGGCTCGGCTCGCCGACCTCGACCGGCAGCTGCAGCATGGTCTCGAAGACGTTCTGCACGGACTTGACGAAGGGGAGGATGTAGCTTTGATCCACGGGTTCACTCCTGAGTTGGTCGGGTCAGATATTCATCGGCTCAAGCGGCCGCCCGCATTGGCGGTGCCGCGGCATTGCCGCCGCCTCGCATCAGCTTGATCACGTCGAGGATCAGGCTGACGCCGCCGTCTTCCTGGATCGTCGCGCCCGAGTAGGGCCCGCCCTTGGCGTACCCGTCGTCGAGCGGCTTGATCACGATCTCCTGCTGGCCGATCAGGGCGTCGACCAGCATCCCGGCCGTCTGGCCCCCGACGCCGACGATCACCGCGAAGCGCCCGGCCTCGGGCTCGACCGGTTCGTCCAGGCAAGCCGACAGGTCCAGCAGCGGCATCACCTTGTCCCGCAGCCGCAGCACCGGCCGGCCACCGACGTTGTGCACCTGGTCGGGCTTGACGATCTCGACGATCGACTGCAGCGGGATCGCGTAGCGGTTGCGCCCGACCCGCACGACCATCGCGGGCATGATCGCCACGGTCAGCGGGATGAGGATCTCCATCGTGGAGCCCTGGCCCTTGGTCGACGTGATATTGATCGTGCCGTTGACCTTGGCGATGTTGGTCTTGACCACGTCCATGCCGACGCCGCGGCCGGAGAGGTCGGAGACCTGCTTGGCGGTGGAGAAGCCGGCCTCGAGGATGAAGCGGAAGACGTCGTCGTCGGAGAGCTGAGCGAGGTGTTCGGGCGTGGTGAGGCCGCGCTCGACGGCCTTGCTGCCGATGACCTCGCGGTCCAGGCCCTTGCCGTTGTCGGTGATGGCGACGCGGACGTGGCTGCCCTGGTGCTCGGCCTTGAGGGTGATCTTGCCGGTCTCGGGCTTGCCGGCGGCGACGCGGTCGGCCGGCGCCTCGACGCCGTGGTCGGCGGCGTTGCGCAGCAGGTGCACCAGGGGGTCGGCCAGCTGTTCGAGCACGGACTTGTCGACCTCCGTGTCCTTGCCCTCGATGACCAGGTCGATCTTCTTGTCGGTCGCGCGGGCGATGTCGCGGATCACGCGCGGGTAGCGGTCGAACAGCTTGGCCAGCGGCTGCATGCGGGTGCGCATGACGCTGACCTGCAGCTCGCCCATGAGGTGGTCGAGCTCGGACGCGGCGCCGGCGAATTGCTCCTTGAACTCCGGTTGAAGGCGGGTCTCTTCGAGCTGAAGGTCGCGGGTCAGGGCGAGGACGCGGTTCTTGTTGAGGACCAGCTGGCCGACGAGGTTGAGCAGCGACTCAAGCCGGCCGACCTCGACGCGGATGGTCTGCTCGACCACGGCTTTGCCGGCGGGAGCGGACTTGCCATCGGCCTTGGCGTCGGGCTTGGTGGCCTTCTCGGGTTCACCCGCCGCGGGCGGGGTGGCTTGCTCGCTCTCGGCGGGCGTGTTGCTCTCGGCGGCGGGCGATGGCGTGTCGGCCGTGGATGTGTTGGCGGCGGGGACGGGGTAGTCGTCGCGGACCAGGCCGTCGAGGGCCATGACGTTGTCGATGTCTCCCTCGTGGAGGCCGACGAACTGCGGCTCGATCTGCTCGAGCGCGGCCAGGCTCGCGACGCGCTCCAGGAAGACGTCCAGCGGCCACTCGAGCACGCGCGAGCCGGTGAGGGCCTCGGCCTGCTGGTCGACGAGTCGGTGCGCGGCCCGCAGGCGGATGGCCAGCTCGTCGACGATCTCGTCGGGGGCCTCGTTGATGCGCTCGGCGGCGGTGGCGAAGACAGCGACGACGCGCGTCAGGTCGTCGAGCTCGAAGAAGTCGGCGGTCTTGGCGAGGTTCTCGCCGATGTCGCCCAGCTGGCTGGCGGCGTCCTCACGCGTGGCGTCGTTGGCGAGCTGCTCGAACACGCCGTCGAGCTCGGCGAGGTAGTCGCGGAGGTCGGCGACCATGAAGTCGACGAGGTCGGCCTTCTGCGGCGGCAGGTCGAGCGGCCGGCTGGTCGTGCCGTTGGTCGTGACCGCGTCGCCGGCCGATGCGGCGGCTTCGGGGCTGGTGCTCTCGTCGGCGGGGGCCGCTCCCGCGTCGTCGGCGTTGCCCTCGGAGATCTGGTGCAGCTGGGCGATCAGGTCGGCCGGGCCCTCGGCGGCCTCGTCGCCGTTAGTGAGGGCCTCGATCTGCTCGCGGACGACGTCGGCCGACCGCAGCATCGCGTCCATGATCTCGGGCGTGATCGCCATGTCGCCCTTGCGCAGGCGGTTGAGCGCGTCCTCGGCGGCGTGGGCGAAGGTGATGATCGGGCCCAGGCCGAGGAAGCTGGCCGCGCCCTTGATGGTGTGCAGGGCGCGGAAGCAGGCGTTGCACAGCTCGCCGACGTCGCCGGGCTCGGCGGCCTCGAGCTTCACCAGGTCGGCGTCGAGCTGTTCGATCAGCTCGGCCGCCTCGGTGAGGAAGTCCTGCATCAGGCTGGGGTCGAGTTCAGCGCTCATGGTGCCTCCGTGTGCGAATCAGGCCCCGCCGCCCATCTGGCCCAGCCCCTGGAAGCGCGGTGCGCCGCCGGCGGGCTTGGGCGTGAAGGTGCTCTTGGTCGTCGTGCTTGTGCTCGGCTTGCTCGCGCCGAAGCTCGGCTTGGACGTTGCCGCGGCGGTGCTGGCGGCGGATGCGTCGCCGGTCGCGAACGCCTTGCGGTAGGCGAACGCCTGCGGCATCGACAGCGACTCGAACGGCACGTCCAGCGTCCGCAGCGACTCGGAGTGCCCGATCAGCAGCGTGCCGTCGTCGTTGAGCTGGTCGTGGAAGGTCTTGATGACCTGCGTGCGCATGTCGTCGTCGAAGTAGATCAACACGTTGCGGCAGAAGATGATGTCGAACTTGCCGAAGCGTTTGGCTGCGTGGCGGTCCTTGAGGTTGAGCTTCTCGAAGTGCACCATCGACTTGATGCTCGGGTCGAGGTGGTACTCGTTGCCTTCCTGGCGGAAGTAGCGCGACATGATCATCGGGTTGACGGACCGCACGGCGTAGTGCGTGTAAACGCCGGACTGGGCCTGCATCAGCACCTTCTCGGAGATGTCGGTGCCGAGGATCTCGACCCGCCAGTCGGCCAGGCGGACGCCCAGGCTGCGGTGGACCTGCATCGCCAGGGTGTAGGGCTCCTCGCCGGACGAGCACGCGGCCGACCAGATGCGCAGGGTCTTGGTCTTGCTGCGTGCCTCGAGCAACTCGGAGAGGATCTCTTTCTCGAACGTCTCGAGCTGCGGCTCGTTTCGGAAGAACGAGGTCTCGTTGATGGTGATGCGGTTGAACATCTCCTGGAACTCGTCCATCTGGTACGGGCCGGCCGTGAGGAACATCAGGTACTGGTCGAAGTCCTCGAACCCGAGCTCTTCGACGCGGCGCGACAGGCGGGACTCGAGGACGTACTTCTTGGAGTCCTGGAAGTGGATGCCGGAGCGTTCATAAACGATCGTGCGCAGCTGGTTGAACTGCGCTTCGGACATGTGCTTGACGCGAGAGGTGGCGGCGTTGGCGCTCATCGAGAGTCGGGCTCCGGGCGTGTGGGTGGATCGTGGGTCGGGAAGGTCGTCGGCGCCTGAGCCCGGATCAGGCGGCGGCCTGGGCGATGCTCTCGGCCTCGTCGAGCTGCTCGGCGGAGAAGAGCTTGTCGAGCGAGAGCAGGATCAGCAGGCGATCCTCGAGCTTGCCGACGCCCTGGATGTATTCCGAGTCGACGCCCGACGCCATCTGCGGAGCCGAGTCGACGATGTCGGCGTCGATGCGGAGCACTTCGTTGACGCGGTCGACGGTGAAACCGATGACGCGGTCGCTGACCTCGACGACGATGATGCGGGTGTCGGCGTTGTTCTCCAGGGCCGACATGCCGAAGCGGCCGCGGAGATTGATGACCGGGATGATCTTGCCGCGGAGGTTGATCACGCCCTCGACGTACGGCGGGCTCTGGGGCACGCGCGTGATCTGCAGCATCCGGTTGATTTCCTGGACGGCCAGGATGGGGACGGCGTACTCCTCGTCGCCGATGACGAAGGTGACGAGCTGAAGCAGGTCGCCCTCGGGGTTATGGGTCGTGTCGGTGGCGGTCGACGGAGCGGGCGCGGTGTCGAGATCGGACATGTGAACCTCCGAGTTGGGCAGACAGGACCGTGGCCGCGCGAGGCGCTGCCGCGGCCACCTATGCATCGGAGGGATCAGGGGTTGGCTTGAGCTGGCGCTAAGGGACAGCCCGCGGTTCGGTGCTTCGGCTGGGGTCGTCGTGCTCAGCCGGCGAGCGCGAGTTCCGTGGCGGTTTCGGCCGACGCGTCGTCCATGAGCCGATCGAGCGTGACGCGTCCGAGATCGGCGCGGAGGCGATCGCGGAGGTCGTCGCAGGCCTGCGCGAGCGCGACGCCGATCGCGCTCGACGCGTTGGCGGTCGCGGGCACGCCGGCGGCGATGGGGCCGTCCATGAGTTCGATAACGGCGAGCAGCGAGACGTCGCGGGCGTCGGCCTTGGGTCGGTAGCCGCCGCGTCGGCCGAGCGTGCTGTCGAGCAGCCCGCCGCGGGCGAGCGCCTGCAGCACCTTGAGCGCCGAGTCGGTGGGGATGCCCAGGCTCTCGGCGACCTCGCGGGCCCGCATCGGCGCGCCCGTCTCGGCGGCGTGTGTGTGCAGGCACTCGAGCGCCAGGATGGCGTAGGTGGTGGTCTTGCTGAGCTTCATCTGAGCGGCCCTCCTAAGGCAGGTCTGCGCAGCCGGCGAGCGGTGGCGAGGTCTTCGGGAACAACATCGAGGCCTCGAGGCCTGTGCACGCGACTCTTCGTGGAGGGGCCCGGTACAGGCTGCGCGATAGGCGTGGCGCAGTCAGACTCGATCGGTGGGCCAGGTGCCGCTGATTGAGAATCGGTCTAGTGTGCGCATCGGCTTGAAATTACCGGCACCCGCGCCCGCCGAAGACGTGGGTCCTCCTATCCACCAATCGGCCCGACTTAAGCCTGTGCCGACGGGCTGTACACCATTGTCCGCTGTTTGCCCGCCGCCTTGGCGCGGTAGAGCGCGTGGTCGGCGTGGGCGATCAGCTCCTCGGGGGTCGCCGCCCCGCTGTGCAGCCGGGTCGCGACGCCCTGAGACATGGTCACGCCGCAGCACGCCTCGCGTCGGGCGAGATGCCCGTCGATCAGCTCGGCGAAGGCCGCCGCTACGCGCTCCGCCGCGTCCTGCGCCTCCTCGACGCCGGCGTCGGGCAGCACGAGCACGAACTCGTCCCCGCCGAACCGCCCCGCCACGTCGCTCTTGCGGCAGGCGGTCTGCAGCGCCTCGGCCGCGAGCTGTAAGACCCGGTCGCCGTCCTGGTGGCCGAGCGTGTCGTTGAGCTGCTTGAACCCGTCGAGATCGATCATCACCAGCGCCAGGTCGCGGTCGCGGCGCTGCGAGTCGGCGAAGCGGCGCTCGAGCGACATGCCCAGGCTCCGACGGTTGGCCAGCCCCGTGAGCGGGTCGGTCGCCGCCATCGTCTCGAGCTTCTGCACCGCCGACTCGAGCTGCTCGTTCTTCACGCGCACCTCGGCGAGCGTCAGTTCGAGCCGCTCGCGCAGGGCCTCGTTCTCCGCCTTCAGCGTGCTCTGCGCCAGGTTCTTCTCGACGATCACCGGCAGGGTGAACAGGTAGTCGCCCGCCTTGACGACGTAGTCGTACGCGCCGCGCCGGATCGCCTCGATCGCGTGCTCGAGCACCCCCTCGCCCGTGACGAACACAATCGGCAGCGACGGCCGGGCTTGCAGTGCCCCGTCCAGGAAGTCCAGCCCGGTGCCGTCGGGCAGGTTCATGTCCGACAGCACGATGTCCAGGTCGTCAAGGTCGTGCGCCAAGGCGGCCTCGACGCGGTCGGCGTGCGCGATCCGGGCGGTCGGCAGGTGGTCCGACAGCGTCTCGAGGATCAGCTCGGCCGTGTCGGGGTCGTCCTCGACGATCAGGATGCTCGGGGTGTCGGTCGGGCTCAAGGCGTTCTCGGGTCAGGTCGGTCGGCTGGTGTGCCCATCGGCGATCAGGCGACGCCCGTTAAGCCCGGCTTGGCCGGATCGGGCAGGGCCGGCGCGTCGGCCGGCAGGGCAAACCGGAAGGTCGAGCCCTCGCCCGGCGTCGACTCGACCTCGATCCACCCGCCGTGCGCCTCGAGGATCGATCGCACGCTCGCCAGCCCGATGCCCTTGCCCTCGACGCGCTGGCCGGCCGGCTGAGCCGCTCGCTGGAAGACCTCGAACACCTTGCCCAGGTCACGCGGCTCGATCCCGCACCCGGTGTCGACGACCTCGACCACGTGCTCGCTGCCCTTGCGGGTCGAGCGGACGGCGACCTGTCGGACGGGTTGATCTCGGGTGTACTTCACCGCGTTGTCGAGCAGGTTCTGCATGACCTGCCGCAGGCGGTTGCGCTGAGCGGTGACGGTGGGCAGGCGGTTTTCGATCGTGAGCTCGACGCCGTACCGGGTGAGCTCGTAGTCGAGGCTGCCGACGATCTGGCGGGTGAGGGCGTCGAGGTCGACAGGCTCGCGCTTGCCGCGATCGGCGCGGAGGCGGGAGAGCTCGAGCAGGTCGGCGATGAGGTCGGTCTGCAGCTTGGCGTTGGCCGAGATACGCTCGAGCTTGCGTAGGGCGTCGTCGCCGAGCGCGGTCTTGTACTTCATGAGCAGCATCGAGGCCATGCCGTCGATGTTGCGCAAGGGGGCGCCCAGGTCGTGGCTGACGGCGCGGAGGAAGGCGTCCTTGTCGGCCATCTCGGCCTTGAGCCGGCGGTTGGCTTCGCCCAGTTCGCGGGTCCGATCGGCGACCTTGGCCTCGAGCTCGCGGTTGGCGGCGCGCAGCTCGCGCTGGGCGCGGTCGAGGTTGGTGTGCATCGCGTTGAACGATCGGCCGAGCTGGCCGAGCTCGTCGGGGCCCTCGGGCAGCGGGTCGGGGTTCTCGCCGTCGGCCAGACGCACGGCCGCGTCGTCGATCCGCGCGATCGGCCGCGTCCACTGCCGCGCCCCCCACGCCGCGATCGGCAGCATCGCCAGGCAGATCACCCCCCCGCCGACCAGTTGCGCCGTCCGCAGGCCGCGTCGCACGATCGGCATCGTCCGGTCGCGCAGCGCCAGCACCACGAACCCCTCCAGCGTGCGGTCCGAGCCGGCCGTCATCGCCCCGCGACCGTTGGACGGGGGCCGATTCCACACCGGCTGAAGCTGGGCCATCACGACGCCCTTGGTCTTGAGCCGGACCGGTCGGCCGATCTCGATGTCGATCGCGCCCGCGCCGTCCATGAGCCGCTCGTACGCCACCCACGCGTCGGCGTCGATCGCCCGCCGGTGCAGGATCCGCCGGTCGGGGTCGAGCACGATCGCCACGGCCACACGCCCGTCCAGCGCGATCGACTCGATGACCTCCGCCGCGTCCGTCGACCAGCCGTCCGCCAGCCGGCCGGACAGCGCGGTCGCCACGGCCTGGGTCGTCGTCTCCACGCCCTGGCGGTGCAGCCGACGCATGGCCGAGTCGGTCGCGTGCTCCATCCACAGCGACAGCCCCAGCGTCGGGATCGCCGCCATGACCACGAGCCACAGCAGCAGCCGTCGGTAAAGCGACCCGCGCCAGAAGTCGGCGGGCTTGGTCGGGCGGTCGGGCTGGGGGTGGGTGGTCGTCAAGCCGGTGCGTTCCCTCGGCGATCGCGCACTCGCCTCCCGAGGTGATGTCGTCACGTCGCGGCCTGCGGTTGAGCCCCGCGGCCCGTACCATCCGCCCATGCCCCGTCGGCCGCCCGTCCCGCCTTACCCCGCCCGTCGAACCCGCCCGACCCGCCGGATCGGCCTGCCTCTGCTCGCCGCGCCGGCGCTGCTGCTGCTGCCCGCCTGCGCCACGCCCGCGCCCGATAACCCCGGCCTGGTCGACGACACCGTCGAGCTCACCTTCCCCGCCGCCGACTACGACCGCGTCTACGCCGCCACGATCCACGCCCTGACCGACATGGGCTTCACCCTCGACCGCCGGGACCACCGCTTCGGCGTCGTCACCACCCGCCCGCTCCGCGCCGGCACCTTCGCCGAGCCCTGGGTCGCCACCGGCAACACCCTGCCTCAGTCCCTGGCCGCCTCGGGCGCCCAGCGCCAGCGCGTCGTCCGCGTCGAGATCGTGCCTGCCCAGCCCCTCGAGCCCGGCCTCGCGTCGCTGCCGGTCTACCCCGAGCCGCCCGCCCTCACGCCCGGCGCCTCGTTCGACCGACCGACCGTCCTGCCCGGCCAGCCCGTGCCCGGCTCGGACTACCGCCTCGACATCACCGCCGCCATCGAGCAGCTCGCCATCCCCGTCCGCCGCCCGACCCGCTCCACCGCCCCCCGCCGCAAGATCGACGAGCTCAACGAGGTCCCCGCCGGCGTCCAACGCCTCGGCGTCACCGAACGCAGCTACCACCACGGCGTCGCACGCGACCCACGGCTCGAGCAACGCCTGCTCGACGAGATCGTCGCCCGTCTCGACGCCTCCTGATCGCGTCTATCGCAGCTTGATTGTCCCGATCGCGATCGCCGCCAGCAGCGCCGTGATCAGCCAGAACCGCACGACCACCTGCTGCTCGGTCCAGCCGCCGAGGTGGAAGTGGTGGTGGATCGGCGCGACGCGGAAGATGCGCTTGCCGCCGGTGAGCTTGAAGTACCCGACCTGCAGGATCACCGACCCCGCCTCGATCACGAAGATCCCCCCGATCACCAGCAGCAGCAGCTCCTGGCGGATCACCACCGCCATGTAGCCCAGCAGACCGCCCAGCGGCAGCGACCCCGAGTCGCCCATGAACACCCGGGCCGGCGCGCAGTTGAACCACAGGAACCCCAGGCACGCCCCCACCATCGCCCCGCTCATCACCCCCAGCTCGTCAGCGGCCGGCACGAACGGCACGAGCAGGAACTTGGCCAGCTGAAACCCCGCCGGCGACTGGTAGCCCGCGATGATCGCCAGGATCGCGAACGCGAACGCCACGATCGCCGTCACCCCGCTCGCCAGCCCGTCCATGCCGTCGGTGAGGTTCGCCGCGTTGCTAAAGCCCACGATGAACAGCACCGCCACCAGGATGAACAGCCACCGCGGCAGCTCCATCAGCTCCGGCGACACCACCCACTCGCCGTTCGAGTAAACCCAGCTCTTCAGGAAAGGCAGGTTCAGCGCCCGCGACATCCGCAGCGTCTGGTCGATGTCGCCGGTCTGCTTGGTGTCGCCCCAGCGGTAGACGAAGATCGCGATCACCACCGCCAGCCCCACCTGCAGGACGAACTTCTCCCAGGAATACAGCCCCTCGCGCGACCCCGGGCTACGCCTTGCTGCGGTCAGCTTCAGCCAGTCGTCCGCCGCGCCGATCGCCGTGAGCGCGACGAGCACGATCAGGCCCATGAGCACGTAGAAGCTCGACAGGTCGGCCAGCAGGACCGTGACGACGAAGATCGCGCCCGAGATGAGCAGGCCGCCCATCGTGGGCGTGTTGGCCTTGCCTTGCATCAGGACGTTGAGGTCCTTGTTGTAGAACTCGGGGCTGTCGCCGATCTTCTGCATCAGCAGCCAGCGGATCACGCGCGGGCCCAGCGCGATCACCAGCGCAAACGCCAACACCACCGCGCCCACCGCGCGAAACTCCACCCAGTCCAGCACCTTCAGCGGCCGAAGCACCCACCACGCGTCGATCGGCCCCCGCAGGGCTTCTTGCAGCCAGACCAGCATCGCGCGGCATCCTACCGGCCGAGGACCACGCCGCCCGGCATCGGCCCGCCCATCCCCAACGCATCCAGGCTCGAACGCGGTTCTCCCCAGCGTGCGGTCAGCCGCTCGACCACCCGCTCCAGCCGCATCCCACGCGACCCCTTGAGCAGCACCCGCTCGCCCGGCTCGATGCCATCGGCGATCGC
Source organism: Planctomycetota bacterium (assembly GCA_039188455.1). Lineage (GTDB taxonomy): Bacteria > Planctomycetota > Phycisphaerae > Phycisphaerales > Phycisphaeraceae > JBCBUE01. The sequence goes on from JBCCZA010000048.1 coordinate 10,510, forward strand.
CCACACCGCCGCATCGTCGCTCGGTCCGCCCATCGCGTCGCCGACCCACGCCGCCGACGCGATCATCTCCCGCCGGCGCATCGACTCCACCCGCTGATGCACCCGGTCGTGCTCCTCGGCCGTCGCTTCGCCCAGCTCCAGCATGTCGCCCAGCACCAGCCGCCAGGGCGAGCCGCCGAGCTTCTCGACGTGGTCGAGGGCCGCCACCATCGAGTCGGGGTTGGCGTTGTAGGCGTCGTGCCAGACGATGATCGGCTCGGGGCCACCGGTCGAGAACTCGAGCCGTTCCATCCGGCCGGGCATGCCCGTCACCCCCGCGAGCCCGTGCCGCAGCTGCGTCGAGTCCACCCCCAGCCAACGCCCAACGACCAGCCCCATCACCGACGCCTTGGCCGCCCACGCCCCGTGCAGCGGCACATGCCAGCCTTCGCCCGCCAGCGGCTGGACCCACTCCGGCGCCCCGGTGTTGGTGACGATCTCAAACAGCAGCCCCTCCTCGATCGCCTCCAGGCCCTTGGACCGGATCACCCCCGCCTTGCCCACCGCCATCACTCGCCCGTCCAGCGCCGTCGACGGCACCGCCTCGCGCACCAGCGCCCACGCCTCGTCGTCCGCCACCACGATGCCGTGCTCCCGCACGTGCTCGATCACCGCCCCTTCCTCGCGCGCGACCCCGCCGACGCTGCCGAACCCCTCGAGGTGCTCGGCCCCGATGCTCGTCAGCACCGCCGCGTCCGGCCGGGCGATCCGCGACAGCGCGTCGATCTCCCCGGGCGCGTTCGTGCCGATCTCGCAGACGACAAAGTCGTCCTCGCACGACGCGTTGAGCAGCGTCAAGGGCACGCCCAGGTGGTTGTTGAAGCTCGCCTCCGCCTCCGTGCCCCCGAGCGCGCTCATCGTCCACGTCGCCGGGTCGGCGGTCAGCGCGTCCGCCGCCGGGCGACGCACGTGCCGGCCGTTCAGCAGGCCCCAAATCAGGTGCCGCGTCGACGTCTTGCCGTTCGACCCGACCACGCCGATCACCCAGCACTCCGCCTCGGCCAGCCGCTCCCGCCACGCCGACGCCATGCGCCCCAGCGCCGCCACCGCGTCGTCCACCACCAGCTGCCGTTCGCTGGGCACGCCCGCGACCTCGCGCTCGACGATCACCGCCGCGGCCCCGGCTTCGATCGCCCCGGCCGCGTAGTCGTGCCCGTCCACCCGCTCGCCTCTAAGGGCGACAAACACCACGCCCGGCTCGACCCGGCGCGAGTCGATCACCACGCGACCGACCGGCTCGTCCGCGAAAACGTCGGTCATCGTCGCGCCGGCTGCCGTGGCTAGGTCAATGAGTTTCCACGTCATAGATGTCATCCGCACGGATCAACAACGATCCAGCCGCTGCGTCGCGGTCGTCAAAGTCCAGGCGTTGGTCGCCAATGAGCTGATACGTCTCATGCCCTTTCCCAGCAATGAGCACCACGTCTTGGTCGCCGGCACCGCACACCTGCTGCTCAATCGCCCAACTTCGATCGACCTCTCGGTGAACGCGGTCGGCGTCACTTGCCGCAGCGCCTCGCATGACCTCATTGATGATTGCCACTGGGTCTTCGGCGCGAGGGTTATCGCTGGTGACGGTGATGAAATCGGCAAACTCACAAGCGACGCGCATCATCCGTGGCCGTTTCTGGCGGTCGCGGTCGCCGCCACAACCGAACACCACATGCAGCTTCCCGCCACGGCAATCGGCCAGGGGGCGAAGGGCGCGTAGAGCTTTGTCGAGCGCGTCATCGGTGTGAGCGTAATCCACGATGACCATCGGCTTGTCGATGCGGCCCGCGGTTGGTCCATCGGCGGTCACGATCTCCAGCCGACCCGGCACCACCGGCAACGCCGCCAGCCCACGCGTCAGGTCGTCGGTGGTCATGCCGTGCCGCTCCCCGACCGCCCACGCCGCGGCCGCCGCCTGCAAGACGTTCATCGCGTTGTGCTCGCCGACCAACGGCACGTCGGCCACCACCTCCCCCCACCCGCCGCGCAGCGTCAGCCGCATCCCGGCCTCGGCGGAGTCGATCGCCACCGTGGCATCGGCCTCGCCCCGCATGGAGCAACCGATGGCACGCGCCCCGCCGGGCACGCGATCGGCCAGCGACGCCGACCACGCGTCATCGACATTGATCACCGCCGCGCCGCCCGGCCGGATCAGCCCGAGCAGCCGTGCCTTGGCCTCGCCATAGCTCGCCATGTCGCCGTGGTAGTCGAGGTGATCGCCGGAGAGGTTGGTGAACACGCCCGCCGCGAACGACACGGCGTCCGCCCGGCCCTGCTCGAGCGCGTGGCTGGAGACCTCGATCGCCGCGGCCTTGAGCCCCCGATCCCGCATCGCGGCGAGCAACGCCTGCAGCTCGACCGCCCCCGGCGTGGTCAGCGCCGCCTCGGCGGGTCCGCCCGGATCGCCGGTGTCGACCGCGATCGTGCCGATCAGCCCGCATCCGATCCCCGCCGACTTGAGCAACGCTTGCGTCTGCGTCGCGACGGTGGTCTTGCCGTTGGTGCCGGTGACGCCGATGACATCGATCGCGTCGCTTGGCCGGCCGTACCACCTCGCCGCCAGTTCCCCGGCAAGTGATTGCACGCCAAGCCCCTGCGCCGCAGTCGCCTCACGTGTGTCGGTCACCGCCCCCGCCCTCGCCGCGACCGCTTGCTCGACATACCCCGCGTTGTCCCCGCCGATCTCGCCCTGCCGCGCCCCCGCCGCGTGCCGCACGACGTACGCCCACCCCGGCTCGATGCGTCGCGAGTCGTCGGTGATCCCCGTGACCGCCGCAGATCGATCGCCGTGCAGCACCGCCACGCCGAGTCCGCCGATCAATTCACCGAGCTGCAAGACCTGGCCTCCGTCGAGAAGTCATCGGCACGCAGCGCCGCGTCGCCGCAGAACGATCTCTCGCCGCCGCGGCCGCTACAGCTTCGCCGGGTCCGGTCGGTACAGCCGCGTCCCCAGCGCCCAGACCTTCTCGCTGAAGTCGCCCGGCGCCTTGTTGGACAGCGCCTCGGCGTCGCGGGCCTCGGTCAGCGCGATGTTCAGCTTGGCGTCGATGTTGTCCAGGTGGTGGATCAGGATCGCCTCGGGCGTCGCCGGCACCTTGAGGGCGCCGTACTCGGGCACGCCGTGGTGGCTGAGCAGGATGTGCTCCAGCACGCGGACCAGCTCGACCGGCACCGCGACGGGGTCGTCCGGGTCGGTCTTCAGCGCGTTGACCTTCTCCTGCAGCATCGTCACGCCCCGGGCGATGTGCCCGACCAGCTCGCCGTCGGCCGAATAGCCCAGCCCGCGCTGCCAGGTCATCTCCTGCGTCTTGCCCAGGTCGTGGAGAAATAGCCCGAGCATCACGACGTCCCGACTGATGCCGGGGTACAGCGGGCAGACGGCGTCGGCCAGGCGCATCAGCCCCAGCGTGTGCTCAAGCAGCCCGCCGAGATAGGCGTGGTGGATCTCCCGCGCGGCCGGGGCCTGGCAGAAGGCCTGCATCAGCTCGCCGTCGGAGAGATACATGGTCGCGATCGCCTGGCAGGCCGGGCTCTCGAGCGTGTCGAGCAGCCGCGTGACCTCGGCGAACATCTGGTCGATGTCGTGCTTCGTCGACGGCAGCAGCTCGGCCAGCTCGGCGTCGGTCGGCTCGTGCGGGCGGACCTGCTGGACGATGATCTGCACCTCGCCCTGATAGGGCTGGCTCTGTCCGGCAACCCAGACGAAGCCGTCGGTCGGCAGGGTCTTGAACAACGCCTCGTCGATGTTCCACATCCGCCCCGGCGTGCGGCCGGTCTTGTCGGCCAGCAGGCACTTGAGGAACGGCTTGCCGGCCTTGGTCTGCCCGAGCTGGGCGTTCTGGATGGCGTACACGCCATCGACGTACTCGTTGGCGGCGAGCTCGGCGATGTACTTGTGCCCGGGGATCGCGGCGGTGGTCATGGGGTCACTCTACTCGACTGTTGCGTCAGGCTTGGGTAGAGGAGAAATCTGCTCGGGCCTTACATCGCCGAGAGGTGAGCCCAGGCTTCGGTAGAGAAAGAGGGTGCCGGGCGCTCGGCCGTGAACCTCGGAGATGGGCTCTGAGAACGGCCCCAGTACCCACTCCGCCCTGATTCCATCGGAAGTTGGCCGGATGAACCACACGGCTTCGTCCTGCTGATCTGCGGCGCCCGTCATCGCCTCCTCATGCACGCCGATCAGCGTGGGTACCGGGTTGTAACCCGTGTTGATCAGCAGGACGGGGTCGTCGCCGATGGCCTGCCGCACCTCCGCCGCGAAGCGATGCGCGTTGTCGCCGTAAGGCTCGGCGATCGCCACGCGCCACCCAACGATCGCCAGCCCCACGCAACCCACCGCCGCCGCCAGCCCCGCCGCCGACTTCAGCCTGTAGGCGTGATGCCCCAGCCAATACGCCGCGAGCACCGCCCCGGCCGGCATCGCCGGCGCGAGGTAGTCCCCCCGGTCCGCCGCCGGGATGAAGAACGCCACCACCACCCCCAGCCACGCGATCGCCGGGAACACCGGGTGCGTCACCCACGCCCGCCAGCCCTTCCAGTGCCACAGCACGTGCCCGATCCCCAGCAGCGCCAGCACCGACCACGGCAACGCCCGCGCGAGGTACAGCCCCGGGCTCTTCACCACGCCCAGCAGCGGCGTCCACCACCCCGCCCCGCTCGCCTTGGCCCCCACCTCGTCCACCACGAACCGCCGCAGCAGCCCCGGCGACATCACCTCCCCCGCCGCCAGCCACCCCCCGACCATCGCCGCCGCCAGCGGCAGCCCCCACCACACCCCCCACGCCCGCACCCATCGCCACGACCACCGCTCCCCGCGCGCCAGCCCCTGCAACCCGCCCAGCAGCAACACGTAGATCACCGGGATCAACGCCGGCAGCCCCTTGGCCAGCCCCGCCAGCCCCACCGCCACCCAAAACCCGATGACCACGCCCCACCGCGGCCGGCCCGCCGACCGCACCACCATCGCCGTCCCCAACCACCACGCCACCGCCAGGCACGCCACCAGCACCCCGTCCGGTCGGGCCAGGTACATCAGCTTGATCCCCAGGTGGCTGCCCACCGCCATCAGCCCCGCCACCCACGCCAGCCCCCGCCAGTCGGTGAGGAACGCATACGGGTACGCCGTCGCCGCGTGATCCACCCCGGCAAAGCACCGCCGCCCCATCGCCACCGCCACGCCGAACACCACCATCGCCCCCAGCCACGCCGGCGCCTTGTGCGCCCACTCCGCCGCGAAACCCGCCCCCGCCACGAACGGCGACGCCACCCAGTTGTACAGCGGCGGCTTGGTCATCAGCTCGCCGGTGAACCCGTAATACACCACCCAGCTCCCGTTGATCAGCATGTCGGCCGTGTAGCTGATCGTCAGCGGCTGCTCGTTGTCGTACAGGTCGCTCGGCTCGATCGACATCCGCCCGACAGCGATCAAGGCGAGCATCGCCAGCGTCACTACCATGGCGGATCGTCCGCCCGGGCCGACTCGGCTCATCGCCCCCCTCCCCGCCGATGCAACCCCCCCACGACGCCCCCTCCACCGACGCGGTGCCCGATCTCGACGTGGTCGCCCCCGCGCACAACGAGGCCGACAACCTCCAGCCCCTCATCGCCGAGATCCACGAAGCGCTGCAACCGACCGGCCTCTCGTACCACATCATCATCGTCGACGACCGCTCGACCGACGACACGCCCCGCATCCTCGCACAACTCGCCGCGAAGGACCCGACGCTCCGCCCTGTGAAGATCACCGGCGCCGGCCACGGCACTCGCGGGCTCGGGCCCTCGGCCGCGCTGGGGGTCGGGTTCGCCGCCGCCACCGCACCGATCGTCGCCTCCCTCGACGCCGACCGGCAGAACCCCCCGCAGAACCTGCCGGCGATGATCCAACGCCTCAAGGACGAGCAGCTCGACATGCTCCAGGGCGACCGTTCGGCCAACCGCCGCGACAACCTCAAGCGACGCCTCTCCTCCAAGGTCGGCCGGTGGTTTCGCTCCACCATCCTCGGCGACGACACGCCCGACTCCGCCTGCGCCCTGCGCGTCCTTACCGGCCGCGCCGCCAAGGCCGTGCCCCTGCAGTACAAGGGCATGCACCGCTTCATCGCCCCCTGGCTCCGCAAGCACGGCTACGCCGTCGCCAACCAGCCGACCGACCACCGCCCCCGCACCGCCGGCGTCGCCAAGTTCGGCATCTGGAACCGCGCCCTGCCCGGCCTCATCGACCTCTTCGCCGTCCGCTGGATGTTCCTCCGCCTCCGTCCCCTCGACGCCGAGCCCATCCCGCCGGCTTCGTCCAGCGAGTGACCCCGCCTAGGCTCTCCGCCATGCCCGCCGCCCTCTCGGTCAATGTCAACAAGATCGCCCTGCTGCGCAACAGCCGGCCGCTGTCCTACCCCGACCCCGCCGCGCTCTCACGCCTCGCGCTCGACGCCGGGGCCGCCGGCATCACCGTCCACCCCCGCCCCGATGCCCGGCACATCCGCCCCGACGATGTCGCCGCCGTCGCCGCCCTGCTTGCCGAGCCCGCCTACGCCGGCCGGGAGCTCAACATCGAGGGCAACCCGTTCGAGGGCCGGTACCTCGACCACATCACCGACACACAACCCACGCAAGCCACGCTCGTGCCCGACGACCCCAACCAGTCGACCTCCGACCATGGCTGGGACGTCGCGGGCAACCTCGCCCGGTTGCGCGACGTCGTCGCCGAGGTCCGCCAGCGTGGAGCGCAGCGGGTGTCGCTGTTTGTCGATGCCGACCGCCCCGACGATGTCGCCCGCGTCGCCGAGACCGGCGCCGATCGCGTCGAGCTCTACACCCAGCCCTACGCCGAGGCCTGCGACGCCGGCCACCCTCAGCCCGCGCTCGACACCTTCGCCGCCGCCGCTCAGGCCGCCCGCGCCGTCGGCCTCGGCGTCAACGCCGGCCACGACCTGACGCTCGAGAACCTGCCGCTATTCCTCACCCGCGTCCCCGGCGTCGCCGAGGTCTCCATCGGCCACGCCCTCGTCGCCGACGCGCTCCGCCTCGGCATGGCCGAGACCGTCGCCCGCTACCTCGCCGTCTGCCGCTGACGCCAGCCGTGCGCGGGCCGCGTCCAGCCGCCGCCGCGTCGAAGCCATCACCTCCGCCAAGTCAGCCGGCCCGGCCCGGCCCGAGGCCTCCTCGCCGATCCGCCGCCGGCACAACGCCCACTCGGCCGCCAGCAGGTCCAACTCGTAGGCATCGGCGTCTCCACCTTCTTCCGCGTCCTCGAGTTCGATCAGCCTCGCCTCGATGGCGCGAAACCCCAACCACGCCGCCGCCAGCCGCCGCCCCCGATCATCGCGGCCGATGCCCGGAGCTGACAGCCATTCGGGCACGCCACTCAGCCATTCCCCTAGCTTGGCCGCCCACGCCCAGCCGCGGGCCGGAACACAATTTTCTTGCTCAGGCGGCGTTTTTGAGTCCTGAGCCATATTTTTCAACATGTCGTGACCTCGGATTTGCCCTAGGTTCTTCGACTGCCTATACTCCACGTGTCGCCCAACGGTGACACCAAGTTTGCCCCCGGAAGGGCTCGGCTCGGGTTTACCCGGCCGGGCCTTTTTTCTTGGCTTGGCTTAGCTTCTCCGCCAAGGTTCCCGGCCGAGGCCCAATCGTCATGCCGACTCTACTCCGCCTCGCCGTTGTTTTGCTCTCGGCCGGCGTTGTCGTCGCGGAGCCCCCCGAGCCCACGCTCCGCCTGCCGGGGCTGCGTGTCGATCGCGAGACAGGCAGCGTCCTTGTCGACGCCCGGGTCGTGGGCCAGGACGCCGACTGGCTGGAGCTCATCGCCTGCACCCCCAACTCGCGGGAGCACGAGGCCCTCGTGGTTGTCGACGCCCTGCCCAGCCACGTTCACCTCGCCCTGACCACGCTTGGGGCCGAGGCGGGCCAGCCGCAGAACGCCCGGCAGCTCGGGCCCGGTGAATGGCAGACCGACCCCGCCCGCGGCCCGGAAATCGCCATCTCCGCAATCGTGGAAGGCCCCGACGGCCCCGACGAAACCTCCCTGCACGCCTGGTACGCCGCCGGCCCCCCCCCCGGGGCCCGCCGGGGGGGGCCCCCCCCCCCCCCCCCCCCCCACCACACGGACGAAAACAAAAAAAAAAAAAATAATATTAATAAAAATTATAATTGTTTGTTTTTATAAAAAAAAAAAAAAAAAAAAAAAAA
>JBCCZA010000049.1:0-18458 GCA_039188455.1 Planctomycetota bacterium
CGCTGGTGTTGTCGTCAGCGAACAGGTTGTCCGACTCATCGTTGAACGTGCCATCGTCCAACCGAGTGCTCAGCACTTGCGTGGTCTCGAAGACGACGTGGTTGTCATTCCAAGCCACAGAACCACGCCAGTCGCCTCCGTTGAGTTCCGTGTGAATGGATGAAATGTTGCCGTCGTTGTCACTGCCGGTGTTACGGTCACCGAGAACGGGAGCCTCGGTGTTGAGCGTCTCGGACCACTCGTTGACCACATCGCCACGGTTAACCCAGGTGTCGGGGTCGGTGCCCGTGTCGGTCGCGTCGTCGGCGATGCGGAGCATGGCGAACGAGACGTTGGTGATACTGATATCGTTTGTTGTCGTGGTCCACTCGGTCTTGCCCGACTCCACCGGGGAGATGGCGTACTCACCGGTGAAGTAATTGCCATCGAGCAGGATCACCGTGCGGTTGAGTGCACTGCCGCCGTTGGCGTTGGTGTCAGCACCGTCGATGTCGCCCGGCTCCAAGATTTCTCCGCGGCCGTTCATGCCGGAAAACCTTGAGCCGTTGGACTGGGCGTACATCACCTCGGACTGGTGGATGCCGCGGACCTGGGTATTGGACTGCATCTGGCGAGCGGTACGGCGGGCCGCACCGAGGGCCGGCAGCAGGATGCCGATGAGCAGCGCGATGATCGAGATGACCACGAGCAGCTCAATGAGCGTAAAACCCTTCTTCATAGCTACTAACTCCTGAGATAAAAACTGAACGATCGTTGACCGATCACGAGGTGAGCGAGGGGAGGCGGAGCCCGAGTCCGGACGCGGCGACAATCACCGAGCCGGGGGACAAGCGAATGCTGACAATGGCGATGGCGGGCAGGCCAAACAACTCGTCACACGCGAAAGATCCAGGCCAGCCGAACCGTTCGGACTGACCCCGCCGGTTGAACCGGCATCTGCCTGCGTCGCGTGGCAATGATGACCGCCTCCGCGATTCGGGCAGACCCTTACGCTAACTGGCGGGTCCCGAGGCGTCAAGTTGAGCGGCCTGACGGGCTCGCAGGGCCGGATAGCCGCGGTTCTCCAGGTGTCAGAACCGGACCACGCCGCGCAGCGAGAAAAACACCGTCGGATCGCCCGTCTCGCTGAACACCTCGTCGGACCCGGAGGTGTCGACGGTCAGCTCCGACCAGGCGACCGCGCCGACCCCGGCCGTCAGATCTACGGCGGGCTTGGGCCGCCACGTTGCCGTGAGTTCGACGAGCGCGCGGTCGTCGCGCAGCACGCCGTCCGGGACCGAGACGTCGTCATCGAGCCGGTAGTCGCGTGTCTCGTACCGCCCGCCGATGCCGAGCCGCCAATCGTCGTTCAGGCGGTAGCGGAGCGTTGCGCCGGTGCCCAGGGTGTCGAGCGACCAGTTCTCATCGATCTTCCAGTTGATGCCGAGGATGGGGTAGTAGCCGGTGGTGTCGTCGAGGCGAGAGATCGCGCCCGCGCCGAGCAGGAGCGTGAAGTCCTCGCTAGGTGCCCACCGCACGCCGCCGGCGCCGCCGCCGGTGAAAGACTTGTCGAGGTTGGCGGTCGGGTCGCCGGCGAACTCGAACTGGCCGAAGGCGAAGCCGCCCCACTCGCGAGAGAAGTTGAAACGCACGCCGGGGCGGAGCGAGATGCGCAGGGCGTTCTGGATCGGCTCGTTCAGGCCGACGGCCCGCTGGAAGCCGGACAGAGAGTAGTGGCTGTACTCGGCGCCGATGCCGAAGGTGGCGATCAGCTGCTGGCTGAACCAGTACTCGGACGCGAGGTCGACGCCCGAGCGTGTGAGCGTGAGGTCGGCGTCACCGTAGGACGTGGGGAGCGTGAACTCGCTGCCCGGCGAGAGGGTGACGACCCATCCGCCTTCCTCGCCTCGCCAGGGCTGCTCAAGGAAGATGCGCTCGCGGACGATCGTGGTGATCGGGTTGGCCGGCTGGGCCGCGGCGGGCGCGACCAAGGCGAGCGTGAGGACGGCAAGGAGCAGTCGGGCGGAGCGTTGCATCATGCCGCGAGCATAGGCCGGCGGCATCGCGGCTGCCCGGTTACGGCGTGGTGGGTGGGACGGCCGCGTCGAGATCGATGTGCGTGCCGTCGGTGATCGTGCGGCTCGGGTCGTGGATGTCGTGGCCGACGGCGGCGGCGTGCCGGCGCAGGCGATGCACCAGCGAGCGGAAGGGCTCGTGGAGCGGGGCGGTGAAGGTCATCGCTTCACGCGTCTCGGGGTGGTCAAGGCGGAGCAATGCGGCGTGCAGAGCGGGGGTGCGCAGGTAGAGGTCGCCGGCTTGCTCGCGCTCGATCGACGCGGCTTCGAGCTTCAGCCCGTCCTCCTTGGTGTTGGCGAAGTTGAGCATCGGGCGGGCCGCCGGGGGGTAGGGCGGGTCGTCGATCTCGGCGGGGCCGATGGGCAGGCCGCCGTAGAGGATGTCGCCGACGAGGGGGTGGCCGATGTAGCTCATGTGGACGCGGATCTGGTGAGTCCGCCCGGACTTGAGCTCGCACTCGACCAGGGCGTAGCCGGGGTAGGTCTCGCGCGTGCGGTAGAGGGTGAGCGAGTCGCGGCCGATGGCGTCGTGGCGGACGGCCTGGGCCTCGCGGATGGTGGGGTGGCGGCCGAGGGGCTGATCGACGTGGCCGGAGGGCGGGTCGGGGTGGCCGTGGACCAGGGCGAGGTAGCACTTGAGGTTGGTGCGGTCCTCGAACTGCTTGGCGAGCTTCCAGTGGGCGGTCTCGCGCTTGCCGACGACGATGCACCCGGTGGTGTTCATGTCGAGGCGATGGATGACGCCGGGGCGGGCGTCGTCGCGGCCGACGTCGGAGAGGGTGGCGTCGGGGTGTTCGTCGGCGTTGGGGTCATCGGGGGGTTGAGCCTGGCCGGTGGCGATGAAGTGGTAGGCCAGGGCGTTGAGCAGCGTGCCGTTGCGTCGGCCGCGGGCGGGGTGGACGATCATGTCGGCCGGCTTGTTGACGACGATGAAGCCGGGCTCTTCGTGGAGCACCTCGATGGGCAGTTCTTCGGGCTCGAGGTGATCGCTGGGCTTGGGGGGCAGGAAGACTTCGAGCGTGTCGCCGGCCTTGAGCTTGGCGGCGGGCTTGGTGGGCTTGCCGTTGAGCTTGACCCCGCCGAGGTCGATGATGCGTTGGATCTGGTGGCGGGAGAAGCCGCCGATCGCCTGATGCAGGAAGCGATCGAGCCGCAGCTCGGCGGGCTTGTTGAAGGTGAAGGTGCGTGTCTGGCCGCCGACGAGGTCGTCGTGCAGGTCGTCGGGCGACGCGAGGCCGTCGATGTCGGGCGGCGAGTCCGCGGGGGGCTGGGGGGCGGAGGGGTCGGCCATGCGGTCACCCCGGGGGCTGGTCAGGGCTGCGGCTCGTCGGCGGTGTCCGCCTCGGTGTCGAGCCCATCGAGGCCGGGCACGGAGATGCCGCCGGCCGCGTCGTCGAGCATGGCGTCGAAGTCGAACGTGCCTGCGGCGGGGGCGTCGGTCTCGGGCAGGGCGGCGTCGAAGCTGGGCAGGTCCAGGCCGGGCAGGGCCGAGTCGAGCGACGGGTTGGCGTCAGTCGCCGTGGCGGGCGGGTCCGGGGCCAGGGCGATGGGCTGGCTAAGGGCGGCGAGCATGGCGGACCGCTCCCGCGCGATCGCGGCGAGGAAGCCCAGCGTCGGCTCCGCCGCAGCGATCGCGGCGTCGTAGTGCTCGCGAGCCGCGTCCCACTGCTGCCGCGACTCGGCGACCGAGGCCAGCCCAAGCCGGGCGTTCACGACGTACACGTCTCCTGCGGACGACGCGACGACGCGCTGATAGAGCTTCTCGGCCTCGTCGAGCGTCTGCGCCCACACCTCGGCCTCGGCCTGCGGGTCGATCCGGATCGCCTCGTCGAGCGCCGTGTCCCCCCCGGCCAGCAGCGCCCGGGCCTTGATCGCCGGATTGCTGTAGTCGTTCGCGATCCGCTCGAAACCGGCCGGCGTCGTCTCGACCGCCAGGTCCGTCAGCGAGTCTTCCTGCCACCCGGTGCTGAAATACCCCCAGCCTCGCCATCCGAGAAAGACAATCGCCACCACGAGCACCAGCAACGCGACGTACGAGCCGTACTTGTCGGCCTTCGGCCCCCAGCCCTCGGTCAGCGTCCGGTAGAGGTCGTTTTCCTTGAGCTCGGAGTCGTCCAATCCGAGAAACCCGCCCGTGTCGGACGGCTGCTCTTGCGGTGGCTTGCGGTCTTCAACCATGCTGATTCGTGGGGCTGGCGGGGAGCGGGGGGTGCGGACGGGCGGAGCAGTTTACCGGGCCCGGGCGGGTCACGTTGACCTTGCTGGGCGGCGGTTGCTAGTTTGTTGGGCTCGGCGGCGATGGTCCGCCGCGACGGTGACTGTAGCTCAGTTGGTTAGAGCATCGGGTTGTGATCCCGAGGGTCGCGGGTTCGAGTCCCGTCAGTCACCCTTGTTCGGCGTGCCTCGTCCGCTCGACTCAGGCGCGGTGCGCCCGGACGGCTAGACTCGGCGCATGATCGGTGCGATTGGTTCGGTCGGAGGGCGTGTTGTCGGCGCGGTGCACGACTTCGGGCTGTTCGGCCGGTTCGCCTGGGCGGCGCTGGGGGCGTCGTTGCGGTCGGGGCTGGGCTGGTCGTCGCCGAGGCTGCTGCTGCCGCAGCTGCACAGCGTGGGGACGCGGTCGATCCCGGTGGTGATGCTGGTCGGCGGGTTCGTGGGGGCCGTGCTGGGCGTGGAGGGGTTCGATCAGTTCGCGGCGATCGGGCAGGAGACCAAGCTGGGCGGGGTGATCTCGGTGTCGGTCGTGAAGCAGATCGGCCCGGTGCTCGCGGCGGTGATGATCGCCGGGCGGGTCGGCGGATCGATCTCGGCCGAACTGGGGACGATGCGCGTGACCGAGCAGATCGACGCGGTCGACGTGATGGGCGTGGACCCGATCCGTTACCTCGTGATGCCGCGGGTCTGCGCCTGCCTGATCATGGTGCCGATCCTGACGGTGTTCTCCGACCTGCTCGGGGTCTTCGGCGGGTGGCTGGTCATCGTCAAAGGCTACGGCGTCGACAACGGGGCGTACTGGCAGTTCAGCCGGGAGTTCATCGGCAACTACGAGGTACTCATCGGGCTCGGCAAAGCGTTGTCGTTCGGGCTGATGATCGGGCTGATCTCCTGCTTCAAGGGGTTCACCTGCCGACCCGGCGCGGCGGGCGTGGGCCGCGCGTCGACCGACTCGTTCGTGACGAGCTTCATCGCGATCATCGTGGCCAACTTCTTCCTGGCCGCGTTCTTCAACAGCCTGCGTCTGCTGCTCTACGGCGACGGCGGCCCGACGGCATTCGGGTGATGCGTGGCGGCGTCAGCGAGTCGCTGCTCGATGCCAATCGAGTATCTGTGCGCTGTCGAGTTCGATGTACGTCCCGCCTGTGTCTTCGGCCATCGATCGCGCGGTCGCGTCAGCGCGATCGATGTGGATGACGCTGATCGGCTTGTCGAGGGCCTTGACGATGTCTGTGGCCTTGTAGTCCATGGGTTCGCTGGTGATCCAGACGATCATCGACGGTTGAAGCGCGACGACTTGTTCGGCGGCCTGAACCGCGTCGGCCAGCCCGCTTGCTTGCATCAGCAGCGATCGAGAGTCCCGCACGTTCGATCGCGTTTCCTGGGCGATCACGACGCTTAGGTCATCGTCCTGCTGCAAGACCGCGTGCTTACCCACGACATCGAACCAGTCGCGAGCGCTATTTGAGCTGTCGATCACGACGACCGCGCCGCGCCGCAGCGGCACGCCCAGCGCGTTGGGCGTATCGACCGTGAACGGGTTGACCGATGGGTCGTAGCCCAGCGTGTCGACCATGGCTTGCCCGGCGTCGATCCGGTTGGGGTCGTCGTGGGTGAGCAAGACGAAAACGCCCACAGCCACGACGATCGCGGCGCTCAGGCCGGTGAGCACGCCCGCGATGAGCCACGGGGTCGATCGGCGTCGTGCAGACGGTTGAGTTGGCGGCAGAGCGTTGTGATCGCGGGGCGTGGGCTCGGCCGGGATCGAGATCATCGCCTGGCACTGCCCGCAGCGGGCGACGGCGCCGGCGAACGCGGCGTCGAGCTCGAGGTCGGTCTCGCAGTGCGGGCAGCTGAGTCGGATGGTGCTCACGGGGCGGTCCACAAGTAATAAGCCCCGGCCGGCAGGCTGGCGGGGACGCCGGCGTCGAGGTTGATCTGGGCGAGGTTCACCTGCGTCGACCCCGCCGGTTGGCCGGGCGCCGCCGCGTACGGCGAGGCGACGTACTGCAGCGGGCGGTGATAGACGACCAGGTCCGCCGACGCGACGCCGGCCCGATCCGCGGCCGCGGCCAGCGCGTCGTACACATCGCCGAGTCGGTCGACCATGCCCATCGCCGCCGCCGCCTCGCCCGACACGACCCGCCCGTCAGTCACGGTCGGCATGTCGGACGCCTCGATCCCCGGCCGGCCAGCCTCCACCCGCTCGACAAACCGGGCGTAGAAATCGTCCACCATCGCCTGCAGTGTCGCCCGTTGTTCGGGCGACATCGTCGACAGCGGCGATCCGGCGTCCTTGTTCGGCCCGGACTTGATCGCGTCCGTCTGCACGCCCAGACGGGCCAGCGCCGGCTCCACGGAGATCGTCTGCAGGATCACGCCGACCGAGCCGGTGATCGTCGTCGGGTGAGCGACGATCTCGTCGGCCGCGAGCGCGACGTAGTACCCGCCCGACGCGGCCACATCCATCATCAGCGCCACCACCGGCTTGCCGCTGTGTCGGCGGAACCGCTCGATCTCTCGGTACATCACGTCCGACGCGGTCACCGTCCCGCCCGGCGAGTTGACGCGGAGGATGACCGCCACGACCCGGTCGTCCTCCGCCGCGGCGTTGAGCTTCTCCTGCAGCGTCGCGACCGGGTTCTCGCCCGCCCGCAGCAGCCCGCGCCGTTGGGCATTGATGATCAGCCCCTCGACGTCGACGATCGCGACCTCCGGCCCGCCGCGCTGGCCGTCCTCCGACACGACGGTCTTCTTGAGCCGCTGGTCGCCGGGCGTGACGCCGATGACTAACGTCGTCGGCCCGCAGCCGGCCAATACGCCCAGCGTCAGCAAGGCCAACCAGCCCGCACGCAACCCGCGTCGATGCGCCATCTACTCAGCGTACCCGTCCGGGTGGGCCTGGAACCACTGCCACGCGTGCTCGACCATCGGCTCGGGCGTGAGGTACTTGGCCTGCCAATCGAGTTCGGCCTTGATTTTCGCGGGGTTGGCCCACAGTTCGGGCGGGTCGCCGGGGCGGCGGTCGGCGATCTCGACCGGGAAGTCGACGCCGGTGACCTGCTTGACCGCGTCGATGATCTGCTTGACCGACATGCCGTTGCCGGTGCCGAGGTTGTAGATGCGGCGGTCGCCCGGGGTCATCTTGTGCAGCACCGTGACGTGGGCGTCGACGAGGTCCTCGACGTGGACGTAGTCGCGGATGCAGGTGCCGTCGGGCGTGGGGTAGTCGTCGCCGAAGATGTAGGCCTTCTCGCGCTTGCCGAGCGCGGCCTGCAGGAGGATCGGGATGAGGTGCGACTCGGGGCGGTGGTCCTCGCCGATCGTGCCGTCGGACGCCGAGCCGGCGACGTTGAAGTAACGCAGCGCGGCGAAGGCGAAGTCGGGGTTGGCGGCGGCGTAGTCGAGGAAGACGCGCTCGTTGAACAGCTTGGACCAGCCGTAGGGGTTGATGGGTTCCTGCTTCTCGGTCTCGACGATGGGCACGGCTTCGGGCTCGCCATAGGTCGCGCAGGTCGAGGAGTGCACCAGGCGGTTGACGCCCGCGGCTTGCATGGCCTCGAGCAGCGAGACGACGCCGGCGGTGTTGTTCTTGTAGTACAGCAGCGGCTGCTCGACCGACTCGCCGACGAGCGCGAACGCGGCGAAGTTGATGACCGCCTCGATCTCGTGCCGCTTGAGAGCGTCGGTGATCGTGTCCGTGTCCAGTAGAGACGCGACGAGCAGCGTCGCGCGATCGGGCGCGGCGGCCGACGCCGCGGCGAAGGCGTCGCGGTGGCCCTGGTGCAGGCTGTCGAGGCCCAGGACGGTGTGGCCGTCCTCGATGAGCCGCTTGGTGCAGTGCGAGCCGATGAAGCCGGCGGCGCCGGTGACCAGGATGTTCATGGAGACTCCGCGGGGGTTTCTGCGATCGACGCTCGTTCGGGTTTCTCGCGCCCGAGTCGATCCACGGCTAGCGTAATGCCGAGGCCGATCGCGATCAGCCCCAGTGCTGCGGCGACGGTCAGCGGCGAGGGCGTGAACCACTCGGTCGGGTAGTCCTCGCGATCGAGCGCCTCGGCCGCCAGGCCCTCGACCGGCGACTCGAGCAGGATCGTGCCGTCGGCCTGGATCCGCACCGTCCGACCCTTGATCACGTCGCCGTGCTCCGGCGGCACGGCCTCCTGGAACGGGTACAGCCCGACCACCGCCCCCAGCAGCAGGCCCAGCAGGAACCCCAGCGTCGGCCGCGGGGCCTTGTCGAGTAGCAGCTTCAGCGCGTTCGACACCGCCACCACGCCGATCACCACGCCAAGCCCCACCGGCAGGATCACCGACAGCCCGACGGCCTGGAGCAAGTTCAGGTCGAAGTCGTCGGTCAACGCGGACTTGAACGTCTCGATCGCCGCCAGCAGCGGGATGTACACCCCGAGCACGAGCAGCAGGTACCCGCCCGACACCCCCGGCAGGATCATCGCCGACGCCCCGGCCACCCCGGCCAGCAGGAACATCACCCAGCTCGCCTCGTCCACCCCGCCCTCGCCCGCCCCCGCTTGCTGGGCGAGCGCGAGCAACGCCATCGCCACGAACCCAATGACCGCGGCGACCCACACACGCGCGGTGCGCCGATCGATCAACCGCCACACCACCGGCACGCCACCCAGCGTCAGCCCGATGAACAGTGCGTACATCGCCCAGCGATGATCGACCACGAGGTCCTTGATCAGCCCCGCGCCCAGCCCGATCGCCACCAGCGCCGCCGCGACGACGACGCCGAGCGTCACGATCGACCACAGCCGGAACTTCAGCCGCGTCAGCTCGCCGATCGCCCCGATGAACCGCGGGTAGACGCCCGAGGCCAGCAGCATCGTGCCGCCCGAGATGCCCGGCACGAGGTTCGCCAGCCCCATCAGCGCGCCGCCGAACGCCGACCGCAGGATCAGCGGCATCGGGCGCACGGGCGCGTCGTTGACAGCGGCGGGCGTCGCGTTCACGGGCCGGTAGGGTATCGGCGACGCCGGTCCGCGGCCTTAGCGATCAGTCGGCCCGCGGGTCGGGCTCGGGCTCTTGCTCGAAGTCGCCGCGCTTGAGCCGACGCCAGTAGTCGTTGGCCATCTTGCCGACCAGCGGCGCGAGCAGCAGCCCGCCGAGGATGTTGGGGAACGCCATCGACAACAGGCCCGCGTCGGCCAGATCGATCACCGGGCCCAGGCTCGCGACCGACCCCATGAACACGCAGAAGACAAACAGCAGCCGGAACGCGAACACGCCGATCGGCGCGTAGGTCTTGCCTGCCAAGTAGCCCGCCGCCCGCTCGCCGTAGTAGCACCACGCGATCATCGTCGAGAAGGCAAACAGGATGATCGAGATCGACAGGATGTAGGGGAACCAGCCGGCGGTCATCTGCACCTGCTTGAAAGCGAACAGCGTCACCGCCGCGCCGCCCTCGGCGTCCTGATATGCACCGGTGATCAGCACGACCATGCCGGTCATGAAGCAGATCACAACGGTGTCGACGAAGGGCTCGAGCGAGGCGACAAAACCTTCCCGGACCGGCTCCTTGGTCTGCGCCGCCGCGTGGGCGATCGCCGACGATCCGACGCCCGACTCCGACGAGAACGCCGCCCGTTGGAAGCCGACCATCATCGCCCCGATGAGCCCGCCGAACGCCGCGTCGGCGCCGAAGGCGTCGGCGAACACCTCGCCGATCAGGGACGGCAGCTGGCCGACGTTCGCCAGCACGATGAACAGGCACGCCAGCACGTAGATCACCGCCATGAACGGCACCAGCCGAGCCGTCGCCGCCCCGATCCGCGTGATCCCGCCCAGCACCACGACGGCAACCACCACGGCCATCGTCAGCCCGAAACCGATGCTCAGGTAGAACCGCAGCGTGCTCAGCTCATCGGGTGTCGCATCGGGCACCACGACAAACGTCGAGAAGAACCCCTCGAACGCCTGGTTGGACTGAAACATGTTCCCGCCGCCCAGCGAGGCGAGCATGCAGAACACGGCGAACACGATGGCCAACACCTTGCCCAGCGGCCACAACGCCGGCAGGTGTTTCTTGAACCCGTCGTCGAGCACGTACATCGGCCCGCCGGAGATCGTGCCGTCCTTGTTGGTCGTGCGGAACAGCTGCGCGAGGGTCGTCTCGTGGAACTTCGACGCCATGCCAAAGAAGCCCAGGACCATCATCCAGAGCAGCGCGCCCGGCCCGCCGGTGACCATCGCGACGGCCACGCCGGCGATGTTGCCCAGGCCGACGGTTGCGGAGAGGGCCGAGGTCAGCGCACGGAACGGGTGGATGTCGCCGTGGTCGTCCTCGTCGTGGTAGTGGCCGGTGACGACCCGCACCGAGTGTCCGAAGCCGCGGACGGTCTTGAACCCGTGAAAGACGGTGAAGAACACCGCGCCGATCGCGAGCCAGACCACGATGAAGGGCATCGCCCGCGGCGCGGCGCCGAAGCTCACGTCGAAGAACAGGATCGCAAAGATCACCCCGTTGATGGCGTTGAGCACGCTGTTGAACGCTTCTCTCAGCCCGGCCGTTTCGGTGTCCTGCCCGAGCGCGAACCCGGCCGACAGCAGGGCGAGGCAAAGGGCGGCGAGAGGCGGCGTCAACCGGGCGATGAGTCGAGTCAAAGGGGAACTCCGGCGTTCGAGCGCAGCGGGCCGATGCGGAAAGTTAACCGATGCCGCGGCGCGGCCGGATCAGCGACGCGCAGCGAGCCGGTCCGTCGGCGCGCTCGCCTCGACCAGCCGTGGATAGCCCAGCCGATCCGAGATCGCCGCGTCGAGGCGGCGGATCGTGGGGTAGACGAAGCCGTCGTCGCGGACCATCGTCAGGCTGCCGGCGATGTCGGTCTGGCCGATGGGGTCGTCGAAGCCCGGCGTCGCGTCGGTGAGCAGCAGCGTGGCCTTGAGGATGCGGGCGTCGATGCGGTTGGTTCCGGGACGCTGCGTGAGCAGGATGAACCCGGCGCCCTCGTAGACGCCGACCTGGCCGGCGTCGTCGAACACGACGTACTGGAACGCGCAGTTCGTGGCGTCCGAGTCGATCGGCGTGCGGGCCGCCTGCGACCGCCACATCAGCCGCAGCGTCACGGCCCGGGCGGGCGGGTCCAGCGTCTCGGCCTCGGCTTGACGCCGGTATGGCGACTCGCGGTCGGCGGCGTCCGGCAGCAGCACGGCGGTCAGGCTGTCGGTGTCGTGGAAGGCGTAGCGGGCCGTGCGGAACTTGGCCGACTTCCCCGCCGAGCCGATGCCGCCCGATGCCACGCCCAGCCCGGCGCCCTCGAGCCCGATCGCCGGCGGCTGCAGCCCGCAGCCCGAAACCAGCAGCGCCCCAACACAGAGCAGGACGCCCCCCAGCACGCTCGCTCGCCGAGCCCTCGCCACGCTCACGCCTCCTCGTCTCGTGCGGCGGCGAGCGTCTGCTCGAGCTCGGCGTCCTCGGCCGACGCCTCGTCCGCCTCGGCGTCTTCCTCGGCCGGGTCGTCCGCCTCGGGTGAGAAGTCGATGCCAAGCAGCGACAGCGCGTCGCGCTCCACGATCCCCCGCAGCTGCTCACGCGGCACCGGCGGCAGGTGCGTGCCCTGCACCAGCGTGTTGATCGAGTACAGCGTCACGATCGCCCGCTCCGGCGTGCACAGGGGGAAGCTCGACCCCAGCAGAACCTGCCCCAGCACGCCTTGCTGATACGCCAGCAGCAGGGCGTTGTACAGCTGCCACGGCCGAAGCACGATGTCGGAGATGTCGGCAAATACCGTCGGGTGCTTGCCGAGCAGCGAGATCGCCTGGTCGATCCACGGCGCGCCCAGCGACGAGATCACCAGCTTGAGATCGGGGAACGAGCGGGCCACCTCGTCGAGCAGGTACGGCTGGCCGAACTCCATCTTCACCGGCCGGGCGATCTTGGGGTCGAGGTTGACGAAGACGGGCAACTGCTTTTCCTGGCAAAACTCGTAGAGCGCCATCGCCTTGGTCGCCGTCGGGTGATAGCCCTGATAGCTCGGTCCGATCGACACGCCGCGCAGGCCGAGGGCCACGGCTTCCTCGAGCTTCTTGACGGTTGCGCCGTGCGCCGGGTCGATCCCGGCGAAGCCGATGAGCTTGCCGGGGTGACGTTCGACATAGCCGGCGACCGACTCGGCGTCGATGTGCAGGCCGATCTCGTTGGACTCCATGCCGTGCACGATTGCGCAGTCGACGCGGCGCATCGCCTCGGCGTGGCGGTCGAACGTCCCGCTGGGGCGCTCCCACGGCACGTCGCTCCGCCGGCGGAGCTGCTCGGTCACCGCCGGGCCGAGCTGCTCGGTGGATTCCCAGATCAGGGTGTGGACATCGACAATCATGCGTGCCTGCTTGCGCAGTGGTAACGCCCCGACGGCATGGCCGTCAAGCAGCGACCAGGGGATTGGTTCACCCGGTGGTGGCGTCGTAGGCCGCGGCGTCGAGCAGGGCGTCGACGGCCGAGGCGTCGCCGGGCCGGACCTTGATCAGCCAGCCGCGGCCGAAGCAGTCCTGGTTGATCAGCGATGGGTCGTCGACCACGGCGTCGTTCACCGCCACGATCTCGCCGGCCACGCCGGTGTAGATCTCGCTGGTGGCCTTGACGCTCTCGACCTCGGCGATCGTCTGGCCGGGCTCGACCGTCGAGCCGGCCTCGGCCACGAACTCGACATAGGTCACGTCGGTGAGTTCGTCGACGGCGAACTGCGTGATGCCGATGGTCACGACGCCGTCGTCCGGCTTGTGCCATTCGTGGGTTTCGAGGTACCGGCGGTCGTCGGGGCTGCTCATGGGCGGGTGGGTCTCGTGGCGGAGGCTGGGGCGGGTCAGGGGGCAGAGACTAACGCCATGGGCCGTCGTGCGGCGACGGGCGGCTCGGCGGGGGCGACAGGCGTATGCTGTGGCGTGCATTTCGCCACGCCAGCCCGGGTCTTCCCGTCGATTGCGGCCGCCGCCGCGATTCTCGCCGCCGGCTTCGCTGCCGCCCAGCCGGGCGAGCGCCGGATCGACCAGGTCCGCGAAGCCTACGACACGCTCGACGCCTACCACGCCGATTGCACGTTCGAGATCGTCCAGCGCAACGGCGACTGGACCAACCGCCGCCGCGCGACTCTTGTTGTGGCCTATGACCCCTCCGACCGGCGCTTGATGGTCGACGACCCCGAGGTGTTGATCGTCGTGGTCGACGACACCCTCCGCGCTCGCCTGCACGACCAGCCCGGCCGCTACGTCGAGCACGACCTGCCCGAGGGCTGGCGGTGGTCCGACCTCACGGTCGCGGCTCCCGTCCTTGTCGCGCGGCCGCTGCCCGACGTTGCCATGCTGGTCGACGACACGCCGATCGGCGCCTTGTCCAGCGGGTTCAACGAGCGAGCCACCCCGCTCACCCCCGAGCCCGACGACCCGCAACGCCGACCGCGGCTGCAGTTCCACACCCAGGAGGGCGTCTTCACCCTGGCGATCGACCCGGCAACCCAGCTGCTCGACGGGGCGGTGTTCGAGCGGGCCGACCTCCCGCCCGGCATGGCGCTCGCCGACACCTACGCCTGGACGGTGCATCCGACGGCGTCGCCGATGCCCGACGAGCTCTTCGCCTTCGACACCACCGGCGCGGTCCAGGTCACCACCTTCTCCCAGCTTCCAGGCCCCGGCACTGGCGGCGGCGGCCAGCCCGCCCCACCCCCGCCCGCGATCGAGCCCGGTGATGCCTTGGCCGTCGAACTGGCCACGCTCGACGGCGAGGCGATCAAACTCGCCGACACGGACGTATCAACGCTCGTGCTGAGCTTCGTCACCACCTGGGCCGTCGGCGGGGCCGACACCGTCACCGCCGTCTCGGCCGCCGCCCGACGAGCCGAGGCCGAGAACGCCGACGCTGCCTTCTTCGTCGTGGACGTCTACGAGGACGCCGGGCTGGTCCGCCAGACCTTCGAGCCGCTCGAGGTCGACGTGCCGATCCTCATCGATCCCGAGGGCGTTCTCGCCGAGGCCGTTCAGGCCTTCCTCGTGCCGACCACGGTCGTCATCCGCGACGGCAAGGTCGTCGAGTCCTTCCCCGCCAACACGCCCGACCTCGCCGATCGCCTTGTCGCCATCGCCGCCGAACGCCAACGGCCGGCCGACGACACGCCGGGCGAGCAACCCGCCGACCCACCGGAGTCCACCCCGTGATGCACCCCTCGATCCTCCGCCGCGCCACCGCGTTGTTCGCCGCCGCCTTCGTCGCCGGCGTTGCTTTGCCCCTCGCGGCCGAGCCGACCCAGCCGGCCGACAACGCCCAGCAGGCGCTCGACGAACTCGTCGCCGCGTACCGGTCGACAGGTCCGCTGACCTATCGCGTCGACGTCGAGCTGCTCGCCGACGAGGGCCGATGGACCACCAGCAACGAGACGCACTACACCGTCCTGTGGCACCCGGCCGACGAGCGTCTCCGCCTCGCTCACCCGGCGTTCGACCTCGATTACGCCGACGGCGAGATGCGCATCACCGCCGAAGAGATCCCGGGCCGCATCCTGGTCGTGCCGATGAGCGGCGAGCCCGACTGGGACGCCATGGTCGATGCCTTCCCGCCGCTGGGCAGCATCCTGCCTACGCCGGACCTCATCTTCCTGACCGCCGACGATCCCGCCGACACCCTCGCGGCCGGGGGACCCGCCGCGCCCTCGCTCGACGCTGAGGGTGCCTTGGTCATCCCGACCAACGGCGAGCCCATCGCCGTGGTCCGCGACGCCGAGACCGGCCTGATGGCCCGCGCAACCAGCGAGCTGATCGCGCCCACGGGCCAATCGATGGTCGTCGAACACCGGGTCACGCCGGTCCTCGCGACGAACGCTCGACTGGCTCGCATCGACGTGGACCCGCAGGCCCAGGTGGTGGACAGCTTCGCCGCTTACGTCCAGCCGCCCGGCCAGCCCCGTCAGGCCCGCGGGGGCGGCACGATGGTCGGCAAGCCGGCCCCTGACGTCACGCTCACCGACATGAACGGCAACCCCGTCCGGCTCGCCGACGTCAAGGCCGACGTGGTCGTGCTCGACTTCTGGGCAACGTGGTGCAGGCCCTGCATCATGGGCATGCCCGAGCTGATCGCTTTTCAGGAATGGGCCCAGCGCGAGGGCAAGTCCGTGGAGGTCTTCGCCGTCAACGTCGCCGAGCTCAAGCCCCAGGTCCAGGCCGCGATCAGACAGCACGGCTGGAACACGCTCAACGTGCTGCTGGACGACGGCTCGGCGTTCCAGGCGTTTAGCGGCACCGGCTTCCCGTACAGCGTCGTCATCGCCAACGGCACGATCGTCAAGGCACAGGCCGGTTTCATCCCCGGCCAGTACACCGCGGCGCTGAAGAAGGCCGCCGAGCCACACCTCAACTGAGCGACCCCCACTGGGCCCCACTCGGCCGCGCGGGTTTAGTCGCCGCCCTTGGCTTTCGTCGCGCCCTTGGGCTTGTCGCCGCTCGACTTGTCGGAAGTCTTTGACGATGTCTCTGCCTTCTTCGTGTCAGTCGTTGTCGAGGACTTGGACGAATCGCCGGACTTGCCGTCGCCGTCCTTCTTCGGCTTGGCCGCTTCGGTCTCGGCCTTCTGGTCCTTCTTGTAGCCCTCGGAGCGGTAGTCGGTCTCGTAGAAGCCCGAGCCCTTGAAGATGACGCCGGCGCCGATGCCGATCAGCCGCTTGAGCTTGAGCTCGCCGCACTCGGGGCATTTGCGAAGCGGCTTGGCCGACATCGACTGGAACTCCTCGAACTGGTGCCCGCAGCTCTCGCAGGCGTACTCGTAGGTCGGCATCGTTCGGTCTCCGTGGCCGTTCTTTGCGGCCGATCGCTCGATCGCGAAATCGCCAAATGCGTCAGGGGGCGACGCTCACGCCGGCGGGGCGGATCGGCTTGTCGCCCAGCCGATAGCCGGTCTGCAGCACGGCGACGACGTGGTCGCTCGCCACGCCCTCGGCCTCGGCACGCATCAACGCCTCGTGCAGGTTGGGGTCGAACGGCTCGCCCGCGGCGGGCTCGACCGGCTCGACGCCGTGCCTGCCCAGCACCCGCAGGAACTCGCCGCGGACGCTGGCGATCCCCTTCATGACGTCTTCCGCCGAGACCGTCTGAGCGTCGAGCTGCAGGGCGCGGTCGAGGTGATCGATCACAGCCACCAGGTCGCGCGTGATCGACATCACCCGCTGGTCGACGGCCGCCTGCTGGTTCGCCTGCGAGCGCTTCACGAAGTTCTGGTAATCGGCCGTCGTCCGCAGCAGCCGGCTGCGCAGGTCTTCCAGCTCGTGCTCGACTCGGTCGGCATCGGTCGCGGCCTCTTCTTCCGACGCGTCGATGCTCAGCGGCTCCTGCTCCTGCATCGCGTCGGCGTGGTCGAACTCAGCCTCTGGGTGTTCTCGCTCACTCATGGTTCGTGCTCAGGTAGGACTTGATCTGATCCCAGAATCCCTTGCTCTCGGGCAGCACGTCGTGCTCCTCGGTCGCCGCGTAGGCCCGCAGCAGCTCCTCCTGCTTGGCCGAGAGCTTGGTCGGCACCTCGATCATCATCACGGCGTGCAGATCGCCGGGCCGGCCGGTCCGCAGGTTAGGCAATCCCGCGTCGCGGACGGTCAGCACGGCCCCGTGCTGCGTGCCCTTCTTGATCGTGACGTCGCGCTTCTCGCCGTCGATCCCCGGGACGTGCAGCGTCGCTCCCAGCGCCGCCTGGGCGAAGCTCACCGGCATCCGCAACACGAGGTCGTCCTCGCGCCGCTCGAACAGCTCGTGCTCGGCGACGCGGACGACGACGTGCAGGTCGCCGCGCGGCCCGCCGCCCTTGCCGGGCTCGCCCTCGCCGGAGACGCGGATCACCTGCCCGTCGCGGATGCCCGCCGGGACCTTCAGCGTCAGCGTCCGCTTGAGCGGCTTGGTGCCCTTGCCCCGGCAGTCCGGGCAGGGCTCGGCGTAGGTCTTGCCGGCGCCGTTGCAGGCGGGGCAGGTGGTGACCATGCGGAACATCCCACCCAGGCCGGCCTGCTGCACCTGGCCGAGGCCGCCGCACGTCACGCACGTCACGGGCTCGGTGCCGGGCTTGCCGCCGGTGCCCTTGCACGTTTCGCAGGTGTCCTGCCTCGTGAACTCGATCTCGCGTTCGACGCCGGTCGCAACCTCCTCGAGGGAGATCTCGGCGACGGTCTCGAGGTCGTACCCACGCTGGGCCCCGCCCCGGCCGCGCCGCCGCCCCCCGCCGCCGAAGGCCTCGCCGAAGATGTCGGAGAACATCGAGAAGATGTCCTCGGCGCCCATCGAGCCGAAGTCGTGCGCCGCCTGGCCGCGAAGGCCGGCGTGGCCATATTGGTCGTAACGCTGCCGCTTGCCGTCGTCGGAGAGGACCTCGTACGCCTCGGCGCATTCCTTGAACCGCGCCTCGGCCTCGGCGTCGTCGGGGTTGCGGTCCGGGTGGTACTTCATCGCCAGCCGGCGGTAGGCCGACTTGATCGTCGTCCCGTCGGCCGTCTTCTCGACGCCCAGCACCTCGTAGTAGTCACGCGTTGTGGCCATGAAAGTTGCGGTCGTTCGGGTGGGCTCACGCCAAGGCGCAAAGCCGCAAAGGGTCTAGTCAGGGAGTCCGTTGGCGATGCGTTCGATGCCGTCTTTCATGCGGGCTTGGCCGAAGTTGAGGAGAAGGCCGAGGCGTTTATCGGTTAGGCGAAGGTAGGTCAGCACTTGTTTGGCATGCACGGGTGAGGCCTGCTCCACCGACTTGATCTCGACAATCACCAGGTCGTTCACCAAGAGGTCGAGGCGGAAGGCTTCATCAAGCTCAACACCTCGGAACTTAATCGGCACACGCTTCTGCCGGATGCAGTCAAGACCCCGCCGCCGCAACTCGTGATCGAGTATTGCCTCATACACACTCTCCAACAGCCCCGGACCGAGCTCAACATGGACGTGATATGCCGCATCAACAATTTCCTGGGCGATCGCATTCTCGTCCAAGCCTGACACTTTGTGTGCCCCTTGGCGGCTTCGCGCCTTTGCGTGAGGCCAACTTCGTGCCCCATAAAGAACCGGCCCAGAGCCAACACTCTGAGCCGGTCGTGTTCATCGGTTCATCGCGGCCGGGGTCAGCTGACCGAGCCTTCCTCGGCGTCTTCGTCGTCCTTCTTCTCGGTGATGAGCACGTTGGTCGTGAGCATCAGGCCCGAGACGGAGGCGGCGTTGATTAGCGCGGTC
>JBCCZA010000050.1:0-18248 GCA_039188455.1 Planctomycetota bacterium
GCAGGGCGCGGACGGTGGGGCGGTTGTCGTAGGTGACGACGGCGAAGCGATCGTCCTGACGGCGATCGGCCGAGGCCTCGCGGAGGTACGAGCGGACCCAGTCGCGGGTGGTGGCGGGCTGGTTCTCGGGGTCCAGGGCGGCGGGGTTGACGAAGCGCCGGACGGACTCGGACTCGTCGACGACGGCGATGACGGTCAGGTCCTCGTGGGTGCGGACGGCCTGGACGCCGGCGAGCATGAGGACGACGACGACGAGCACGGCGAGCCGCAGGGCGATGGCGACGTAGCGGCGGGCGGGTTCGAGGGCGTTGAGCCATCGCCAGCCGAGCCAGGCGATGGGGAGCGCCAGCAGCAGGAGCCAGAGGAGGTCGGGATGGTCGAAGCGGAGAGGGATGGCGAGAACGCGGCGGAGCGAGTGCGAAGGGGCGAGGGGCCGTGCACGTCGCCGACGCCCTCGGGGATCGGCCGGTGATCAGCCGCCGGGTGCGCGGGGGGCGCGGCGGGTGTCTTCGGCGGCGTCGGGGAGCTGCTGGAAGTAGTGGCGGATGGCTTCGTGGTAGCGACGGGGGACGCGGTCGTCGGTGACGGCGCGCTCGGCGTCGTCGACGGCGGAGCTGACGGCCTGGTCGAACTCGACGGTCGACTCGCCGGCGGCGTTCTCGCCTTTCTCCATCCACGAGGCGATCAGCCGGCCCTGGCGGTCCTGGTAGTCCTCGGAGACGTAGCTGTTGGGGTTGTAGCCGGGGCGGGTCGCGCCGAGCGGGTTGCCGCCTTCGCCGGTGCCGGCCTGTTGACCGCCTTGACCACCGCCCTGGGCCTGCTGGCCGGCGCCCGTGCCCTGGCCGGGCTGGCCGCCTTGTTGTCCGGGCTGCTGTTGGCCCTGCTGGCCCTGCTGGCCCATCTGCTGCTGGGCTTGCTGGAGCTGCTGCTGGGCGAGCTGCATCTGATTGAGCTGGTTCTGCATCGACTGCATCTGCTGCAGCGCCTGCTGACCGGAGAACGAGCTGGACTGGCACTGGCCGGCGGCCTGCTGCTGGCTCATCTGCTGATTCTGCTGGCCGCCTTGTTGCTGTTGCTGTTGCTGCTGGCTTTGCTGCTGCTGGGCCTGTTGGCTCTGCTGGCTCTGGCCTTGCTGCATGGCCTGGCTCATCTGCTGAAGCGACTGACCGAGCTGTTGCTGGTTCTGCGACTGCTGCTGCTGGGACTGGGCCTGCTGCTGCTGTTGGGCGGCCTGTTGGGCTTGTTGCTGGGCTTGTTGCTGGGCCTGCTGGGGGCTCATGCCCTGCTGCTGGTACTGCTGCTGGAGGGCTTGCTGCACGGCCTGCTGGTTGAAGCCCTGCTGCTGGAGCTGGCTGATCTGCTGCTGGCTAAGGCCCTGGTTGGCGAGCTGCTGCTGGATGCTCTG
Organism: Planctomycetota bacterium; assembly: GCA_039188455.1. Lineage (GTDB taxonomy): Bacteria > Planctomycetota > Phycisphaerae > Phycisphaerales > Phycisphaeraceae > JBCBUE01. The sequence goes on from JBCCZA010000050.1 coordinate 1,406, forward strand.
CTGGGTCTGCTGGGCGGCGGCGGCCTGCTGCTGAGCCATCGACTGCATCTGGGCGGCCATGTTCTGCAGCTGCTGAGCGGCGGCGGCCTTCTCCTCGTCGGTCATCTGCTCGAAGCGGTCGGCGATCTGCTGCAGCTCCTGCTGGGCGGCCTCGAAGTCGCCGCGGCGCATGGCATCTGCGAAGCGGTCGGCGGGGCCCGGCTGGCCGGCGTTGATCTGGCTCATCTGGTTCTTGAGCGTCTTGAACTCCTGCTCCTTGGCGTCGGTCGCCTGCTTGAGCCGGTCCTGCACGCTGTCGAGCTGCTCGAGCGCCCTGCGCTTGACGTCGGGGTTGCTGAGGTCGCGACGGGTGAGCGAGGCGAGTTCGGTGAACAGGTCGGTCGGGTCGGCCTCGCTGAGCTCGCCGTCTTGCGTCTCGGCCTGGCGGACCAGGGCCTGGGCCTCGACGATGCGGCGCTCGGCCTCCTCGGCGCGCTGCTCGGACTCGGCCGCGATCTGCCACTGCTCGTCGAACGCCAGCAGGTCCATCGGCGGCACGAACCACACGGCCACGAATACCGCCCCCAGGCTCACCGGCAGCCACCACGCGCGCCCGACGCCGATCGGCGTGGCCCGGCTCACCACCGCGGCCGTCGCCGCCTTCTCGGCGTCGTCGACGACGGACTTGGCCATCGGGTGATCGGTCTGCGAGCGCTGCAGGTAGAGCGCGGTCCCGAGGCGGTCCTTGAGGCCCAGGCCGGCGTCGATGCGCACGGCTGCGTCCTGCTCATCCGGTCGGCCGACGATCGCCGCGATCAGGGCGACCAGCACCGCCAGCCCGCCGATGACGCCATAGGCCACGACCGGCACCGGGATCGCCAGCAGCCGGTCGGCCAGCAGGGCGATTAACGCCGCCCCCAGCCCCGCGGCCAGGGCCCACGCCAACCGATCCAGCCAGCGCTGGACCGTCATCCGCCGTCGTGCCCGTCCGATTGCTCGCTCGATCGACGCCATGCGTGCTCCTTGATCCGATCCCGGCCGAGCCATGATACGGCTCGCAACCCATTTAAGACGTCCCAGCGGCGGGAATGTTCCCGCGTCACCCCGCAGAATCGGCCAACGCGGCCCGCAGCTTGGCCAGATCGGCCAGCAGGGCCAGCGTGTCGTCCAGTCGCAGCATGGTCGCGCCGTCCGACAGGGCCTTGACCGGGTCGGGGTGGGTCTCGATGAACACCGCGTCGACGCCCGCCGCCACGGCCGCCCGGGCCAGCATCGGCGCCCGCTCGGGCCGACCGCCGGACACGCCCGCCCCGGCTCCGGGGAGTTGGGTGGAGTGGGTGACGTCGAAGCAGACGGGGCAGCCCAGGTGCATGAGGTCGCCGAGGCCGACGAAGTCGTTGACCAGGCGGTGGTAGCCGAAGAAGGTGCCGCGCTCGGTGAGCATGACGCCGGGGGCGCCGCTGGGCTGGGCCTGACGGACCTTGTCGACGGCCGTCGCCATCTCGGCCGGGCTCATGAACTGGCCCTTCTTGATGTTCACCGCTTTGCCGGTCTGCCCGCACGCGACGAGCAGGTCGGTCTGCCGGCAGAGGAACGCCGGCACCTGCAGCAGGTCGACGCCCGCATCCGCCGCCATCGCCGCCTGCTCGGGCAGGTGAATGTCGGTCGTCACCGGCACGCCCAACTCACGCCCGACCGCGACGATCATCGCCAGGCCTTCCTCCACGCCGGGCCCGCGGGCCGACCCGGCCGAAGAGCGGTTGGCCTTGTCGAAGCTGGCCTTGAAGACGTAGCCGAGCCCAAGCGCGTCGCAGCGTTCTTTCACGGCAGAGCCGATCTGCACGCACAGCTCGTACGACTCGGCAACGCACGGCCCGGCGAGCACCGTGAGCTTCCCGCCCGAGGCGGTGGTGACGCCGGGGAGGGTGATCGGTTGGACGGTGGGGCGTTGCGGGTTGGTCATGGGGATTCAACACAGAGGGCCACGAGAGGGCCACAGAGGGTACTTTGCTATGCGTGAACCTACATAGGTGAAGTCAATCTGTCTGACGGGGCAACGTGATGTTCGGGTGGCTGCGAGGGCTCAAACCAGGATCTCAAGCGAACCTGATGGATTCGCTTGTTCAGAGGCTGCCAGAGCTGACCAACGCCTACGAAATCGACATCAGCCAGCGTTGGAGCCAGTCCGGTGCCAATAGCTTCGCCATCCATTGGCACCGCATGCCAGACGAGACGAGCGAACTGCTTTCGACGGCCGACGCAAACTTTATGTTGATTCCATACACCGCTCGGATTGAAAAGTCGGACGGCGTGGTGGTGGAAGCAAAGCTTGCCGCTGTCGCCTTTCACTGGCTAAAGCAATCGCATCCATGGCCGCGAGGCTGGCACTTGATGCTAGTTGTTGGAGGGTCGGGCCAAGGCAGCCACGAATCTGAGGCGAGATCGCTGTTGGCTGAAACCGCCGGTCACTTTAAGCAAAAAGGCTAAGTCAAACCTCTGTGGCCCTCTCGTGGCCCTCTGTGTTGAATCAATAAGCCCCCGTCCCCGCCCCGCCCGAGACGATCGCCACGCCCGCCGAGCAGCCGAGTCGGTCCGCGCCGGCGTCGAGCATCTTCATGGCGTCGTCGTGGGTGCGGATGCCGCCCGAGGCTTTGACCTTGATCGTTGGGGCGTGCTTGCGCATCAGCTTGACGGCCTCGACGGTCGCGCCGCCGGCGGGGTGGAAGCCGGTGGAGGTCTTGACGAAGTCGCAGCCGGACTGCGTGGCGGCCTCGCAGGCGGCGGCGATGCGTTTCTCGTAGGTCGCTTCGCCGACGCCGGCCATCAGCGCGGCCGACTCGATGATCACCTTGACGACGCACTCCTTGAGCGCCGCCCGGCAGCCGCGGGTGACCTCGAGGAACTGCTCGCGTGCCGCCTCGGCGTCGCCGGCCATGAGAGTCGGCAGGTGGGCGACGAAGTCGACCTCGTGAGCTCCGTCCTTGACCAGGCTCGTCGCCTCGATCGCCTTGACGGTCGATTTCATCGCCCCCAGCGGGAACCCGGCGACGCCGCAGGCCTTGACGCCCGTGTCGCGCAGGGCCGGGGCGACGGCGGAGATCCAGCAGCCGTTGACGCAGACCGACGCGAACCTGTGCTCGACGGCCTCGTGGACGATCTGTTTGACGTCGTCGGCCGTGGCCTCGGGCTTGAGCAGGGTGTGGTCGATCTTGCTGGCGAGCTCGGCGGCGGTCATGGCAGGCAGGTTAGAGAGTGTCCACAGATTTCACAGATGACACAGATTGAGAATGGCTCTGCTGGAGCGAATCTGTGTCATCTGTGAAATCTGTGGATCAAGTAGTCACGCAGCGCCGCGGCCTGGTTGTGTGCTTCGTCCTTGGCCGAGTAGACGAGGGTGAGGCGGCCTCGCTTGGGGGCGTGGTTGAGCAGCTCGGCGACACCGTCGGGGTTCGCGTCGAGCTCGGTGTGGTAGCGGGCGACGAACTCGGGCCACTTGGCGGGGTCGTGGGCGAACCACTTGCGCAGCTCGGTGCTGGGGGCGACGGCCTTGCACCAGGCGACGACCTCGGCGGCATCCTTGCTGACGCCGCGCGGCCAGACGCGATCGACGAGGACGCGCACGCCGTCGTCGTTGGCGACGGGCTCGTAGATGCGTTTGATAGTGATGTTCATTGGGCTGGCTCGGCGACGTGAGTTTCCCAGCCGCACTCCGGGCACGCACCCGTCGAGCCGCGCAGGTCGTATCCGCAGCGAACGCACAGCCCGCGCCTGCGGCGGACCGCTCGCCGCCGGCTTGGCCACCACACCCAACCCAACGCCAGCAGCGAGACGCCGGTGAGCAGCCACCAGGGCAGGATCAACGCGGTGCCCTCGTACGTGCCGAAGGCGGCGCCATGGAGACGGACCGTACCCGACGGCGTTTGCTGCGTCGGCGACATCACCGGCCAGACGGGTCGCTGAATCCGGCCGAAACCCCAGGCGTTGGTGTACTGAGACACCGGGCCCATCGGGTAGGTCGACCAGTGATCCACGTCGGAGGTGGCCAAGCGGACGCCGACGGGCGACGCCGTTCGAGCCCGATGCCAAGTCACCACGAGGCAGCCCTGCTTGGACGAAACAACGCACGCTCGACGCTGACCCAACGAGACGTACAGGCGATCGACCTGCGAGTAGCCCCGGATCCAAGACACCACGCCAAGCAGCGTGATCGCGGCCAGGGTCGCCATCAGGGTGCCGCGGAGCATGCGGGTTGAATCTAGTCGCGGCCTTGGTGTTGACGGATGAACGCCTCGATCTCGCCGCCGGACTTGACCGTCATGCGCTCGGGCACGACGAGTCGGTCGAGGTCGATCTCGCCGCCGAGGTAGACGTCGAGCTGCATGGCCCACGGCGCAGGATCGCCCCCGTTAAGGGCTTGCACTGTCTCGGGGGTTGGCCGGCCCCAGGACTCCATGACCAGCCGCCAGTCGGCGGGCTTGGCCGGCTCGTCTTTGTCCCATGGGGATCGTGCCTCGAGCCGGCCGGGGTGCAGGGTGACGGTCAGGTCGATGGTCTCGATGGCGTCGAAGCCGGCGAGGAAGGCATTGAGCCGATCGGTGTCGCCGGCGAAGAAGAACACGTCGGTGGCGTTGACCCAGAACCCGTGCACGCGGTCGCCGGCGTTGACGACCTCGGCCATGCCCTCGGGCCATGCGGGCTGCGGGGTGATGTCGCCGTCGGGGTGGTCTGAGCCGAGCGCCATCGCCGAGGCGGTGAGGCTGAGGGCGAGCCAGGCGGCGAGGGCGCTGCGTAGGGTCATGATGGGCTCCTAAGAGAGGCGGCTAGGGGAGTAGACGCGTGAGACGGCGGTGGGTTCCGCGTGGCTTGCAGAGTTTGTCCGCACTCCGGGCAGGCATCCGCCGAGCCGCGCAGGTCGTACCCGCAGGACGTGCATCGGCCGTGGGTCTGGCGAGCGATGCGTCGGACCAAGAGGTAGACAAGCATGGCCGTGAGCAGGCCCCAAGGCAGCACGATCGACCACCCAGGCACGACGGCCACGCCGCCATAGAACTGCACCCCTTGATTGAAAATATCTCTCGAAACAGAGCCACGCCACGAACCGTCTGGATAGGTAGCGTCTGCGGCGGGGGACGTCCAAATACTGACGACGGGATTGCTGCGATACCCAAATCCCCACCGATTGGTCCACATCGTGACGGGCGGTTCGACAAAGACGCTTCGGTTCGGATCGTTGACGAGCCTGACAAAGCTCTCGGCCCGGGTGGGCTGTCCGTCTGGGTCTGCCCAGATCGCTGCCAGCCGCCCTTGGTCCATGACGATCGCCGCGTCGTAGCCCCACGAGGGCGGGTAGAGCGTGCTCTGTCGCCAATAGCTGCCGACCCACGCGACGCAGCCGGTGAGGAAGGCTGCGACGAGCAGGATGATTACCAGCCAAGCGGTGATTCGGCGAGTCATCGGGCGGCCGCACGGGCAAAGAAACGAGTCAACGCTTCACGATACGCGTCTTCGTCCAGCTCGTAGGCGGCGAGGTGGTGGCCGTGGGGCAGGGCGAGGTGATCGACTTCGCAGCCGGCCTGCTCGGCGGCGTCGGCGATGGCGGCCGGGTCGGCGGGGTCGACCAGCTCGTCGCCGGCGGTGGAGATGATGAGCACGGGCAGGCCGGGCGGCAGGCTGTCGGCGACATCGGCGATGTCGCGCCAGCGGGATTTCATGCGCAGCAATAGGCCGGCGAGGGGGACGATTGGCCAGCGAGGCCAGTGGTTGTGGCGGAAGAGTCGGCGGACGGGGCCGTCCCAGGTCCTGTAGGGGCTGTCGGCGATGAGGCCGTGGAGGGGGGCGGGGTCGTCGTGCTGGTGCAGGGCGGCGGCGGCGCGGAGGACGGTGTTGGCGCCCATGGAGTAGCCGTAGAGGACGATGCCGTGCTCGGTAGCGGGGGGGTGGAGGTCGAGGAGCTGGCCGAGGACGGCGCGGAGGTCGTCGGCCTCGCCGAGCGAGCCGTCGGCGGTGGGGGCGGTGGCGTCGCCCTGGCCGCGGTTGTCGTAGACGAGGACGGTGTTGGCGTGGGGCAGGACGCGGGGGGCCCAGGCGGCCATGGCGCCGTAGCGGGAGTCGCCGAAGCCGTGGCAGACGACGACGGTGGGGCCTTGGGGGGCCTGGCCGTGGAGGAGCCAGGCGGGGGAGGTGTGGCCGTGGGCGAGGCGGAGGTCGAGAGGCTGGGCGTCGAGGCCGAGGTCGGCGGGGTCGGCGGCGTGGCCTCGGGCGAGCGCGACGCCGGCGGTCTTGCGTGGTGGATAGCGCAGCCCGCGGATGAGCATGGCGGTGCCGACGGCGACGAGGATCGCACCGGCGAGCAGCAAGAGCACGAGAAACCCGAGCACGGGGTGACGGTAGTGCACGCGAGGCGGGGGCGTCGGGCGTGTGCCGCCGTGGTGGAGGGCTAGGCCGAGGCGCACACAAGTCGGCCGCTGTTCCTCCAACAGCGGCCGACCGGCCCGTTCTACGGGCGTTTCTCCCGCCCACTCCAAGCGTTCCGGCGGGTCGTGCTTCCGCAGGCCACCCCGACCGGGGCCGGTAGTATGCCTCGCGTCGATGAGCGCTCCATGAAACGTGCGCTCAATCCCCGCGAATCGCGCGAGCGACGTCACGGGCGCAAGCATTGTTTGGCGGCCCGGCCAGGGCGACGCCCCGACCACCTCCTATTAACGAGCCCCGCATGGACCCCGACCTCGCCCGCACGCTCCTCGACGCCGCGATCGAGCAGGCCGAAAAAAGCCTGTCGGAAGGCGGCATCCCCATCGGCGCCGTGCTGGCCGACGCCAGCGGGGCGATCGTCTCCCGCGGGCACAACCAGCGGGTCCAGAGCGGCGACCCGACCGCCCACGCCGAGATGGAGAGCATCCGCAACGCCGGCCGTCGGCGCGACTGGCCTCAGCTGACCCTCGTGTCCACCCTCTCGCCGTGCATCATGTGCACCGGCGCGACCCTGCTGTTTCGCATCCCCCGCGTCGTCGTCGGCGAGCACGAAAACTTCATGGGCGAGGAGCAGCTCTTCCGCGATCGCGGCGTCGAGGTGCTCTGCCTCGATGATGAGCGGTGCATCAAGCTGATGCGCGATTTCATCGCCGAGCAGCCGGACCTGTGGAACGAGGACATCGGTGACTAACGCCGGGCGGGCTGACGTGACGGCGATCGCGGGGTGGCGTTGACGATGGCGACGACGCTGAGCGGCTGGGGCCGATACCCGGTGATCGAGGCGGAGCGACGGCTGACGCGGAGCCGGGGTGATGTTGCGGCAGCGCTATCGAGCGGGTTCACCGGGATCGCGCACGGCCTCGGTCGCAGCTACGGCGACACGGCGCTGGCCGACCAAGTGCTGGACACGACGCCGATGGATCGCCTGCTCGAGCTGGACGCGCAGGGCGGCCGGCTGCGTTGCCAGGCCGGCGCGTCGTTCGACGACATCCTCGGCGTGATCGTGCCGCGCGGGTGGTTCCTGCCGGTGACGCCGGGCACGAAATTTGTCACGGTCGGCGGGGCGATCGCCGGCGACGTGCACGGCAAGAACCACCACCGCGAGGGCTGCTTCGGCGACCACGTCGACCGGCTGTCGCTCATGACGGCCGACGGGACGGTCGTGGAGTGCTCGCCGACCGCGAACGCCGAGCTGTTCGACGCGACCTGCGGCGGGATCGGGCTGACCGGCGCGATCCTCGACGCCACGATCCGACTCAAGCCGATCCGCTCGGCGATGATCGACGAGACGACGCACCGCGCGACGTCACTCGACGCCACGCTCAAGCTGTTCGACCGGACCTCGGACGCGACGTATTCGGTCGCCTGGATCGACTGCCTGGCGACCGGCGACGCGCTGGGGCGGTCGCTGGTGATGACCGGCGAGCACGCGCCCGAGGGGCCCCTGACGCCGCACACCGCGCCACGCCTGAGCGTCCCCATCGACGCCCCCAACGCGCTGCTCAACCCGCTGTCGGTCCGGGTGTTCAACGCGCTGTACTACCGCCGCATGCTCGGCGACACCCGCAGCCGTCGCGTGCACTACGGCGGGTTCTTCTACCCGCTCGACGGCGTCGCCGGCTGGAATCGGCTCTACGGCAAGGGGGGATTCACGCAGTACCAGTTCGTCATCGACCGCGACGCCGGCCGCGACGGGCTAAGGACGATCCTGCGCCGCATCGCCGAGTCCCGCCGCGGCTCGTTCCTCGCCGTGCTCAAGGAGTTCGGCCCCGCCAGCCGACGCCCACTATCGTTCCCCAAGGCCGGCTACACCCTCGCGCTCGATTTCAAGATCGACGACGAACTCTTCGGCCTGCTCGACGAGCTCGACGCCATCGTGCTCGACCACGGCGGCCGGCTGTACCTGGCCAAGGATGCGCGGATGAGCGAGCAGACCTTTAAGTGCAGCTACCCGCGGTGGGACGAGTTCGTGGACGTCTGCCGCCGGCACGACCCGCGTGGCGTGTTCCGGTCGCGCCAGTCCGACCGCCTGGGGCTGACGGGATGAGCAACGCCCTGATCATCGGCGCTCACTCGGCGATCGCCACGGCCGTCGCCCGCCGGCTGGCCGCGCGGGGCGACACGCTGTGCCTCGTCGCGCGCGACGCCGACCGCCTCGCCGACCTCGCGGCCGACCTGACCACCCGCGGCGCGGCCGAGGTGCACACCGCCGAGCTCGACGTGCTCAACGTCGACCGCCACGACGCCGCCCTCGCCGCCGCGGCCGAGGCGCTCGGCACGATCGACCTCGCGCTGATCGCCCACGGCACGCTGCCCGATCAATCCGCTTGCGAAGCCGACGCCGAGCTCGCCCGCCGCGCCTTCGACATCAACGCCACCAGCGTCATCTCGCTGCTCACGCCCCTGGCCGAGCGCATGGCCAAACAGGGCAGCGGGACGATCGCCGTGATCGGCTCGGTCGCCGGCGATCGCGGGCGGCAGTCCAACTACGTCTACGGCTCGGCCAAGGCGGCCGTCGCCGCGTTCACCCAGGGCCTGCGCCAGCGGCTCTTCAAGGACGGCGTGCACGTCGTGACCGTCAAGCCCGGCTTCGTCGACACGCCCATGACCGCCGACTTCCCCAAGGGCCCGCTGTGGGCGAAGCCGGACACGATCGCCCGCGGCATCCTGCGGGCCGTCGATCGCCGGCAGAACACCGTCTATCTGCCGTGGTTCTGGCGGTGGATCATGACGCTGATCTGCCTGATCCCCGAGCCGATCTTCAAGCGGATGAAGCTCTGAGCCTCGCGCGCGGGTCCGGTACGATTATCGCGACGTTTCCGGCCACCACCCACCCAACGCACCGCCGATCGCCATGCCTGCCACCACCACCCACCGCGCGTTCAACTTCTCCGCCGGGCCCTGCACCCTGCCCACGCCCGTCCTCGAAAGGCTCGCCGACGAGCTGCCCGACTACCAGGGCTCTGGCGTCGGCGTCGTCGAGATGTCGCACCGCTCTAAGGAGGTCGTCGCGATCTTCGACGAGGCGACAGCCCTGGTCCGTGAGTTGCTCGACGTGCCCGACACGCACGAGGTGCTGTTCGTCGCCGGCGGGGCGACGTTCCAGTTCGGCATGCTCGCGATGAACTTCCTCGGCCCCGACCAGCACGCCGACTACACGCACTCGGGCGCCTGGGCCAAGAAGGCCGTTGCCGACGCCAAGACCCAGGGCACCGTCAACCTCATCTACGACGGCGGGCCGGACTACATGTCCCTGCCCGACCCCGCCGAGGTCGCCGCTACGCCGGGCGCGCAGTACCTGCACCTGACCAGCAACGAGACCATCGGCGGCGTGCAGTGGAAGGCCTTCCCCAAGGTCGACGTGCCCCTCGTGGCCGACATGTCGTCCGACATCCTCAGCCGGCCGATCGACGCTGCGCCGTTCGGGCTGATCTACGCCGGGGCGCAGAAGAACATCGGCCCCGCCGGCGCGACGCTGCTCATCCTCCGCAAGGACATGCTCGACCGCGACCTGCCGCGCCCGCTGACGAACTACCTGTCCTACGCGAACCACGTCAAGGGTGAGAGCATGCTCAACACCCCGCCGGTGTTCAGCGTGTACGCCATGAAGTACGTCCTCGAGTGGCTGCGCGAGCAGGGCGGCGTCGCCTGGGCGCAGCGGCAGGCCGGCGTGAAGAGCAAGCTCGTCTACGACGCGATCGCCGCGGCGCCCGGGATGTATCGCTGCCCGGTGGACGAACGGTATCGCTCGACGATGAACGTCGTGTTCACGCTGCCGAGCGACGAGCTGACCGACGCGTTCATCAAGGGCGCGACGGCCGAGGGCATGCCCGGCCTCAAGGGCCACCGCTCCGTCGGCGGCGCCCGCGCCTCGCTGTACAACGCCATGCCGGTCGAGGGCGCCAAGGCGTTGAGCGACTACATGACCGACTTCGCGGCCAAGCACGCGTGATCGTTCGGGGTTGAACCGCAGAGGCGCGGAGAGCGCAGAGACTTTCACTTCAGGTCTAGCGTGGGCCTCGCGTGTGTTTCGGCATTTTGGATGCGCTGCCGTCGAGCCATGCAACGACAAGCATTGGCCACAGGAAGAGCGCGACAAGCCATGTCAGCGGGTCTGACCAGGACATGGGACGCCACTCTGAGTCGTCAGCCACACCAAACTCTTCTTGCAGCTCCGCCGGAGAAATTGGCGTCGGCGGCTTTTTGCCATTGATCACTCGTTCCCAAAGCCATCCGCTCAGCGAGAGAATGCCCACCGCGAGCCAAGTGCAGGTCAAGCCCATCACAATCAACGCACCGGCGAAATAGAGAAAGTTCATCATCCCGGTTTCTCTGCGTTCTCCGCGCCTCTGCGGTTCAACCCAACCCAACTCAACTCAAACTAACCCCGAAGCCAGCACCGCCACCGCCTCCTCCACCGTCGTCACGACGTGCAGCGTCTCGAGATGCTTGGCCTTGGCGAAGCCTTGTTCGACGAAGTGGTCGAAGAGGGTGAGCAGGGGGTCGTAGAAGCCGTCGGGGTTGACCAGGACGATGGGGCGGTCGGTGTAGCCGAGGACCTTCTGGACCATCATCTCAGAGAGCTCTTCGAGGGTGCCGAACCCGCCGGGCAGGATCACGAACGCGTCCGACCGCTCGTCCATGGCGTGCTTGCGGGTGCGCATGTCGGGGGTGACGATGAGCTCGTCGGCGTCGTGGTAGGCGATCTCGACGGAGGTCATCGACTCCGGGATGACGCCGACGACGCGGGCCCCGCCGAGCTGGGCCGAGCGGGCGACGGCGCCCATGAGGCCGACCTGCCCGCCGCCCCAGACGAGGGTCCAGGCGCGCTCGGCGATGGCGACGCCCATGGCCTCGGCGACGGCGAAGTGGGCGCGGTCGATCGCGTCGCTGGACGAGCAGTACACGCAGACGGCCAGGGCGGAGGGCTGGGGCATCGCGGGAGCTTAACGCGACCGATCTCGCGCAACTTGCGCTAAAAATCCCCGACCGCCCCCCGCTCGGCGGCGCCGGGGCTATATTCGGTCGGAAGCGCCGCAGGGCGCTTTGCCCGTGTCTAGGACCCCCGCCCCGAGTTCGCCGCGGGACCCTCGGTCGTCTGACGCCGACCATCGGCTCCGCGAGTCCGACACCTCCAACTGGCAGCTGATCACTCGGCTGCTTGCCTTGGCCTGGCGGTACCGCGCGCAGACGCTGATGACCCTGGGGCTGCAGCTGGTGCTGCTGATCCTGGCGGTGAGCAACTTCGGGTTGCTGGGGCTGGGGGTCGACGAGCTGTACACGCACGTCAAGGACGGGGCGGACCCGCCGACCTGGCCGCTGGGGATCCCCAGGCCGGCCGAGTGGCCGTCGATGGGGCGGGTGGCGGTGATCGCCGGGGTGATCTTCACGCTCGCGGCGATCCGCTTCGCGCTGGACCGCTGGAACACGATCGCCATCGCCATCCTCACCGCGCGGATCGTCGTCGACCTCCGCCAGCAGGTCTATGCCAAGCTGCAACGCCTGAGTTTCCGCTTCTTCGACGCCAACTCCTCGGGCTCGATCATCAACCGCGTCACCGGCGACGTGCAGTCCGTCCGGGCGTTCATCGACCAGGTGATGGTGCAGGTGGTGATGATGACCATCTCGCTGGCGGTGTTCCTGACGTACATGCTGATGATCGACGTCGGGCTGACGATCGCCTGCCTGGCGTCGACGCCGCTGATGTTCGTGATCTCGATCTGGTTCTCCCGGCGCGTCCGCCCGGCGTTCCGCAAGAACCGCGAGCTGGTCGACGAGACCATCCGCGTGCTCGCCGAGAACGTGCAGGGGCATCACGTCGTCCGCGGCTTCGGGCTCGAGCCGGCCGAGGTCCGCAAGTTCCGCACGGCCAACCTGAACGTCAAGCGCCAGCAGCGCTGGATCTTCAAGCAGGTCTCGATGTTCACCCCCGTGATCCAGCTCATCCCGCAGCTCAACATCATCGTGCTGCTGCTGTACGGCGGGGCGTTGTTCATGCGGGGCGAGATCACGCACGGCACGCTGCTGGTCTTCCTGTTCCTGCTCAACCAGTTCAGCACGCAGATCGGGATGATCGCGCAGATCACCAACATGGTGCAGCGGTCGCTGATCGGCGGGTCGCGGGTGTTCGAGATCCTCGACGCCCCGGTCGAGATCGGCAGCAAGCCCGACGCCTTGCCGCTCAAGCGCGCCCGCGGCGAGGTCGCGTTCGAGGACGTCACCTTCGGGTACCACGACGACAAGCCGGTGCTGCACGGCGTCAGCCTGCACGCCAAGCCGGACGAGACGATCGCGATCCTCGGCACCACCGGCGCGGGCAAGTCGACCCTGCTGTCGCTCATCCCGCGGTTCTACGACCCGCGCGCCGGCCGCGTCACGCTCGACGGCGTCGACGTCCGCGACTACGACGTGGCGGACCTCCGACGCCAGGTCGGGCTGGTGTTCCAGGAGAGCTTCCTGTTCTCGCAGACGGTGCACGAAAACATCGCCTTCGGCCACCCCGGGGCCAGCCGCGAGCAGGTGATCAACGCGGCGCAGATCGCCCAGGCGCACGAGTTCATCGAGGCGATGCCGCACGGGTACGACACGGTGCTGTCCGAGGCGGGCGGGAACCTGTCGGGCGGGCAGCGGCAGCGGCTGGCGATCGCGCGGGCGGTGTTGCTCGAGCCGGCGATCCTGATCCTCGACGACCCCACGGCCGCGATCGACCCCGAGACCGAGCACGAGATCCTCGCGGCGATGGAGCGGGCGATGCAGGGGCGGACGACGTTTGTCGTGGCCCACCGGATGAGCACGCTGCGTCGCGCGGACCAGGTGATCGTGCTGGAGAACGGGCGGATCGTGCAGCGTGGCACGCACGAGGCGCTGATGAACGACGACTCCGGCCACTACTTCGCCGCGGCCAGCCTGCAGACGTCCGACGAGGAGTCCGACCGGATCCTGGGCATCACGGGGAGGGCGGGCTGATGGCTTCGCCGAGACAGACGCGGTTCGGGGTCAACGCCGACGGCGAGGCCCACCAGCGCCCGCTGGACTGGAACATCGCGCGGCGGCTGTGGGGGTACACCCGGAGCTACAAGTGGCTGCGGAACACGCTGATCCTGGTCGTGGTCGTGCGGGCGATCCAGCTCACGACGGTGCCCTGGATGGCGGCCCACATCCTGGGTGTCCTGGCGCTGCTCGACACGCCCGGCGGGCCGACGCGCGAGGAGCTGTGGAGCAGCACGGTGTGGTGGACGGCGGCGCTGTTGGTGCTGATGATCGTGACGCAGCTGACGCACGTGCTCCGACAGCGGCTCGGCCTGTACCTCGGCGAGGCGATCATCCACGACATGCGCAACGACCTGTTCGCGCACCTCCAGCGGATGTCGATGGCGTTCTACGACCGCACCCGGCTGGGGTCGATCATCAGCAGGATGACGTCGGACCTGGAGTACGTCCGCTTCGGCGTGCAGGACGTGGTGTTCGTGACGATGGTGCAAGCGGGGCAGATGCTCACCGCGGCGTTGATCATGCTGTGGTACGACCCGGCGTTGTTCCTGGTGGTGCTGGCGCTGGCGCCGTTCCTAGGCTGGCTGCTGCAGTACTTCCGGGTGCGGATCGGCGCGGCGTGGCGGGAGGTGCAGGAGTCGATGTCGCGGGTGACCAGCAACATCGCCGAGTCGGTGAACGGCATCCGCGTGACGCAGGGGTTCGTCCGCCAGGACCGCAACGCCGAGCGATTCAACGAACTGATCGAGGCGCACGGGCAGAAGAACATCGAGGCCTCCAGCCTGCAGGGCACGTTCCTGCCGCTGCTGGAGTTCAACAACCAGTTTGCGATCGCGGCGATGCTCGTCCTCGGCGGGTATCAGGTGATCTATCAGGGCTTCTTCGCCAGCCACAGCGCCGAGCTCCAGTACGAGTCGCTGTTCGTGTTCTTCAGCCTCGTGCCGCTGTTCTTCGGGCCGGTATCGACGATCGGGCGGATGTACAACCAGGCGCTCACGGCGATGGCCGGCGCCGAACGGGTGTTCAAGCTGATCGACACGGACCCCGAGTCGCTGGACGCGCGCGACGCGACGCCGCTGCGCCCCATCGCCGGGCACGTGGCGTTCAACAACGTCGGCTTCGCGTACGTGCAGGACCGACCCGTGCTGCACGACATCAACTTCGACGTCGCGCCCGGCCAGACGCTCGCCCTCGTCGGGCACACCGGCTCGGGCAAGTCGACCATCATCAAGCTGCTCGCCAAGTTCCACCTGCCCACGCAGGGCCAGCTCAACATCGACGGCCGCGACATCCGCGGGATCGCCACCAAGTCGATCTCCGACCAGATCGGCATCGTGCTGCAGTCCAACTTCCTGTTCACCGGCAGCGTGATCGACAACATCCGCGTCGCCCGGCCCAAGGCGACCGAGGCCGAGGTCGCCGAGGCCGCCCGCAAGCTCGACTGCCTCGACCTGCTCGAGTCGCTCTCCGACGGCCTGCGCACGGACGTCGGCGAGGCCGGCACGAACCTCTCGCTGGGCCAGCGGCAGCTGGTGTGCTTCTGCCGGGCGATGCTGGCCGACCCGCGGATCCTGATCCTCGACGAGGCGACCAGCTCGATCGACACGATGACCGAGGTGCGGATCCAGACGGCGCTCGAGCGGCTGCTCGAGGGGCGGACGTCGTTCGTGGTGGCCCACCGGCTGTCGACGATCCGCCGGGCCGACAGCATCCTGGTGCTGGACCAGGGCCGGATCATCGAGCGCGGCACGCACACCCAGCTCTTGGAGCAGGGCGGTCACTACGCCCACCTGTACCGCCAGTTCATCCACGCGACGCAGGCGTGAATCGATTGAGGTTTCCGCCTTCTTGGCCGATATACTGCGGCCATGGTGGCCAAAGTCACACAAGCCGGCGATGAGTTCGCTTTGCCCCTTCCGCGCGAGTTGGTGGACGAATTGGGCATCGATCCATCCACGCCATTGCAACTCCGCGTGCAGGGCAAGGCGTTGATCGTGTCGCCCGCAGATCACGCCGTCGACGAACCTATCGATTTGGAGCAGGCGCTCACGGAGGTTCGATCACGCTACGCCACAATGCTGAAGCGTCTGGCCTGATCGATGCCCCTGCGAAGCGACGATCAGCAGTTCGTCTTTCTGACGATTGACGATGTCTATCACCTCCATCGCGACACGCTGGAGGCTGAAGGCGGTGCCGATGGGGTAATCCACCCGGGGATGATTGAGGCGGCGGTGGCGATGCCTCAACAGCAATTCGGCGGTAGCTACCTGCACGACGGGCTCGTAGCGATGGCGGCGGCGTACCTCTTTCATATGTGTCAAGCGCACGGCTTTCGCGACGGCAATAAGCGCGTCGCGACGCTCTGTAGCACGGTGTTCCTCAGGCTCAACGGCGTCCCTGTTGATCGCATGCCCGACCCGGACGAGTTTGAGCGGGTGGTGTTGTCGATCGCTTCGGGCGAGATGAGCAAAGACGAGGTGGCCGCTTGGCTGACCGAGCACGTCGACCTGACCGATATCAAGCCATGACCGATATGCCAACCCGCACCACCCTCCGCACCCTGCAGCAGCGCACGCGCGACGGCGAGCCGATCGTCATGCTTACGTGCTACGACGCGACCATGGCCCGATGGCTGAGCCGGGCCGGGGTCGACTGCCTGCTCGTCGGCGACACGGCCGCGCAGATGGTGCTCGGGCACGACACGACGCTGCCGGCGACGATGGAGCTGATGGTGACGCTCACGGTCGCCGTCCGCCGCGGGGCGCCGATGAGCTGCATCATGGGCGACCTGCCGTTCGGCTCGTTCCAGGGCTCGGCCGACACCGCGGTCGAGAACGCGGCCCGCCTGGTGGCCGGGGGCACGGCCGACCTGGTCAAGCTCGAGTGCGACGCGACCTACGCGCCGCTGATCGACCGCATGACCCGGGCGGGGATCCCGACGGTGGCTCATCTTGGGGCCAAGCCGCAGAGCGTGCGGGTGACGGGCGGGTTCAAGTCGACCGGCAAGACGCACGCCCAGGCCGAGACGATCGCGGCGGCGGCGGCGGACCTGGCGGTGGCGGGGGCGGCGGCGGTGCTGCTCGAGGCCGTGCCGGATGCCGTCTCGCAGAAGGTCCGGGCGGCGTTGCGTCGGGCGGCGCCGGACCGGGTGATCCCGGTGATCGGCTGCGGGGCCGGGCCGTCGTGCGACGGGCACGTGGTGGTGCTGAACGACCTGCTGGGGCTGACGGACTGGCAGCCGCCGTTTGCCCCGCCGATGGCGAACCTGGGCGAGCTGGTCCGCCAGACCGCCGAGAAGTTCGCCGCCGACGTCCGGGAACGCCGATATCTCGCCGATGGCGGGCCGTATCACGGCGAGGACGGCTGACCCAGCGCGACCCCGCTCGCTCGAGCCCCACGGCCC
>JBCCZA010000051.1:0-18112 GCA_039188455.1 Planctomycetota bacterium
ATCGACTTCGCCAGCATCGCCAGGTTGATCACGCCCCCCACCGGCCGCACCCGCCCGTCCAACGCCAGCTCCCCCGCGACCAGCAACCGCGTGTGCCGCTCACTCCGCACCGCCCCGACGCTCAACAGCAGCCCCACCGCGATCGGCAGGTCGAACACCGGCCCCTCCTTACGCACGTCCCCCGGCGCCAGGCTCACCAGCAGCCGTGCCTCGGGGTAGATAAACCCCGAGTTCTCGATCGCCGACCGCACCCGCTCCATCGACTCCCGCACCGCCGCGTCCGGCAGCCCGACGATCGTGGTGCGCGGCAGCCCCCGGTCGGCCACGTCGACCTCGACCTCGCAGGCGATCGGCTCGATCCCCCGCAGCACGAAGCTGTGCACCTGAGCCAGCATCCGGGAAGAACATATCGCGCCATGTCTCGCCGCGCGGGCGCCATCGGGCAGCGGTGCCGCCGCCGACACGCGAAGCCCGGCCGTGGGGTGGTGCGGGCGCCCAGGCGAGGCCTAGCCAACCGAGGCGTGGACACGCGTCACCTCAAGGGCTCTGTCGAAATGCCCATCGCTGATGACCCGCGACGAGGCCGGGGCCATCACTGTTCGAGCCGATGATCTCAGAGCAAGGGGCTGACATGGACCAAGAGAAGACATAACCAACTTCTCTAGGCACCATCCGCGACATCCACGTTGCCCTGAGCCTCATCAGCCGAGTTTAAAATAGTTTGGCAGCAGTGAAGCTATCGCCGGCGACTTCCATCGCGTGGAGCCACGCTCGAAGCTGCCTCGACGTCTATTGGGCTTGGCGGTGGCCGCTTTCCACGCAGGGGCCTCCCCAGCCGCACGTCGCGATGGGAATCGCATTAGGCGGCGATCTTGTCGTTAAATGCAAACAACAACGTCCCAAACGCTCTCAGCCAGAACCCATCGAATGTGCGACGATAAATGATCAAAGCCAGTTCGGCAGAGTGGGTTAATTTCGCATCTGCAATCGTGTGTGTGTGGTGCAGTTAACCGACCGGCATCATCGTGAGTATGTTCACACCCGCTGCTAAAAACTAGAATCGAAGATGATTCATCCAACTCCGGGAAGCCTACGGCTCTCCTCCGTTCATCACGGCTGAGGTTCAATCATGCTGAATAAAACACTCCCGATCATCGTTGCCCTGGTGGCGGCCCTGTCTTCCAATGCTTGGGGCGGTGTCCAAGAAGTCGTCAACGGTCTTCCCGAAACCACCCGTGCAGAACAGCTCAAGAAGCAGCTGCTGCTCTGGGGAATCGAGGACGCCGAGGCCTATGAGGAGGCGGGCCTGGACGAATACGCTCAAGAGCATTACCGGGATATCGCCGCCTTGGCCGGCAAGGTCTTGCCCGAGCCCAGCCCGAAGAAGGCGGCGCTGCTCCTGAGCCCGATGCAGGAAACCGACCCCGAGCGCAACCCCGCCTTGGCGCGTATCTACCGGACGGTCGAAACCGTCATGAAGGAGGATGAACGTTTTGTCAAGGGTAGATTCACCCCAAGAGTGAACAACAAATGGTACTACACGCCCCACGCCCATACCCTTCATCAACTGGCCTGGGCCTTCTGCCACCCCGACAGTAAGTACTACCTGGACCCTGAGTTGTTCCCCTTCGTCATGCGTCGGCTCTCGCTTGGCCTGGAGTTCTGGTACCACGAGGCCGAGGCAACAGTCAAGGTGGGCGAGAAGAGTCTCGGCACCAGCAACGGCCTGAATAACGAGCAAGATTTCAAGGACGTAGCCTGCGCCCTGCTCTACATGACACTGACCGTCCCGGATTACTTCCTTCCCGCGGAGAAGGAGCGCTGGCTCACCGGCGTGCGGCGTAAGGCCGAACTACCAATGGACGGGCCTGTCGTGTCGGCCGACAACTTCCTCAGAGGCACGCCGGAGGTGTACTCGGCCAAGGTCTTTCGTATTCCCAACAAGGACTACAACTGGATGGTCGGCCTCGCGATTTCATCCTTGCTGTTAGATGAACAGCGATTTATGGACGGCGCCCTTACGATCCTCGAGATGCTGAACCGCTCGATCTATGAGGATGGCGGGATGCCGTACATCAACTACGAGAATGAGTGCATTTCCTACCACGGCATACACGTGCTAGGCAATCTGTGGATGCATCGACTGACCGGCGACTCCCGCTGCATGGAGAATCTGGAGAAGCTGCGTCGCTTCTACCCCACTCATGTGGAGCCGAGCGGCGAAGTGGAATATTTCACCGATACCTTCGCAAAGCACTACTTCTCCGGACCGGGAGTCGCTCGAACCGGCTCGGCCATCCTCGCCCAGCTCTTCTCCTGCCCGCAGAACCAGCGCATCGCCGAAGTCACCGGCGGGACCAACTCCGTCAATACACCTATGTTTGCCGAGATCTACCGCCCGGGCCTACAAGCCGCGCCCGGTCACGATCAGCTGGTCTTCTATGACCGCAACATCCAAGGGCCGCGCGGCCGCTTCGGCGACTGGTCCTTTGCCGGCACCACCCGGGTCTACGACCCCGACAAGAAGCTGCGTCGCGGTAAGGACACCCTGGTCGGGGCCATGATCAGCGACGATCCCTCCGAGCGGAAGGGGCGACCGCTCAACGCCGCCATCGCCGCCGTGAATGTGGGCGTGCTCAAGCCCGAGAGCGAGCGCGTGGGCAAGCTGCGTGAGTTCAACTACTACATGCTCAGCGCCCGCGAGCGGAATGCGGATATCGTCGGGCCCGACTTCGCCAGCTTCTCCACGCACTTCATTCCCAAGGGCTCCAAGCACAACTGGAATCACGTCCTGTCCGAGTACCGGACCAATCAGCTCTTCCTGATGTTGCCCGACCGCCTCGTGGGCTTCGTCAGCCTCGACGCCAGGAGGGAGGCGCCCACCGGGGAGGTCTCTGGCGAGATCCGCCTGTACGACGGCCGGAACCGGCACAACACGGAGGCCGGCAAGAGGCACGACCTCGAGAAAACAAGCGAGGACAGTTTCACGTTTGGCAGGATGCGTGTCCGCCTCGCCGACCACAACTTCGAGCGCGCTGTCGCCGAGCCCACCTTCCTCACTCAATATGGCAAGGACAACGCCGCCGAATCCGTCTTCTTAGAACATCCCGGCAGCGGGCAAGAACAGTTTTACTTTGCTTTCGAAGGCTTTGAGCACGAGAGGTATCAGCCGGCCGAGATCGACGTTGAAGAGCGGGGCGCGCTGCGCAGCCTTTCCGTCGGCGTTGGCGAGAAACAATACCTGCTGCTGCAAAATACCGGAAGTTCCGTCCTTTCAGCCCCGATCCCCGATATTGAGCCAGGCCAGACCCGGCATCTCTACCGTGGCCCCGGGCTCGAATCCAATCGCCAGCAGATCAGCCGCAGCACCAGAACGGTCCGTATCGAGCCCTATTCCCATGTCGCTGTCGTCTACGTGCCCAAGCTCGAACAGGCAGATCCGTACAAGATCATGGTGGGCGCTGATTTGATCGAAGACTTGAACTGATCCATTCTCGACTGTCGCTTTCATTGCGCACCGTCATGGAGTCGAGATCGCTAGCCGGCGGCCGAGGCCAAAGAACTGTTCGGCGGGATCGAGACCGGCATCAACAGCCTCGGCAAGGTGCTCCGCCAGCCGATGGTCGAAACGACCTAAGCCGAGTATGGCGAGATGGCGGCGGTCAACGCCAAGACGGCGCACTTCTTCATCCGCGACGCCGGCAAGACGCTCAACAATCACGTCAAGATCGTCACCGTCGAGACGCCGCTGTGGGCCGCGTTCACCGATGGGGACGCCGCCTACGCCGGCGGCAAAGCCCGATCGAGCGCTACGCCCGCGCGGCCGCCAAGGAGTTGGTCGGGCGTTGCATCTCTGTCGCGGCCATCGAGCCCGGGCCGACGCGGGAGGCGGGCGGAAAGCGAGCCGGCACGCTTGCTCGATAATGAGAACTCATTATCATCGCGGCATGCGTCGCCACTCGCGGTACCGAAAGCTCATCCAAGACGCCCTGCACGTCGCCGACGGGCCCCTGTCGGCCACCGACGTCCACGCGCAGCTGGCCGAGACCGGCATCGGCATCGCGACCGTCTACCGCCTGCTGAACGAGGGGGTCGAGGACGGCGACCTGATCGGCGTCGACCTGCCCAGCGGGCCTCGGCGTTTCGAGCCCGCCAACCTGCCGCACCACCATCACTTCGAGTGCGCGGCGTGCAACAAGGTCTTTGCCGTGCCCGGCTGCCCGGGAAATCTGGACCGCCTGGTGCCCGATGGCTTCCAGCTGGAGCGCCACGAGCTGATCCTCTCCGGCCGATGCTCGGACTGCCTGCCCCCCGCACAACACGCCGGTTCGCCTTGACCCGCAGGACGCCACACGGAAACCGAATCGATGCCGATTTATGTGTACGAGGTCGTCCTGGCCGACGGCGAGCCCGGCCAGGTCTTCGAGGTCGCCCAGAAGATGTCGGACGCGCCGCTGACCGAGCACCCCACGACGGGCCAGCCGGTGCGACGGGTGATTCAGCCGCCCCACGTCGCGGGGGATTGGTCCGAATCGGGCACCAAGCAGAAGCTGTCGGACAAGAACCTCGACGCCCTGGGCATGACCAAGTACGTCAAAGCCGGCGACGGCTACTACGAGAAACGCGCGGGCCAAGGGCCGGACGTGATCAGCGCCGGCGATGACTGAGCGTTGACCACGGCCGCGGCTGCGGCTGCGGTCGACCAGAGACACCATCCCATGAGCAAGCAAGTGACCGATCCAACATTTTCGGAAAGACAGAGCGTCGAGCAGGTCGAGGAAGGTTTCGACCTGGCCCCCAAGTTCGACGAGCACGGGCTGATCCCCGTGGTCACGACGGACGTCGACTCGGGCGAGGTGCTGATGCACGCTTACATGAACGCCGAGGCGCTCACGAAGACGATCGCCCTGGGCGAGGCCGTCTATTGGAGTCGGAGCCGCGAGTGTCTCTGGCACAAGGGCGCCACGAGCGGGCTGGTGCAGCGCGTCCGCGAGATCCGGATCGACGACGACCAGGACTGCGTCTGGCTGCGTGTCGACGTCCAGGGCGGGGCCAGCTGCCACGTGGGGTACCGCTCGTGCTTCTACCGAGCCGTGCCCTTCGGCGACGAGGCCGGCCAGCAGCTGGGCTTCACGGAGACAGAGAAGGTCTTCGACCCGCAGGCCGTGTACGGCGACGCGCCCAACCCGACGAAGCTCTGAACGACTTACCAACCCGGAAGGCAACGATGCCCGCTGAATCAGACAAGCTCCCCGTCACGGTCCTGTCCGGCTTCCTCGGAGCGGGCAAGACGACGCTGCTCAACCACGTCCTGAACAACCGCGAGGGCCTCCGCGTCGCGGTGATCGTCAACGACATGTCGGAGGTCAACATCGACGCCTCCCTGGTCCGCGACGGCGGAGCATCTCTCTCGCGCACCGAAGAGAAGATGGTCGAGATGACCAACGGGTGCATCTGCTGCACGCTGCGGGAGGACCTGATGGTCGAGGTCCGTCAGCTCGCGCAGGAAGGACGCTTCGACCACCTGCTCATCGAGTCCACCGGCATCGGCGAGCCCATGCCCGTGGCCGCCACCTTCTCGTTCCGCGACGAATACGACCAGAGCCTCAGCGATGTCTCTCGGGTCGACACGATGGTCACGGTCGTCGACGCGGCGAACTTCCTGCGGGACTTCGACAGCTCGCACACCCTCAACGACCGCGAGATGGGGGTGGGCGAGGAGGACGAACGCACGATCGTCGACCTGCTCACCGATCAGATCGAGTTCGCCAACGTGATCGTGGTCAACAAGTGCGACCTGGTCGAGCCCAAGGAGGCCGAGCGGCTCGAAGGGATCCTGCACCACATGAACCCCGACGCCAGGGTGATCCGCACCGAGCGTGGCCAGATCGATCTGGCGGCGGTGGTCAACACAAAGCTGTACGACGAGGAAGAAGCGTCGCAGATGGCCGGCTGGAACAAGGAGCTCCGCGGCGAGCACACGCCCGAGACCGAGGAGTACGGGATCGGCAGCTTTGTTTATCGCCGCCGCAAGCCGTTCCACCCCAAGCGCCTGATGGATGCGATCCAAACCGAGCTCAAGGGCGTGGTCCGCTCGAAGGGTTACCTGTGGATCGCGTCCCGGCCTCAGTACTGCGGGGTGTGGTCGCAGGCGGGCACGTCGTATCAGCTGAATCGAGCGGGTTTCTGGTTCGCGGCGGTCGAGCAAGAGCGGTGGCCGCAGGACCCCGAGACCCGCGCGTGGATCGACAAGAACTGGGACAAGGAGGTCGGCGACTGCCGGCAGGAGATCGTTTTCATCGGCGTCGAGATGGACCGCGAACAGATCGAGGCGACCCTGGACGCGGCGCTGCTCACCGCCGAGGAGATCGCAGCCGGCTTGGACCAATGGCGACAGCTCGAAGACCCGATCCCTAGCTGGGACTCCCCCGAAGAAGCGATCGACGATTAGGCCGCCACGCGCGGGTGTCGGTTATGAAACGACTTGCATCGATGATTGGACGACTGGTGACGAACAAAGACAAGGACAAGCTCTACGACGTGGCGGTCATCGGCGCGGGCGCCGCGGGCGTGGGGGTGTCGGTCGCGCTCAAGGACGCGGGGGTCGAGAACTTCATCGTGATCGATCGGCACGGCGTGGGGTCGTCGTTTGCGTCTTGGCCGGCCGAGACGCGGTTCATCACGCCGTCGTTCGCGACCAACTCGATCGGCATGCTCGACCTGAACTCGGTGGCGATCGGCGTGTCGCCGGCCTTCAGCCTGGGGGTCGAACACCCCACGGGCAAGGAGTACGCGACCCACCTGCGCGGCGTCGCGCAGTTCTTCCAGCTGCCGGTGCGCGGCAAGACCGACGTCAAGCGCATCACCAAGGCGGGCGATGAGTTCCGCATCGAGACCGACGGCCAGACGCTGCGTGCCAAGCACGTGATCTGGGCGGCCGGCGAATTCCAGTACCCGCAGCTGAACGGCTTCGTCGGCAGCGAACTCTGTCGGCACACCGCGACGGTCCCCAACTACGAGGACCTCGAGGGCGACGACTTCATCGTCATCGGCGGCTACGAGAGCGGCGTCGACGCGGCCTACCACCTGGCGTCTCGCGACAAGCAGGTCCGGCTCTTCGACCGCAGTTCCCCGTGGACCGAGGAGACGTCCGACCCCAGCGTCGCGCTGTCGACCTACTCGCTCGAACGGATGCGAGAGGACTTCTTCGAGGAGAACGTCGAGCTGTGCCCGAAGATGTCGATCGGCTCGGTTGCCCGCGTGGGAGACGGGTACGAAGTAACCACGTCAAACGGCGATCGATTCGAAACCCCCACTCGGCCGCTGCTCGCAGGCGGGTTTGAGGGCAGCCACGGGCTGGTCGCCGACCTGTTCGAGCAGCGCGAAGACGGCTTCCCGCTGCTGAACGACAACGACGAGTCGACCATCACGGAGGGCTTGTTCTTGTGCGGGCCGGCCGTGCGTCACAAGAAGCACGTGTTCTGCTTTATCTACAAGTACCGGCAGCGGTTCGCCGTGGTTGCCAAGGCGATCGCCAGCTCCCTGGGGCTGCCCGCCGAGCATCTCGAGCAGTACCGCAGCTGGGGGATGTATCTCGATGACCTGTCATGCTGCGGAGAGGAGTGTGCGTGTTGAGTAAGAAGAATCGGAACCGAAGAGTCCGTCCCGCAAAGCCCGCGTGGGTCGCCCGCGTGTTGCGGGTCGAGTGGCTCGGCCAGACCGTCGCCAGCGTGTGCTGGATCACCAGCGTG
The DNA here is from genome assembly GCA_039188455.1 of Planctomycetota bacterium. Taxonomy (GTDB): domain Bacteria; phylum Planctomycetota; class Phycisphaerae; order Phycisphaerales; family Phycisphaeraceae; genus JBCBUE01. The sequence continues at coordinate 7,752 of JBCCZA010000051.1, forward strand.
TTCTTCTACGGGCTGAGCGGCACGGGGGACTACCTGCAGCTGTCAGCCGCGTCGGCGTGGCTGATCGCCAACATCGCGGCGATCGTGACCGCCGAGGAGATGCGGCAGTGGCTGCGGATCCCGACGTCGCAGCCCGCCCCGGCCTTGGTCGAGGCGACCGAGCCGCAAGCCCCCGGTTGGGAGCCCGCGGAACCCGCGAGCACCTGAGCCTGAGCCTGGTCGTTCACCCGATGGACAGACCCTAGTGGCGTCTGCATCGCGACTCTCGGCTCGACCTTGTTGACGGCCGTCCCCGAGTCTGGCTCTGCTGTGGCCACCCTCCGGGTTTCTCGGTACGAACGGACGATGCATAATGCGGGCATGCCATTGCGTGTCGGACCGCCCAAGCATCACGGGATCGCGAGCAACCCCGCTGGGGCGACGTTTGGGCCGCGGGCGATGCGCGACCACGAGTTCGTGTTGATCATCGACGGCGACTGCGTGTACCGCCGCGACGGGGTCGAGCATCGTGCCCGGCCAGGCACGATGGTGCTCTGCCGGCCGGGCGCGACCGACGCCTTCGATTGGGACCCGAACCGCCGATCGATGCACGGCTTCGTGCACTTCGACGTGCTGGCGACCCCCCCGCACTGGCCGCGGCGCGAGGACTGGCCGGATTTGCGGACACTGCCCGAGGGCGACGTGATGCGACCGATGCTCGGGCACCTGCTGCGTTGGTCGGCCGACGGTGACGCGGAGCTGACCCGGATGACGCTGCGTCACCTGCTCAGTTCATTTGTGCTGGGGGAACTGTCGACGCGGCAACCGCCCCGCCCCAACCTGCCGGCGCCGGTGCACGCGGCGCTGGCGTTCGTCGAGACCCGCTTCAAGAACGACCCGACGGCAGCGATCCCGCTACGCGACATGGCCCAGGCCGCGCACGTCACCGCGGGGCATCTCTGCCGGCTCTTCAAGTCGAGCACCGGGCACACGCCGGCCGAGACGGTGAGGCTGATGCGGCTGGATGACGCGGCCGCGATGCTCGCGAGGAGCAACGAGCCGATCCAGGCCGTCGCCGAGGCCGCCGGGTTCGCCAGCCCGTTTCACTTCTCCCGCCGGTTCCACGACGCGTTCGGCATGAGCCCGACCGAGTACCGCCGGAGGGCCCAGACCGGGGTCGCCCCGCCCCTGCCCCGCCGGCACGCGTGGCACGGCCGAGGTTAATTTCAGGCATGAAGTGCCGAATCCGGGCCATGGCCAGAGCCGCCCGGTAAGGCGATCGTTATCCAGTTCCGTGATCACCTCGCCCTTGGAGCTTTTCCATGACCGCCGCCCTGACCGCCCCGCCCGCTCTGGCCGACCGCACCGACGCCTATCGCGTCACCGTCGACGAGTACCGCCACTTCCGCCAGTGGGGGTACCTGATCGTCCGCGGCCTGCTCAGCCCGGACGAGGTGGCCGAGCTGCAGCAGCACACCGCCGACCTCATGAACGGCGAGTTGCCCGAGCAGCAAGCGATGGAGGAGTTCGACCCGACAGAAGAGGCCCTGACTCGTCAAGACGCCTCCTTCCGCAAGGAGAACGGCACGGTCCGGCACCTGGTCAAACCGCCCGCACACCTCTCGCCCGCCGAGAAGGCCCAGCACTTCCTGCGCATCCATATGCTCCATCGCCAGATCGGATTGCACGAGCGTTACTTGCTGCACCCGCGCGTGCTCGATGTGCTCGAGGTCCTTATTGGCCCGGACCTCTCTGCCCTCCAGTCGATGCTTTTCCTCAAGCCCCCGGGAAAGACCGGGCAGGGCTGGCACCAGGACTCTTACTACATCCCGACTATGCCCGACTCGCTCTGCGGAGCCTGGCTCGCCATCGACGACGCCGATGAGTACAACGGCGGGCTGTGGTTTGCCAAGGGCTCGGGCGCGGAACCCGTTCACCCGCCCTGCCCGGAGGTCAACTACGGCTTCGGTGACCGGCTCGTCAGCGATGTCAAGCACATCAAGAACGCCTCGGACCCCGACGACAACACCAACCACCTTACAGAGGTCGCCGACCGATACGACCAGGTGCTCGGCTCGGTCAAGGCCGGCGACGTCGTCTTCTTCAACGGCCACATCCTGCATCGCTCTAAGGACAACATCACGACCGACCGCTTCCGGCGCGCGTTCGTCGGCCACTACTGCAACGCCCGCAGCTACACCCCCTGGGGCCGCGACGAGGACAACCCCACCGGCTTCGACGAAACCACCGGCTCGACCAACGGCAGCCACATCCTCGCCCGCGGCGACACCCACCTGCCTTTCGCTCGGCCCCGCTTCGGCACACGGTGCGCCGCCCTGCTCGACCCGGCCGAACGTCGCGAGGCCAACGACCGCGTCGTCCGCCAGATCGCCGCGCTAAACAACGGCCTGATGGGCTGCGCCATCACCGACCTAGACTCGCTGACGCACGATCACGACGACGACCAAAACGGCGAAGGCTATTAATCGCGACACCGGATTACGCAAACAAGAGTCACACGGCAATCAGCCCGGCGTAACCCAAGTCACCGGCGTCTCGCATCCAGTTCCTCGCCGCACAAAATGCGCGTGCCTGCACAATCGCGATCTCGGGCCAGCCCAACCTCAGATCGAGATAGCGCTAATCGCCTCGCGCAGATGCAACGCAATTTGGCCTGCTCGGTGTGAACAGCGAGGTTAAAACCGAAGGGGTTGTCAGAACGCCAACATACTTGTCCTCAGGTCGGTGGTGGCGGCGCCAAACTTCTCTCCGGCGTTTCCCGATAGCTTCCTAGAGCAGCGTGCCGGTGACTCGCGGGAACCCAATCAGGCAGACTGCGCGGGCCTGGGGGCCTTGAGTTCTTGCAACTTGATGTCGCCTCCTAGCAAGGAGAACGCGCCCAAGAGGCCAAAGCTGAGCAACACAAACCGATGGAGCACGACCATGCCAACGGCCTGATTGGCGCTGGCGCCTCCGTAATCAGTCACTAAGAGGGCAACCGCAAGAACCTCCATCACCCCGATGCCTTGCGGGGTGAGAGGGATGGCCGCGCTCGCCAGCAAGACGGGGCCGGCTACAAACAGCTGATCGAGCGACGTTGTCACGCCCAATGCATACCCACATTGCACCAACGATAGCGTCAGCAAGCCTTGCGTCAGCACGCTGATCAGTACGCCGAGACTAACCGTCAAGGGGCTTCGGTGATAAGCCAACACGGCGTTTGTGATCTTTCGAACGACTCCAATTCCCGGCAACCTAAGCCGTGACAACAGCGCGGTCAGCCAGTCCCGCGGGCCGGGCAGCAACAGCAGCAACGCCGAAAAAACCGAGACGCCCAGCACGACCCAAGCCGCTCGAGCGATCGGCCCCGCCACCGGATCGCCAACAACGAACAAACCGGCAATCGAAGCCAGAATCACCAGCCCAATCAGCCCCAGAACACGATCGACCAGGATGCTGACGACCGCAGCAGCTTTACCAGGCCCACCCTTGACAGCGAAGCCGGCCTTGACCACGTCACCTCCCAGAGAACCCGGCAGGCAGAAATTGAAGAACATCCCCGCCCACATCAGTCGCTGAGCGCGTCGCCACGGCACATCCAAGTTTTGACAGCGCATCAGCAACCACCACCTCGTGCCTTGCAGCGGGATCACCGGCGCCGCGATCAACCACGCGAGACCAAGCCGAGAGAAGCTCGCCTGGCTCAGCATCGTGAGGATCCCCGGCACGAACTCTCCCGACTCGTTGTATCCGTCGGTCCACTGAATCGCCCAGGCGATCACGCCAATGCCCGCTACCGCGACCACCAGCCTCAGCCAAACCGACCATCTCTTCACCTAAGCCACCTCAACGTCCGTCGGAGACTCGCTTCGGCGTCCTCTCCGCGGATAAGCACGCCAGATCCGCAAAAGATCGGCGATAGCAATAAAAAAGTGCCGAGCCCGCACTTTAGAGCCCGCGACGTCGCGCCACTCACGCAGCGGCATCTCGACAATCGTGGAATCCGAAGCCTCATCACCCCGGCGTGGAAAAGCATCACGGAAACGAGCGATCAGTTCGACATCAAAAACCCAACGACTCAGGAACGGCCGCTTGAACAAGGACTCAACGCGATCGTTCGAGCGGAACATCTTCGCACCGCACTGGGTGTCGTAAACTGGCAGCCGCAAAACCTGAGATGCAACCGTTGCAAACACCCGCCCTAACAGGTGGCGCGTCAGCCGACGGTCGATGCGACGCCCCATCAACCGGACGCGAGCACCCAGCACAAACTCAGCCCGAGGACGATCGACCAAAAGATCAGACATCCGGCAGACTTCATCCAAAGGCGTCGCAAGATCAGCGTCCAGATAGGCGATGCTCCCGTACGTCTTCTTCGATAGCGCTTCTAAGACTCCCAGCCGGACCGCCTCGGCCTTGCCCTTGTTCTGACTCAACTTCAGCACAAACCCCCGCCCACCCATCGATTCGCACAGAGACTGCAAGACCGAAAAAGTGCCGTCGCGGCTCCCATCATCCACGAATAGAAAAGCGTAGTCCGATTGGCACGAAGACCACGACCGGAACGTCGCCACGTCCAGTCGCTCAGCCTCGTTGAAGCAGGGAACGACAATGCACTTCGATGCGGAAACCCGATCGCTCAAACCCGCCCTCGATTCGGAGACTCCTGCCCGATCTTTGGCGTTGAATCACCCTGATCACGCGACGTCTCTTCGGACTCGAATCGCCCAGACCACAAACGTCGCAACAAAACACCGAGCAGGATCAGATTCGCGGCAAGGAGCCCAACCAGCGCCAACGTGTGGACAACGTCGGGCTCGATCGGCACCAGGCGATCGTAGATATCAACAAAAACCGACTTTCCGGCTTTGCTAGCGCCATGCGATTTAGCGTACGAAACACCGTAGGCGATATTCACCACGTAACCAAGCGACAGCATGCCAACACACACGATCCATCGCAGCCAGCCGGAGGTCGCCGCGATGACGAACGGCGCCACCATGAGATAGTACTCGGGGTCGCAGTGATAAAAAACCAGAAACACCGACAGCAGCATGGCGGTGACCGTAGCGAGCACGCGCGGAGGTAGCACGCCGATGTCTCGCCGCATCACCGACCAAGCCGCGACGCTCATCGCCGCCAAGAACGCTACCGCGGCGGAGATGTATTTCACATGCTCCATCGAGACATCGAATACCTTGTAGACCATCACCCAACCCGAGACGGCATGGACGCCGATCGGCGTGAAATCCAGTATCGCAACGCCGGTCCCGTCGGTTTCGACCGGAACGCGCAAGAGCTGCATCACGGCCACAAAGCCGTAAACCAGCACGATCGGCAGCAACCCAATGGCCGCACGCTTCACCATCCCCAGCCAAGAGTCCCACGGAAGTAGGACAAACGCAGCAAGAGGGATCGCCAAGTAGACCTTGGCGGATACGGCGCCAAGCCCGCAAGCGAGCGCGGCTAAGGTCCACCGCTTGTTCATCGCCAGAAGGGTTGCGCCCGCGATGAACAACAACGCCACCGACTCGTCTTGCCCCATGACGGACGTGCTCATCCAAGCCACGGGAGCCAAGATGTACGCAAAAGCAAACGCGCTAACTTGGCGCGTTGACATCGCGAAAGCGCGCATCACGCAGAGCCAAACAAGAGGCCATGCGAGCAACTCGAAGGCCACCGAGATCGTTCGGATAAGGTAAAAATCGCTCAAGACGACCCCCGCAGGCTTCCCAATCAAGAAGACCAGCACGGGGAAGAAAGGCGGCCAGAAGGCGAATCCTCCTTCTGATCTGGCAAGGAGAATCTGCATCGGTGAATCGACCATCGCCAGCACCCCACGGTAGTCGTCGGTGAAATGCTGCCCGTTGAGAAATTGGCCCAGCGCGAAGATCGCGGCAAACCGGCTCGCGGCCAACAGCAGCCAGAACCACAGCATGCACTGGATCTGGTTCCTCTTCATCCAAAGATTGCCAGATTGATGCTCGTTCATGCTCTTACTTCGCGAGAGACCGCGTCAGAAATGGCTACCGTGGAACTCGACGTCACGCGGGTAGCTTACCCCGGCGGTAGCACCGGGCATAACACACGGAATACGCAGGGTCGACCGGAGGAAGAGTCGAGGTTGTATTCCGCTCTTCTACGATTGCTGAAGGCGATCTAAGTGGCGACCACGGGGTTCTATCGATCGATAAGACATCCGGGATTGTCAGCGCCCCGATATCGCAATGGCCCTGTCCGTACAACCACCAAGCGGACGGCTCGGCCTTGCTTGACATCCTCCGCCCCCTCAAGTCATGCCACGGCCACGTGCCGGGCGTGCCCGGCCTCGATGGCGTCGGCCAGGTCGGCCAGCTCTTCGACGATGTCGTGGGCGCCGTGGGTGCGGAGCTCGTCCTCGTCCCGGAAGCCCCAGAGCACGCCGATGTTCCACGCCCCGACCGCCGTGCCGACCTTCATGTCGGCCGCAGTGTCGCCGACGTAGACGGTGTGTTCCGGGCCGGCGCCCATGATCTCGAGCGTCTCATGCAGGCCCGCGGGGTGCGGCTTGACCGGGATGTCGGGCCGGGCACCCATCACGCTGGCGAACGGGATGTCGGGGAAGTAAGCGGCGACCTGCCTGATGACCTCGTCGTGCGGCTTGTTGCTGAACACGGCCAGCGTCCACCCGGCGTCGGCCAGCTTGGCCAGCAGTTCGGCGGCGCCGTCGAACGGCTGAACCGCCGAGCCGTCCATCTTGGCTCGGTACGCCTGCACCAGCTCGCAGCCACGCTCGACTTCCGCGTCGTCCTCGGTCCGCAGGGCGTTCTTGACCATGTAAGGCAAGCCCTGGCCGGCGAGCAGGTTGTAGTCCGCCTCGGGCCGAGGCTCGCGCCCCATCTCCACCAGCATCGCGTTGCCCGACTCGGCGATCTCGCCGAGCGTATCGAGCAATGTCCCATCCAGGTCGAACACAACGCACCGCTTGCTCATGGCGCGGAGTGTACGGGATATGCGGGCCACCCACCGCGGCCGAGCCGCGAGTTGTCACGGCTGCGTCACCCCGTTTTGCGTCCGGTCTGGCGAGGGCATATGGTTGCCCCGTCCGGTAGTCGCCCCGAGTCCCTGCATGTCCGCAGACCCCAACGACGCGATCAGCTCCGCCCTCAGCTTGATCCCGACCGGCCGGTTCGTGCTGACCGCCGCGCACGAGGAGCGCCGCGCCGGCATGCTCGTCGATTGGGTGCAGCGATGCTGCCTGGAGCCGCCGATGATCGTCGTCGCCGTCGAGAAGGGCAAAGGCATCATGCCGCTCATCTCCGAGTCGCGGCAGTTCTGCCTCTGCCAGGTCGCCGACGACGACCGCCGCCTGCCCCGCAAGTTCGAGCGCGAGAGCGACCTCGCCGACGACCCGTTCCTCGGGTCCGACCTGGTTGAGGGCGTCCTGCCCAACGTGCCGATCCTCCGCACCTCGCTGGCCTACCTCGAGTGCGAGCTCGCCTGCCACCTCGACGTCGAGGGCGATCACGACCTGTTCGTCGGCCACGTCAAGGGCGGCGAACGCCGCGACGGCAAGCCGGCCGTGCTCATTCCCGGGCTGCCCCCCGAGGCGTCCTGACGCCCAACCGCTCGGGCTCCGGCACGCCTCGCATCCGGCCCTACCCTGTAGCGATGGCCACGCCCCACGCCGCCGACGCGCCCACCTCCGTCGAGGACCCGACCAACGCCGCCATCCTCCGCGTCGCCGAGGATCGGCTCGCCGGCTTCTCGCCCGACCCGATCGCCGACCTCGCCCAACGCACCGAACTGCCGCGCGATCTCGTCGTCGACCGGCTGCTGGCCATGCTCGACGCCGGCGCCGTCCGACGCATCCGCCAGACCCTCATCACCACGTCCCTCGCCCGCGGCGCCCTCGTCGCCTGGCGCGTCCCGCCAGACAAGCTCAACGCCGCGTTCAACACGATGTTCAACGACGACCCCTTCACCGGCCACGTCGTCACCCGCTCGACCGATCGCGACTCGCCCGGCTCGGACTACCGCCTCTGGACCACCGTCAAGCTCCCCACCGCCTACGCCCTCGACAAGCACTGCGACCACCTCGCCACGCTCACCGGCGCGACCGACTACATCCCGCTCCCCGCGAAGAAGCTCTACGCCCTGGGCGTCGGCCACCTCCGCCGACGCGACATCGCCCCCGGCGACCGCACCGACGAACCCGCTCGCGTGCTCGACACGAACGTCATCGACCTGACCGACGACCAATGGCAGGTCGTCGAGGCCCTCAAGCGCGAAGTCACCGACCAGGAACTCGACGCCGCCCGCGACCCCGACCGCACGCTCTGGCATCAACGCGCCGAGCAGGCCGGCATCTCACACGACGCCTTCCTCGACGCCGGCCGTACCCTCGACCAGCTCGGCGTCGTCGGCCGGTTCTCCGCCTTCCTCGAGCACGTCAAGAAGCACGCCGACGGCAAGCCCGTCACCCGCTACAACGCCCTGTTCCACTGGCGCGTCCCCAAAGGCCGCGAACACGACGCCGGCCTTGAGGTCGGCCGGCACGCCTGCATGACCCACGCCTACTGGCGCGAGGGCGGCGCCGCCTTCAACCACGTCAACCTCATGGGCGTCTGCCACGGCTTGGACAAAGACCTCGTCCTCGCCCACAAGCAGGCCATCGACGACCACCTCGCCGAGCTCGGCATCGCCGTCGACTACACCAATGTCTTCTGGGGCGGCCGCTCAGAGATCAAGCCCAGCGAGTTCCTGCCGTCGGCCTACGCCAAGTGGTGCGTGTCGCAGGGCCTCGATCCCGAAGCGATGAAGACGCCTTGACGCAGATCACTCTGCGGCCAATGCGATCGCACGAGGCGCCGCTCGTAGCCGCCATGAATCAACGCTTGCAGATCGACGAACGAGCCCAACGCCGCATGTCCGTCGAGGCAATCGTAAACCGCCTTGAGAGTTGGCTTCGGCACCACGGCTACCGCGCCTTTGTCGCCGATCGGGGCCCCGAATCACCGCTGCTCGGCTACCTGCTCTGCGTCGAGCAGGACGATCCGTGCGTCGATTCGGGGCGGCTGCTCTATATCCGCCAGCTCTACGTCGAGCCCTCCTCGCGGCGGCAAGGCGTCGCCACGGCCATGATCAACCGCCTCATCGCCGATCACATACCGCCGAGCATGCCGCTCGAAATGGACGTGCTGACATCCAATCCAGCGGGGCAGGCGTTCTGGCACGCCATCGGTTTTACCGATCGGTACACCCGGATGCGTCGGGCCGTCGACCGCGGCTAGGCGTGACCGTCTCGACGCTCACGCCGCTCGCCGCATCGCCGCCGCCACCGGTTTGCGACACACGAACACGTTGTTCGTGCAGTAGTAATCCAACCCCTGCCGCGAAACCTGGGCCGGGTCGAACTCGCGCGTGTGCTTGACGGTCACGTCGAACCCGGCGTCGGCCATCCGCTGCGCGTAGTCATCGCCCGGTGCACGCACGTGGTCGCGCTGATGAAACAGCCGCAGCCGCTCGCGCGGGTCGGTCACCGTTGGGTCTTCGACCGTCGCCTCGCCCCACACCGGCACCTGCAGCAGCGCCACTCCGCCCGGCCGGAGCACGCGGAAGAACTCGCCGAGGGCCTTGCTGTCATCCGGCACGTGCTCCAACACGTGCGAGCACCACACCACGTCGCGCGTCTCGTCGTCCAACGCAAGATCGGTGACGTCCATGATGCGCATGCCGCGGTCGGTCAGATCGATGCTCAGGTACTCGTCCGACAACGGCCGAAGCGCCGCCTCGATGCACACTTCCGGCGCGACGTGCAGCGTCCGCAGCCGCTGTTGATCCAGCCCCGTCTCGGCCAGCACCTCCTTCAGCACCAGCCACCCCAGCCGCTGCCGCTCCAGCGACCCGCACTTCGGGCACGCCGCGTCCAGCCGGCGGTTCGGCGGCGTGCCGAACATCAGGAAGTGCCGCCCTTGCCAGCCGCAGATCGGGCAGTGGCGATTATCGGTCGGCGTCGTCCAACTCCGCGCCGAGTGCACGGCCAGTCGTCGCAGCGTGTCCAGCAAGGCAAACACTCCTCGTCCCGCGCACGACCCACCTCGGGCCGCACCGCGATCTCCCCTCCCATCGTCCAGCCCCCACCGCCCGATCCATCCACCCCGCCCCCCGCCGTTATCAGCCGCCCGATACGCTCCCCCCGTGACCGACCCCGCTCCCACCAGCCCCCCCCCCCAGCGCTTCGACCACACCCGCGCCTACGCCGGCGCCGCCTTCCACGGCTGGCAACGCCAGCTCCCGCCCAACGCCGAGGAGCCCCGCACCGTCCAGGGCGTCCTCGAAACCACCCTCTCCCGCGCCCTCCAGCAGCCCGTCACCCTCACCGGCGCTTCCCGCACCGACCC
>JBCCZA010000052.1:0-17843 GCA_039188455.1 Planctomycetota bacterium
GCGGTCGGCGCGACCGATACGGCGTCCACGGTCGCGTTCGCGGGCTCTTTACCGAACGGCGCACCGAGGACACGCCAACCCGCCGGGCTGTCGCCGGGCGTCGATTCCTGCGTCGCACGCCAGTGACGATCGATCGCCACCCAGACGTCTCTGGGAATGCTCAGGCCCGCACGGTCCGCGGCATCCAGCGCGTAAGCCACGTACATCGCGTGGGCGTGGTCACCCCAGCCGGCGTCATCGTGGACCGTCTTGCCCCATCCGCCTTGCTGGGACATCCCGTTCAGCAGCGCATCGACCTGGCGGCGTAGCAAAGGTTCGTAGACGGAACCGGGCAGCCGAGCCGTCATCAGCACGCGCATCGCCAGGTCGAAGGTCCGGGGCGTGTCGCCGGCCAGCGCGACGTGCACCCGATGCTGCAACCCAGGCGACTGACTGGGCTGGCCCGCGCCGATCATGGCCCAGGCCAGCGCGGCCTGCGTCCCAATCTCGCGTTGGCGCTGCGCCCACGAGTTGCGATTCAATAGTTGGTTGTATCGGACAGGTCGCAGCTCGACACGCATCCGCTCGACCGCCTCGCCCCGGCCAAACACATCGTTGATCACGGGACGGGCCGTTGCGACCGATCGCTCGATCGCATCGAGCGAAAAACTGGAAGACGACGCGCGTTGCGGCAAGGCCATGCGGGGCGTGGCACCAGAGCCCTGGGCCAACGAGGCGGAGATCGCCGGGTATCGAAAGTACAGGTCGAGCGAGGCGGCCAGGTCGGCGACGTTGCGACGCGTCGATCGCGCCCATTGAAGCGGTGTCTCGCCCTCCTTTGGGTAAGACCACCTCCCCGCCCCACGCGAGGCTCGCTCGAGCGGTCGTGCGATCGCCTCGAGATCGGGCCGGCCGAAACGCGATAAGTCCGCCCGCCCCTCGGCCAGCTGACGGACCATCGCGTCAAGCACGTCGAACCCGGCCTGCTGCCCGCCCTCGGCCGCCTGAACGGCCGAACTGATGGTGGACGCCAACACCTTCGCGTCGCCATAGCTGATCAAGATCTCTGCGGCGGTCGCCCTTTGATCGCGAAGCAGCCAGTTCAGACGTTTCCGACGTTCGTTGCGTGCGTCGGCAGCCCGATCTTTGGTGTAATTCGGGGCCAGCCGACGCTCAAGCTGGGCACGCTCGGCCATGACGGCTTCTAGACGCTCGCGCTGCCTGGGAGATGCGACGCGCATGGCCGCCTCACCCTTCACCCACCGCTGGAACGGCGGCACGCCAACCGCAATCGAGAGATCGTCCTCCAGATTGTCCCATCGCTCAAATACGTCTTTGGGTTCTCGATAGGTATCGATCTCGAAGTCGCCGCGCAGGTGCTCAGCCGCTCGGTCGAGCGACAAGACCTGGGCGGCCGCGCGCCCAACCTCCGGAGCCACCGCGTCATGAGGCGGACCGCTCTTGGACTTCAATCCGTCCGCCATCGCCCCTAGCAGATGAAATCGCACATAGCGATCCCCCAGCTGGTCGCCGTTGAAACGGAGCAGCGCTCGGGCCGCCTCCTCGGCCAACTCCGGCCGGGCCGATCGCGAACGCGGCAGCGTCCGATGCGGCATCGCGAATTGCGGCGCATCGCTGGTCTCGCTGGCTCGCTCGAGCGGGACCTGCTTCGCCTCGCTCTTGAGCTGAACGACCAAGGCATCAACCGTCTGGGAAGGCTCGGCCGCGTGCGCCGCCCCACCCAGCGTCGCGACCAGCAACGCCCACAAGACCCGCTGCGCACCCTGAGCCGCCGTCGCCATAAGCCTAGACCTCGCAAAATCTTGCCAACCTCGGCCACCGCGATGCGCCTGGCCGACCCCTCCAAGGCCCAGATGATAGGCGATCGAGACGCTGGCTTCGCCCCGCAATCGCCTCCCATGGACGAAAAAACGGGCCTCCGCGAAGGGAGGCCCGCTCGGGGTAAAGGTCTCGGGCGGGGAGGCGGCCGCCACGAGACCCGATCCAGGGCGAATTGAGGCCCGGCGTGTTGCCGGGGGTCGGCCGTGTGCGGCCAACGCGTCGGGAACTCCAGAACAGTCCGATACGCGCGGCCGCGAGGCAAGCGAACTTGGCCGGTTTCGCAACAGGCGTCGTAAATCACCGATTAAGCTCGATTTGTGGGCGTCAAGTCGCGGCCGCCGTATACTCCGCCCATGGACGCCGCCCCGGCCGCCCCCGGCGAAAAACTCGGCCTGTTCCCCGGCACCTTCGACCCCATCACCAACGGCCACCTCGACATCCTCGTCCGCGGCCAACGCCTCTTCGACCGCCTCGTCGTCGCCGTCGGCCGAAACCCCGCCAAGGCCGAGCTCTTCACCGTCGACGAACGCTGCGACCTCATCGAGCAGCTCGTCCGCGAGCACTGCGAAGACCACGTCCATGTCGCCCGCTTCGAGGGCCTAACCGTCGACTACGCCCGGTCGATCGGGGCCGTCGCCATCCTCCGCGGGCTGCGCAACGTCACCGACCTCAATTTCGAGTTCCAGCTCGCCCTGACCAACCGCGCCATCGCAGGCATCGAGACCGCCTTCGTCATGTCCGGCGAGCAGTACGGCTTCACCTCCTCCACCCTCATCAAGCAGATCGCCTCGGGCGGCGACATCGACCGACTCGACCAGCTTCTGCCCAAGCCCATCATCGACGCGCTCAAGGCCAAGAAGGCCGCGCACGGCGGCAAGCTGCCGTGGGCGCGGATCGATCACCTGTCGGAGTGATCCGCCGACAAGCACCCGACCGATAGCCGGCATGCGGCGCATGCCGGGGTTGCATCCCCGCACGCTCAAACGCCGTCGACACATCAGCGCCCAACCCCGGCGAGCGTCGCTCGCCGGCTATCGCATCGAGGGAAAGCGACGGACGCTCACCCGCCACACCGCGGGCCCTACGGGCCGCGCGCTAAACGAGCTACCCTGCCCGCATGCCCGACCTGCGTGTTATCTCCATCGGCGCCCTCTCGGTCCACGAGCTTTGGGACCGCCCCGCCCCGCCGCGCACCGCCCACGCGACGACCACGCTCGTCACCGCCGGCGACAAGCGCATCCTCGTCGACCCGGCCCTGCCGGCCCAGGCCCTGGTGCCCCGCCTAGAAGAACGCTCCGGCCTCGCGCCGAGCGACATCACCGACGTGTTCCTCACCTGCTTCCGCCCGGCCCACCGGCTGGGGCTGGCGGCGTTCGACGCGGCAACCTGGTGGGTGGCCGAGGCCGAGCGCGAGGCCGTGGGGGCGATGCTCGTCGAGCGGTACAAGGCCGAGCCCGAAGACTCGGACGAGGCCGAGATCTATCGCAAGGAGATCGCCCTGCTGCAACGATGCCAGGCCGCGCCGGACAAGCTGGCCGAGCAGGTCGACCTGGTCCCGCTGCCGGGCTTCACGCCGGGGACGTGCGGCCTGCTCTTGCCCGAGCCGACCCGGACGGTGCTGATCGCCGGGGACGCGGTGCCGACCAGCGAGCACCTGCAGGCCGGCCGCGTGCTGCGCGGGGCGTACGACGCCGAGCTGGCGATGGAGAGCCTGAAGGAAGCGATCGAGATCGCCGACGTCATCGTGCCGGGGCACGACAACGTGATGCCGAATCCGATGGGGCGGCGTTGATGCCGTCGCAGCAGGTGAAGCGTGAACGACAGCCATGGAATCGAGCCAAACGTCTACAAGCTTTTCCTGAAGCTGAACGCCGCGCCGCATGGAAGCAATGCGCCCGCGACGGCTGGATGCTGGGCGGGTACTTCGCTGTCTTTGCATTCCCAACAATCTTCGGTTTGCTCGGCGCAATCGGGCTGAGATTGCTTTACCTCACTACCGGTCCACCACAACCACAAGGAACAGCGATCGGATCCTCGGTCAATCTTTTCTACGCAGCGAGTGGCCTGACCGTGTTGCTTATAAGCACGATCGCCACAGCTCAATTGACGCGCTGGGTCGTTTGCTGGGCGATTGCCAGCCGGGCTTACGACTACATCTACGCATATCGATACGATCGAAGAAATGAGCAGTGTCTTCGGTGCGGTTACGACCTAAGAGGAACGCCCCACGACGCGGTCTACTGCCCGGAGTGCGGCGCCTCGATCGAGCCGCATATTCCCTCTCCCTCTGGGAGAGGGCTGGGGTGAGGGCTACCCGAAGAGCAAGCACCACGCATGACTTCGGCACGCATTCCGCTAGAATATTTGGCTCCCTGATACTGCCCCAGGCCCGCAATGACCGAACCCGCCAATCACACGTCCCTCAACCGCTACTCCGCCCGCATCACGCAGCCCAAGGCCCAGGGCGCCTCGCAGGCGATGCTCTACGCCACCGGCATGTCGCGCGCCGACATGGACAAGCCGCAGGTCGGGATCGCGGCCATGTGGTACGAGGGCAACTCCTGCAACATGCACCTCAACGAACTCGCCGCCGAGGTAAAGCAAGGCGTCGACGCGTCGGGCTGCATCGGCATGCGGTTCAACACCATCGGCGTCTCCGACGGCATCTCCATGGGCACCGAGGGCATGGGCTATTCGCTGCAGTCCCGCGAGCTGATCGCCGACTCGATCGAGACCGTCGTCTCCGCCCAGTGGTACGACGGGCTGATCTCCCTGCCCGGCTGCGACAAGAACATGCCCGGCTGCGCCATCGCCATGGGCCGACTCAACCGCCCGTCGATCATGGTCTACGGCGGGACCATCAAGCCCGGCTGCGCCAAGATCAAGGGCGAGGAGCTCTCGCTCGACATCGTCTCGGCGTTCCAGTCCTACGGCCAGTCGCTGGCCGGGACGATCACCGAAGACGAGCGGCAGACCATCGTCGCCAAGTCCTGCCCAGGCGCCGGCGCCTGCGGCGGGATGTACACGGCGAACACGATGGCCTCGGCGATCGAGTGCATGGGGCTGTCGCTGCCGTACTCGTCGTCCAACCCTGCGGTCAGCGAGGCCAAGCAGCGCGAGTGCGTCGATGCCGGGGCGGCGATCCTCAAGCTGCTGGAGCTCGACCTCAAGCCCAAAGACATCATCACCAAGCAGTCGCTGATCAACGCGATGCGGCTGACGGTCGTGATGGGCGGGTCGACCAACGCGGTGCTGCACCTGCTGGCGATCGCGTCGGCGTTCGACATCGAGCTCGACATCGACGAGTTCCAGATGGTGACCGACGAGACGCCGCTGCTGTGCGACATGAAGCCGAGCGGCAAGTACGCGATGGAGGACCTGCACGACCTGGGCGGCACGCCGGCGGTGATGCGGTTCATGCTGGACGAGGGCATGCTCGACGGCGAGCAGATGACGGTGACCGGCAAGACGATCGCCGAGAACCTCGATGCCCTGGGCGACAAGGCCAAGCTCCCGCCCTACGGGGCCGGCCCGGGCTACCAGGACCTGCTGGCCCCGCTGGACCAGCCGCTCAAGGAGACCGGCCACTTGCAGATCCTCCGCGGCAACCTCGCCCCCGGCGGGTCGGTCGGCAAGATCACCGGCAAGGAGGGGACCACCTTCGAGGGCACGGCCAACGTGTTCGACTCGGAGGAGGAGATGCTGGCCGCGCTCGAGGCCGGGATGATCCGCAAGGGGGACGTGATCATCATCCGCTACGAGGGCCCCAAGGGCGGGCCGGGCATGCCGGAGATGCTGACGCCGACGTCGGCGATCGCGGGCGCGGGGCTGATCAAGGACGTCGCGCTGATGACCGACGGACGGTTCAGCGGCGGGTCGCACGGGTTCATCATCGGCCACGTCACGCCCGAGGCGATCGAGGGCGGGCCGATCGCGCTGGTGAAGACCGGCGACAAGGTCACGATCGACTGCGACACGCACCGCATCGACATGCACGTCGACGATGAGGAGCTGGCCAAGCGTCGTGCGGCGTGGGTGAAGCCGCCTTACAAGGCGAGCCGGGGCACGCTGTGGAAGTTCATCAAGACGGTGAAGACCGCGTCGCAGGGGTGCGTGACGGACGATTGATGAGGGCGTGACTGGCGTGGTTAACGCGGCCGACGCTGCGCCCGGCCCTTTGGGCCTTGGGCTCAACGCCGGCCGCGTGCGGGGTCAGTCGTCCAACTCGTCGCTGAGGATCGTGCCGTTGACCGTGATCATGAGGTCACGCTCGACCTCGCGGCCGTTCTGCTCGATCTCGATCTCGACGTCGTAGCGCACGTCGGGCGTCTGCGTGGCGTCGCCGCTGGCGGGGACCAGGGTGAGACGATCGACGTCCTCGATGTCGGCGCCGGGGTAGCGGGCGAGCACGGCCTCGCGGACCGCTTGCGGCAGCTCGGACCGGCGGATCTCCACGGCTCGGGCCAGCAGCGTGCCGTCCTCGCCAATCCAGATCGCGCGGTCGACGTCGTCAATCTCGTACTCGGCCTCGTAGGCGGTCTGCCCGTCGAGCGACTTGATCTCGAGGCGGTTGACCGACCGGTCGATCTCCCGATCGACGGTCTGGCGGACGGCCTCGGGGGCGTCGCGGAAGTCGATTTTCTCGCCGGCCCAGGCGATCGAGCCGGTCAGGGCGAAGGCCGCGGCGAGGGCGGCCAGGGTGAGTTTGCGGGGGTGGGTGGTCATGGTTGGGGTGCCTTTCTCGGCGGCCGCCGGTGGGCGGGCGTCGATTGACTGGTACGCACGAGGGTGCGGCGGGGGTCGCGCTTGGCTGCGTTCTCTTGACAGCGCGCGCCGATAGCGCGATAGTTTCCTCACACAGGTAAGGAGGTCAAGGATGGACCAACGAGCCGAGGGAGCGGCACCGCCCATGTCAATCAACAACCCCCCATCGGCCGCGGCTCAGCGGCTTCCGCTGGATCGCGTGGCGCTCGCCTCGGAGCGCGACAGCGATAAGCCCAGGACATCGCTGAGCCGGGACCAGATCTTCGACGCGACGCTCGCCTGCCTCAACGAGCGGGGCTACGACGGCACGACGATCCGCCGGATCGCCGGCGAGCTCGGCTGCGCCGTTGGGTCGATCTACCGCTACTTCCGCGACAAGCGCGAGCTGCTCGTGGCGCTGGGCGATCGCGAGCTGTCGACGGTCGAGCGGGCTCACGCCGCCGGGGCGCCGATCGACGCGACGATCGCGATGTACCGCCGAGCGGCCGACGAGAACTCGGTGCTGTACCGGCTGATGTTCTGGCTGGCGGCGAGCGATCCGGCGGCGGTCGATCAACCGATGCCGCGGTCGATCGCGGCGATCATCGACGGCTGGGCACAGACGCTCGGCGATCGCGACCGGGCCGAGCGCATGTGGGCCCAACTGCACGGGTCGATCATGCTCAACAAGCCGCTGCCCGGCGCTGCCGAGGCGACGGCCGGCGAGCCGGCGCTGCGCCACCGACGCCTGCCGCCGCTGCGGGTGAGCGGTCCTGACGCCACCGACATCCCCGCCGAGCCCGGCACGGCTCAGCCGCTGCACCGAGCCTCGGCCTGACAACTCAACGATGCCGCGCGACACGCTCACGCTCGACGCGCCCGCCAAGGTCAACCTCGCCCTCTCGGTCGGCTCGCCCGACCCGGCGACCGGCATGCATCCGATCGCATCGTGGATGGTGGCGATCGACTTCTGCGACGCGGTGCGGCTGACACGTGCCGAGGGGGGCGGGACGTTTGACGTGGTCTATGCCGCCGATGCACCGCGGCCGGAGCCTGTCGATTGGCCGGCGGAGAGAGACCTGGGGTATCGCGCGTGGCGAATGCTGGAAGCGCGGATCGGGCGGGCGTTGCCGACGCGGATCGCGATCGAGAAGCGCATCCCCACAGGGGCCGGGCTGGGTGGCGGGTCGTCGGACGCGGCGGCCGTGCTGGTGGGACTGAACGACTTGTGGGACCTCGAGCTGAGCACGGAAGCATTGGCCGAGGTGGCGGCGACGCTGGGGTCGGACGTGCCGTTTCTGGTGCATGCGATGCGCGGCGAGCCGTCGATGGTGGCGACGGGGCTGGGCGAGGTGCTGCAGCCGGCCAAGCTGGTGGCACCGGTCGACCTGGTGTTGGTGTTGCCCGACTGCAAGTGCCCGACGGGGCCGGTGTATCGCTCGTTCGACGATCGCCTGGGTGGCGTCGCACGGGAACCCGACGCGGCGGCGGTTGAGGCACTGGTCGCAAGCCAACCGCGGCGAAGCGTCGATGGATTGATGAACGATCTCGCCCAGCCGGCGATGGACGCCACGCCAGAGTTGGCCGATGCGCTGGCCTCGATGGCATCGGTGGTCGGGGAAGACGCGGTGCGGGTGACCGGATCGGGCTCGACGCTGTTTACCGTTGTCGCAACGCGGGGCGCGGCGGAGCAGTGCGTCGATCGGCTTCGTGAACGCGGGTTGACGGCGATGGCCGCCCAGACGCTCAGCGCGTGAGTTGCTCGATGCGTCGGCGGATCGCGTCGAGCTGCTCGGCGGTGAGCTGCTTGGCGGGGTCGAGGTAGAGCTGGTCGCTTAACGCGAGCGCATCAAGGTACGCCTGCGTCGCTTCTTGCGAGTCGCCGGCCCGGTCGAGCGATTGGGCAAGCTGCACGCGATACGTGAGCTGGTGCGGGGCGGCGTCGATGGCGGCCCGCCACGCGGCGAGCTCGCCGGTTGGGTCGTCGCGCAGCTGCGCCAACGCGGCGCGAGAACGCTGCACGGACGTCGGCCGGTGACGCGTTGCACCCTCGGCGAGAAGCGTCTCCAGCCACGCCGCGTTGTCGCTGGCCGTCGCGATCCGGGTCGCCCACGACCAGGCACGCTCGGACACAGGCGCCTCGGTCGCCGCCGCCGTCAATCCCGACGAGAGGCGTAGATTGCCGACATCACCGCGGCGCCATAGCTCGGCCGACTCGTGCATCCGCGCGAGAGTCACTCCGGTCGGCACAGCAAGCCAAGCGACGAGCAGCCCCGCGACGAACACCCCAACACACGCCACCCCCGCCACGCCGACCAACCGCCCAACCGAAGGCATCGGCTCAGCAGGCCGGCTCCCCACCGCCGACGCCACCCCCACCACGCACCACAGCCCCGCCACGCCGCCCGGCTGGAAGAACCCCATCTCGATCTGGCTCTGCGACACCGTCACCACCGCCGCGCCCACCCACGCCCAAGATGCCACGCCCACCAAGCCGTCATCCGCAACCCGACCGCTCACCACCGCCACCACCGCGATGAACCCGATCGCCGCGACCAGCCACAGCAGCCGCGCGTCGAGCCACATCATCGGTGCCTCGTAGACGAACTGCGACCCCATCACCAACGCCACTAACCCCGCCGCCAACGCCACCCGCCCCCGCAACCCCACGCCTTGCACGACCTCGCGCTGCTCTCCCAACGCCGCCTCGCCACGCCCCACGCATCGCCACGCCCCCACCGCCACCATCCCCAACAGCAACGCCAGCCACGCCGCCCCCCCCACACCAAGCATCACCGGCCAGTCCACCCACACCGCGTGCACGCTCGTTACCTCCTCGGGGTTGATCGCCGGCTTGTTCCGCAGGTAGCCCTCCGTGAACCCGCTCGGCCCGACGCCCCACCATCGCCCGCCCCACCCCTGCTCCGCCCAAGTCCGCCACGCGCCGACCCAGTAGTGCCAGCGGAACAGCAGCGACCGCTCCCCCGTCCAGTCCGCCGGCGGACCCAGCGCCCCACGCACCGCGACCGCCGCGACCGCCCCAACGGCCGGCAGCAACGCCCCAAACGCCAACACCCATCGCCCCGCCGGCAGCAACGCCCCGCGTCCGCGCCAGCGACTCACCGCCCATGCCAACCCCAGCCAACCCACGCCGGCCGCCGTGGCCGCTAGCGCCCCCTTGCTACGCGTCGCCCACACCAGCCAAGCCAACCCCACAGCCAGCAGCACCATTAGCACCACGCCGCCGCGATGCATCTTCTCGTCGCCGCCACGCCCCGCAGCGGCCCAACCCAACGCCAGCACCAACAGCGCCCCCGCCACGGTTCCCATCACGTTGCTGAACCCGATCGCCCCGATCACGTCCGGCGACCTCAGCCGACGCTCGTACAACTCCGCCTGCGGCGACCCCGGTGCCCAGCCCCGCGCCGCCAGCGTCTCCTCCCGCTCCGCCTCGTACTGCGCCACCGTCATCGGGTGCTCGCTCGCCACGTACCAGCCCGCGTCCGCCACAATCGGCACCGCCACGCCCAGCAGCACTGCCGCCGACCACCTCCGCACCGCCGCCAGCCGGGCCGCGTGCGCCAGCGCCAGCCCCGCCGACGCCCCGCCGATCCACGACCCCACCAGCCAACCCTCCCCGATCCGCTGTCCCAGCCAAGGCATCGCCCACACCACACCCAACCCCCACAACGCCACCATCCACCACCGCACCCCAACCCCGCACCACAACGCCCCCGCCATCACCACCGCCGACCACCCCACCAGCCCCGCCGACCACCACGCCCCACCGACCGGACCGACCGACGTCACCGGCAAAGCCCGCCCCGCCGCGTCCACCGCGCTCCGCGGATCGATGTCCCACACCACCTCCGGCGAAAACGTCACCACCCACGGCAACACCGCCAAAGCCACCAGCAGCCCCGCCGCCACCCCCACCGCCTCGCCGCGATACGCCGATGCCTTCGACATCGTCGGATGCTACCCGCCCTCACGATCCCCCTCCGCCCCGCCAACCCCCTCACCCCGCATCGCCTCCTCGATCATCTCAGCCGCCCGGGCCATCACATTGCCGTCGTCGCACTGGCGGAGCGCGTGCATGTCGGGTTCGTCAGGGCCGATCTCGCTGACATGCCGAACGATGAGCTCACGCTTGATGATGCCCTTGTGCGGGTTGAGGTAGAGCTGATCATCGTCCCGCTGCACGGCTGGGGCCAGCATGAACTCGCCGTGCTTCTCGTACTCAGCGATGAAACGAGACACCATTCCGCCCGAGTGCTTGGGATGACCGAAAGGCACGAGCTCCCCGTCGACCTCCTCCGCAGGGGGGTGCATGCGCTGCACCTGGCCGATCGCCTCGGGCGAGATGCGATCTGGGTCGCCTTCTTCGAGGAACTCGTAGTCGGCGGGAGAAATGCGAACGGTGTAGCCGGGCGTTTGCCCGTCCACGTCACCCAACAGAATGGCGACGCGGAGATCGTCGTCTTCATCTCCGTTGCCAACGGCATTTACCCACAAACTGAATAGTTCGACCCCCTTTGGCCAATCGGCAAAGACAAGCCCCATCAACGGTGGCATCTGGCTAGTAGGGTGCCACTGGAAAGTAGTGGCGAGCCAATGAGCCCGATTCCACACAACAGAAGATGAAAATCTCTCGGCAAAACTTAACTCTGACATAACAACTCTCACGCGGCTGCGGATTCAGGTGAAAGTCGAACGATGTGAGGTTCTAGTTTGTCAGGAACCTGAAGTTCAACATCGGAGTATTCAGCCCAATGAACGAGGACCGATGCATCAAGGGCGATCTTAGTGCTGATATCATGGCGAGGATACTCCACCTTGAAGTATCGCTTTGTGTAATCGTTGAGATAATCGGAGGCTTGCTCCGAGGCCTGCTCTAAAATGGCATCGAGCGTCCAGAAAAGCAACCTCTCCCGCACTTTCTTGCCATTCAGAACACATTGGCTGAAGCCGCCAAGCTCATGGTAGTTGCGACCGCTCACCACGCCTGCAAGAAGCAGAAGCCAGCAGCGGTTTTCGTCGGATTGATCGATATCTGCGCCAATATCATCCGGAAGATAAGCGGTGATCTTTGCCAAACGATCCCATTGACCGAGGACTGAGCCCCAAAGCAAGGCGTGTTCGATGTAACTTTTCCAAGCTTGTACCCGCCGCCAATACTCGCGGTTAGGAAGCTCTTTGCCGTAGTTTCCTGAACCAACCCGATCCTGCCACTCGCCAAAAAATATTTCCTCGACCACTTCCATATTCTTTAATGCCCACTCACGCGCAATATCCCGACGACCAAGAGACCAAGCGCCAAATGCCGCGTACCAAGCCCTACCTTCTAATGACCATAGAAAATCTCTAATTCGCCTACTATCACTATCGAGGCTGAGCATTTGCTTTTGATATTCATAGAATCGACTAATATTATCATTGTAATCTAGCAGATCTGGCGGCAAACCGCCTAAGTCATAGCGCACTTTACTCGTATCGACACGCATCTCAAAAGGTCCTTACATCAATATCATCCCACTGCTTGAGTGTAAATGTTGGGTTCCCAACTAGTCCTGATGCTTCATGCACCGGCGTATTAACGACCATACCATCAATCTTCCCATTAAGCCTTGCTTCGTCCAACTTCTTTGCCCAAGACTTATAGCCACGCTGATCTAACTTCTTGATGTGATTTTCAATCCACTTTTTACTCATCTGACCCACACCACTCACACTCTTACCCAATGACGACGCTCCTCCCTTCGCCTCAACAATTACAAAGCGATCACCGTTCTTGAAGATGCCGTCGAATCCATGATAGTGAATAGGGAAGTTGCGTACCCGCTGGAAACCCAGTCCGCGCGCGGTCGCGAGGGCTCCCATATCGCCGATGATCTGAACCGATCGCTTACCGACGAGACCACCTCGCTGCATGCCTTGGAGCGCCTCCTGCAAGCCATCGCTAATGCCATCTACGGTCCCCCGCACCACACCGCCGCCGGCACGCGAAACCTTGGATGCGAGCCTGCTTGACACGCGAACTTTCTTGAGCAATCCCCCGAAGGGTGCCATCTGCATCAGCAAGCCGGCCATCAACGCAGGGTTCATCAACGCGCCACCAACACCTGCGGTGCTCGCGGCCGTGGCAAATCGACTGAATGTCTCGACTGCGTCAGCGATTGTGGAAGCTCTGTCCGCCGCCAAGTACGCCTGCTTGACGTAAGGGTTCCTCATAATCGCGCGAATCGAAGTACCCGCCAGCTGACTGATATAGGTAAAGAACAACCCGAGCGGGTCGACACCCATTATCGGGTTACCCTCGGTGTAGGCGTACTTGTGAAGTGAGAGTGGCGAAGAGTCATCCCCGGAGAACGGGTCCATCCGATTGAATCGTCCGACAGTCGGGTCATAGCTCCTGGCACGGTGATACATGGACTCATCGCGTCCCGCAGCAAGCAACTGCTGGGGATCGAGCTCGAGCGTTAAGGTGCGGTCAGCGTTGGGATCAGCGAGGGACACCATTGCTTGTCTTCCATTGAGCGTGTTCGAGGGTCAGTTCAGGGATATGATGGATTAAAGGGGCACCGGGGCTACGCTCACCGTTGGCGTGGGTCATGCCGAACGCGCTCATCGCAGCAGCGATGGGATCGGCGATCATCGACTGCGGCAGCAGTTGCCCGGACTCGTCCATCTGAAAGGCGTGCTCAGCACCCATGCGTTGGGCGACCTCAGAAGCGCCGACCGGCTCGGCCGGTGCGGGCTGGCCGGGGTACATCGGGTGTTGACCCGCCGACTCCCAGGGCAGCGTGATGTTGTCGCCCGCCTGGCGTCGCTTGAGCCGGTCGAAGAACTTCGTATCGCTCAGACCCCAGGAGCGAAGGGCCTGCTTGAGCTTGTGGCGATGGGCGTCCTGGCAGGTCAGCGTGGCCATCGGATGGCCCGGCCAGAACCGCCCTGCCGCCATCGCGGCGACATAGCACTCGTCGTACCGCTTGTGCTCCAAGAGCACGTAGGCCCGCTGCAACAGCGAAGCGGCGAACATCTCGGCCGCGTCGAGGTTGCGGAGATAGAGCGGCCGACGCCGACGCTTCTCGGCCTCGATCATCTCGAAGGTCCAGCTCACCGGCCAACGCTTGTAGTGCTCGTCGGTCTGCGTGACCAAGCCCTTGCCGTGGCACTCGAAGTTGATCGACTGCCGCCAAGTCGGGAACCGGTGTGGTCTAGGGCGCGTGCCATCCCATCGGCTGAACGCGTGAGCCGGGGCGTGGACCTGAAACAGCGGATAGCCCAATCGCCTGGCGATCACCACCAACAGCACGGGCAACGACGGGCAACTCCCCGTGCGGCGCGAGCCGAGCAGCCCGTTCAGCAACACATCCCGAGAGTCCTGCCAATCCCAGTTCGTGCCGATCATGAGCTTCGGCTCGTAGCGGATACCGAAGTGCAACTGCAGCGTCGTCGTCAGCGAGAGCATCCGCCAGTACGGCTCGGAGCCAAAATAGTCGTCCTTATGGCTGTGGAAGTAGTCCTCCTCGGCCTTGGACTGCATGGCGATCCAGACCGACCACACATCAAGCCGGTGGAGGTATTCGTCGATGTCGAGGTCTTCGGCCCCCGGCAATCCCTCGGCACAGAGCAGGTTCAGCCGAGCCGGGTCGCAATCGGCGATCTCGGCGGGGTGCAGGCGGATCGCATCGGCGAAGCTGCCGACGTTCACCCGGAACGGTTTGCGAAGCTGGCCGAGCAAACGCTGTTCAATCGGCGGCTCTTGCCGGAAGAACGGCGCGTCTTCGGGGTTGGGCAGCGCCTCGGCATCAGGCCAAGGCGACACCTCGGCGGGGCGACGCTTGCGGGACTTCTCCCGCTTGCGTCGTGCTGCCTTGAGCTTCTCAGTCTTGGTCGTCACGTCGAGCCCCGGTCGGTGATTCCTGCATTCTGCGCGCGGAGTCGGGGCTGTCAATACGTCCGCGGGAACTCGGAGCGGGATCAGGCCGGCACCGCGACTCGACACCGATCCACGCCGCCGGGTACAACGCCACCAGCGGCCACCGCCGCCCCATCGCCGCTCGATCGTCCCGCGCCTCACCGGAGCCCGCCATGACCAGCGACACCGCACCCGACATGACCCAGATGATGGCCGCCCTGGCCAAGGACTGGTGGCTGCTGCTCATCCGCGGCGTGCTGCTCATCATCCTCGGCATCTACGCCGTCCTCATGCCGGCTCAGACGCTCGTGACGTTCTGCCTGATCTTCGGCATCTTCCTGATCATCGACGCCGTGTTCTCGCTCGCGTCGTTCATCGGCGGCGGCGGCGCGTCGCGCGGCTGGGCGCTGGCGCGCGGGCTGATCACGCTGGTGCTCGGCCTGCTCATCGTCGGCTCGCCCGCCGTGTTCGGCGCGGCCGCGGCGCTCGTGCTCGTCTACCTGATCGCCGCCGGCATGGTCATCGGCGGCGTCGCCGAGATCGCCGCCGTCGTCCAGCACAAGCAGCACGCCGGCGCGTGGGTGTTCATCCACGGCCTGCTCGCGATCGTCTTCGGCCTGGTCCTCGCCCTGCTGCCGCTGATCGCCATGGCCGCCCTGATCATGGTCGCCGGCATCTACGCCATCATCTTCGGCGTGGCGCTGATCGTCCTGTCATTCCGCCTCAAGAACGCCAAGCCCGGCGAGGCAGCCGCCGACAGCCCCGCCGCCGCGAGCTGACCAGGTGCCGCCTCGCACCATCGCCGTCGCTG
Organism: Planctomycetota bacterium; assembly: GCA_039188455.1. Lineage (GTDB taxonomy): Bacteria > Planctomycetota > Phycisphaerae > Phycisphaerales > Phycisphaeraceae > JBCBUE01. Next base: position 15,297 of record JBCCZA010000052.1, read on the forward strand.
GGCACGTCTGCCTGGACGTCACGCCGACCTTTGCGCCCGACGCCCACGTCGACCTGACGCCTGGGGCGCTGGTGCACGTCGGCCCGGCGGTGCGCTCGATCGGCGGGGCCGTCGGTAACACCGGCCTCGCCCTGCACCGCCTCGGCCAGCCCGTGCGACTCATCGGCAAGCTCGGCGAGGACGGCTTCGGCCGCGGCGTCGTCGGCATCCTCAACGACATCGACCCCGACCTCGCCGAGGCCATGACCGTCGCCCCCGGCGAGACGTCGAGCTACTCCGTCGTGATCGACCCGCCGGACGCCGACCGGATGTTCCTGCACTGCCCCGGCGCCAACGACACGTTCACCGACGCCGACGTCGACTGGGATCGCATCGGCGACGCCGCCGTCCTGCACTTCGGCTACCCGCCGATCATGCGGTCGATGCTCGACCCCGAGCCGGCGTATCGGCTGTTCGCCGAGGCCGGGCGGCGCGGCGTGCTCACGAGCCTCGACATGACCGCGATCGACCCCGATTCGCCGGCCGCCGACGTCGACTGGCCAGGATGGTTGCGGCGCGTGCTGCCGACGGTCGACCTGTTCCTGCCGAGCCTCGACGAGACGCTCACGATGCTCGGCCAACCGCTCGCCCAACCAACGCCCCACGTGATCATGACGGCCGCCGATCGGCTGATCGAGCTGGGCGCTCGCGTCGTCATGCTCAAGCTCGGCGAGCACGGCGCCTACCTGCGTACGACGAGCGACCCGCCGCCGCGTCTCGCCGCGCTCGCGGGCGATGGGTGGGCCGACCGCGAGCTCTACGCACCGTGCTTCGACGCCCAGGTCGCCGGGACCTCGGGCACGGGCGACTGCACGATCGCCGGGTTCCTGGCCGCGGTGATGCGCGGCGAGGGCCCCATCGATTGCCTGACCGCCGGCACGGCCGTTGGCGGCGCGAGCGTCGAAACCACCGACGCCACGTCCGCCCTGCCGGCCTGGCCCGCGATCGCCAAGCGTGTCGCCGAGGGCTGGCCCCGCCACGCCGCGAGCCCGGGTTTCGATGCCTGGACCTCGCGTGACGGGCTGCGTGCCGGACCTCGCGACGCCTCGAGCTAATCGACCTAGGCAGCGCGTCGTCGGCCCAAAGAAAAACCCCCGCCGTCGCGGTCTCGCGGCTGGCGGGGGCAGGAGGAGGTTGTGTTGTTCAGCAGTAATACGCCGGCCCGGCCGGCGGGTTCGCCGGCCGGAAAAATTCTTGGCGATCAGCTGCAACCCATTGAGTTACCGCAATTTAGGCACTTGTAGCAGGTGCCGTTGCGGACCGTGATCGTCCCGCAGACGTCGCAGGCCGGGGCGTCCGCCTGCATGTCCTTCATCGCGGCGGTGAGCGTCGACTCGGCCGGGGCCTCGGTGGCCGAGCCGGCGACCTCGGGCGACGCCCCGGAGCCGCTGGGCACGCGCCCGGCGGCGAGCTTCTCGGTCGGCCGGCCGCCATCGGTGACGCCGTTGCCGTTGGTCATCCGGCGCGGCGTCGACGCGGTGTCGCCGATGATGTCGTCCTTGACGCCCGGCTCGGCCACCTCGACCGCGCCAGCCGGGCTGCTCATCGACCGCGACTTGGCCGTCGCCTTGGACTGGTCGGCCTTGGCCTCCGGCTTGCCGCCGCGACGCGGAGCGTTGGCCTCGCGGTAGCCCTGGACAAACTCCATGCCCATCCAGCGGAAGATGTAGTCGACCAGCGACTTGGCAAAGGGGATGTCGGGGTTGTGCGTCATGCCCGCCGGCTCGAACCGCTGGTGCGTGAACTTGTACACCAGCGACTCCACCGGCACGCCGTACTGCAACGCCACCGAGATCGCCGTGCCAAGCGAGTCCATCAGCCCGCCGATCGTCGAGCCCTCCTTGGCCATCGTGATGAACAGCTCGCCCGGGTCGCCGTCGTCGTACAGCCCGACGGTCAGGTAGCCCTCGTGCCCGGCGACGTTGAACTTGTGCGTCTTGCTCATCCGCGTGTCGCTCAGCCGGCGACGCAGCGGCCGCTCGACCACACGCTCGACGATCTTCTCCACGATCTTCTCGCGGACCTCGACGGGGGCGTCTTCCTCGGCCGCCTCAACGACGCGCTCGACCTCGTCGGCTAGCTCGTCCTTGACGGCCTCGATGTCGTCCTCGTCCTGCTCGCCCTCGTCCTCGACCTTGTTCGACAAGACCTGGCTGAGCTTGCAGCCGTCGCGATACAGGGCGTTGGCCTTGAGCCCCAGCTCCCACGACATGCGGTACGACGACTTGATGTCGTCCTCGTCGGCCGAGTTGGGCAGGTTGATCGTCTTGCTGATCGCGCCGGAGATGAACGGCTGGGCCGCGGCCATCATGCGGATGTGGCCCTCGGGGGCGATGAACCGCTCGCCCGTCGGCCCGCAGGTGTTGGCACAGTCGAACACCGGCAGGTGGTCGACTGTGCCAACACCTGCGGGCCGACGGGCGAGCGGTTCATCGCCCCCGAGGGCCACATCCGCATGATGGCCGCGGCCCAGCCGTTCATCTCCGGCGCGATCAGCAAGACGATCAA
>JBCCZA010000053.1:0-17763 GCA_039188455.1 Planctomycetota bacterium
GCCGAGGAGCCCAAGCGCAGCGTCATCGGTAGCTATCGCCCCCTTGACGCCGACATGCTCGCCGAGCTGGACGCCGACGAGCAGCAAACCGTCCAGGCCGTCCAGGCCGGGGCCAAGAAGTCCGCCCTGCTGCAGGTCGCCGTGCTGCCGCTGATCATGTTCTTCTGCTACCTCGGCCTGCTCATCGGCTTCAAGCTCACCGGCGGGTACAAGCCCGAGGTGCTCGAAGCAGCCCACCAAGGCGAGACCGCCAGCGAAAACAGTGGTTGACCCACCCCGATCGAGCCGATACAACCCCCGTATGGCCAACGCCACGTCCCAGCACGCCTCGATGATCTGCAACCGCCTGACCGGTCTGCTTACGCTCATCGACCGCGCCGGCTAGGGACGATCGCTCCACCTCCACGAAGCACTCGACCCTGTCCGGCAGACGCCCGACAGGGTTTTTTTGTCTGATCGCCCCCCGCCCGACACCAGCCCGCCCCACCGCCAACAGAGACTCGCCATGACCCCTGTTTCCGACAACCCCAAGCACATCCGCATCTTCGACACGACCCTGCGTGACGGCGAGCAGTCGCCGGGCGCGTCGCTCAACGTGGCCGAGAAGGTGGAGATCGCGCGGCAGCTCGAGGCGCTGGGCGTGGACATCATCGAGGCCGGCTTCCCGATCACGAGTCAGGGCGACTTCGACGCCGTCCGCCAGATCGCCGACGAGCTGGAGCGGGCGACGGTGTGCGGGCTGGCGCGGTGCGTGCCGCGTGACATCGAGCGAGCCGGCAAGGCCGTGACGGGCGCGTCGTCGGCCGGCGGCGGGCGGGTGCACGTCTTCTGCGCCACCTCCCGCATCCACCGCGAGCACAAGCTGCGCAAGGCGTTCGACGAGATCGTCAAGCTCGCCGACGTGTCGATCCGCCAGGCCGGCGAGTACACCGACGACATCGAGTTCAGCCCCGAGGACGGCTCGCGCACCGAGCTGGCGTACCTCGTGGAGATCACGCAGGCCGCCATCGAGGCCGGCGCGACGACCATCAACGTCCCCGACACCGTCGGCTACGCGACGCCCGAGGAGTACGGGCACATCTTCGAGCACCTGCGCGCCGAGATCCCGGCAATCGACCGCGACGGGATCGTCCTGTCGTCGCACTGCCACAACGACCTCGGCCTGGCCGTCGCCAACTCGCTGGCGGCCGTGCGGGGCGGGGCCCGGCAGGTCGAGTGCACGGTCAACGGCATCGGCGAGCGGGCCGGCAACGCCGCGCTCGAGGAGATCGTCATGGCCCTGCGCACCCGCGGCGAGGCGCTGGGCGGCTACACCACCGGCGTCAACTCGGCCGAGATCTACCGCGCCTCGCGCATGGTCAGCAACCTGACCGGCCTGGTCGTCCAGCGCAACAAGGCCGTGGTCGGCGAGAACGCCTTCGCCCACGAGTCGGGCATCCACCAGGACGGCGTGCTCAAACACCGCGAAACGTACGAGATCATGGACCCGCGCGACATCGGCGTGCCCGAGAGCAAGCTCGTGCTCGGCAAGCACTCCGGCCGGCACGCCCTGGCCGACCGCATCGCCGCGCTGGGCTACTCCATCGACGCCGACGCCGTCGCCGCGGTCTACGAGAAGTTCAAGGACCTGGCCGACCGCAAGAAAGACGTCTACGACGAGGACATCGAGGCCCTGGTCGACCAGACGCTCGACCAGTCGCGCAACCTCTGGGATCTGGTCGGCTTCAAGGTCACCGCCGGGTCGGACGAGACGTCGGTCGCCTATGTGCGGCTGCGCGACTCAGCCGGGCACGAGAGCAAGCAGGCCGCCTACGGCGACGGGCCGATCGACGCCTGCTACTCGGCGATCCAGCTCGCGACGCAAATCCCCGTCGTGCTCGAAGAGTTCCACACCCGCTCGATCACCGGCGGCAAGGACGCTCAGGGCGAGGTGACGGTCACGATCAGCCACTCCGGCCAGAAGGTCCGCGGCCGCGGGCTGTCGACCGACGTGGTCGAGGCGGCCGTGCTGGCCTATGTCGCCGCGATCAACCGCATCAAGCTCGACGACGCCAGCAAGAAGACCGTCCCCGCCACCACGCTGGGCGGCGACGCCGAGCCCGCGGCCGAGCCGCTCGAGCAGGTGAGTCAGCCATGAGCCTCATCATCCCTGTCGACGACGAGGTGACGTTGCGGCTGGTCGAGCCGCAGCACGCCGAGGAGATCGCCGCCGCGGTCGCGCACAGCCGCGAGCACATCGGCCGGCGCATGCCCTGGGCAACGCCGGAGTACGACGCCGAGTCGGCGCGGGCGTGGATCAAGGCCACATTGAAGCAGTTCGGGCTGCGCAACGAGCTGCCGCTGTCGATCCTTGAACGCGGCCGCGTCGTCGGCGGCACGGGCTGGCACGACTGGCAACAGGGCCGCAACGAGGCGCTGGATATGGACTTTGGCTCTGTGGACCTCGGGTACTGGCTTGTCGAGGATGCGCAGGGACGCGGTATCGCCACGCGGACCGTGCGGGCGTTGCTCGACTACGGCTTCCGCGAAGTCGGGCTGACGCGCGTCACGATCCGCACGCAGCCGGGCAACGCGCCCAGTCGCGCGGTCGCCGAGCGGCTGGGGTTCACCCTTGAAGGAACCCTCCGCCGTGTCTTCCGCTGGAAGAACGCGTGGGTCGATCACTGCGTCTACGCGATGCTGGCCGAGGATTGGCTGAACGGTTCAAGCCAGAAAGGCAACGCGGCATGAGCGACGAGAAAACGATCGGTGATCGCGTGGTGCTGCGGCGATACACGCTCGACGACGCGGAGGCGCTGTATCGCGCGCTCGACGCCGATCGCGCGACGATCGGGCGGTTCATGCTGTGGGTGCGCAAGGTGGACTCGGTCGAAAAGGCGCACGAGGCCATCGCTGGCTGGCTCAAGGAAAACGAGGAGCACGACTCGGTGACGCTGGCCATCGATCGCAGGGGCGAGTTGGTCGGCACGGTCTTCCAATGCCACCCGTGCCGCGACCACCTGAACGTGGAGATCGGCTACTGGCTGACCGAGGCCGCGCGGGGCGAAGGGATCGCGACCCGCGCGACTGAGGCGCTGCTCGACCTGACGTTCGGCGAGATGGGGTTCCATCGCGCCAGCCTGAAGATCGCGCCGCAGAACGAGGCGAGCATCGCCATCGCCGAGCGGATGGGGCTGGAGAAGGAAGGCGTGCTTCGTGATTTCTGGCAGCTCGAGCCGGGCGTGTGGACCGACTGCGTGGTGTACGCCACGACGGCCGACCGATGGGCCGCGCGAAAGGACGGTGCGTCGTGACTGTCTACGAGCCACGAGACGTGACGCTCCGCGACGGGCGGGTCGTGACGCTGAGATCGACGCGGGTCGAGGATGCCGAGGCCGTGATCGGTTATCTCGACGCGATGCGTCGCGAGTCGGGGGGCGTGCTGTTCAGCCCGCGCGACGACCTGCCGACGCTCGAGTTCGAGCGCGGCTGGATCGCCGGCCGACGCGACAGCCAGGACGCGGTGCAGCTGGGCGTGTGGGACGCATCGGGCTTGCCGATCGCGCTGGCGGGCGTCGAGCGCGAGACGGCTCGCGTGCGCAACAGCCACCGAGCGAACCTGGGCATCTCCGTCCGCCGGGCGTGGTGGCGAGCGGGTGTCGGGCGGCTGTTGATGCGTGAGCTGGTCGACTTCTGCGAAGCGCACCCGACGATCGAGGTGATGCACCTGACCGTCTGGCATTGCAACCTCCAAGCGATCGCGCTGTACGAGTCGATCGGGTTCCGGCGTGGCGGGCTGAAGCACTACTCGGCCAAGTTCGAGGACGGCAGCTACGCCCACACGCTGCACATGTCGCGGTGGGTCGGCGACGGCCCGGCGCCCGACGTCCGCGAGCGCGACCCGCTGGTCGCGGAGGCGGCGGCATGAGCAGGGACTACGACAAGATGTCGACGGTCGACGAGATCCGCGCCCGGTTCGACAACGACGTCGATCGGTTCAGCAACCTCGACACCGGGCAGGTCGCGGCCAAGTCGTCGGCCGAGCACATGACGCTGGTCGCCGAGGCGGCGGTGGCGACGACGCCGGCGCTGGTCGGTGGTTCGCCCGAGGTCTGCGACATCGGGTGCGGGGCGGGCAACTACACGCTTCGGCTGCTGCGCGAGATCGAGGCCGTTGGCGGCGACGCGGAGTCTGCGCGTGTCACGCTGATCGACCTGAGCCAACCCATGCTGGATCGAGCGGTCGAGCGTGTCGCGGCGGCGGGCGTGCCGATGGGCAACGTGACCGCGATCCAGTCCGACATCCGCGGCGTATCGCTAGGCGTGGACCGTTTCGACACGGTCATTGCGGCTCAGTGCTTGCACCACCTGCGCGGCGATGCGGAGTGGGAAGCGGTGTTTGCGGGCATCGGGCGTGCGGTCAAGCCCGGCGGGTCCTTCTGGATCAGCGACTCGATCGATCACGAGCACCACGGCGTCCGCGGCACGATGCGGCGGCGTTGGGGCGCGTACCTCGAGTCGGTCGACGGCGTGGCGTATCGTGATCGCGTGATGGCTTACGTCGATCGCGAGGACTCGCCCCGCCCACTGGGTTATCAGGTGGGGTTGCTGCGCGATGCGGGGTTCGCGGAGGTCGACGTGTTGTCGGTCGACGTGCGGTTTGCAGTGTTCGGGGGCGTGAAGTCTGGAGACAAGGCATGACAACGATGCACGCGTTCAACCCGGCCGAGGCGTTGATCCTCGACGAGTGGTCGCCCGACGAGGCGGGGTCGGTCGCGATCCTCGGCGTCGACGATGTGGCGATGGCGGAGGTGGTCACTGAGCGAGCCGAGTCGGTGACGCTTTACCCGCGACACGTCGAGGCGCTCGACGCGGCGACGGCGGCTGCCGAGTGCCGGTTCAACGTGAGTGACACGGTTGTCCCGCCTGCCGACGGTTCGCTGGACGCGGTGCTGCTGGCGATGCCGCAGGGCCGGTACGTCAACCGCATGCTGCTGACGGCGGCGCGATCGGCGTTACGGCCGGGCGGCGAGCTATGGGTCGCCGGACCGAGCAGCGGCGGCGCCAAGCCGACGATCTCGGACGCGATCTCGCTGCTCGGCGAGGGCGAGGTCGTGGCGTTCAAGCACCGCCAGCGCGTGGCGCGGATCGTCAAACGCGACAACGCGACCGCGCCCGAGTGGTCGACCGAGCCTGGCGTCGCACCGGGCACGCAGGGCGGGTTCGAGCTGGAGCTCAAGGGCAAGCGCACCTCGATCAAGACCCGCCCGGGCGTGTTCGCCTGGAACGGCCTGGACGAGACCACCCGACTGATCCTCGAGCACGTCGACGTCCCCGAGGATGCCGCGGTAGCCAACCCGTGCTGCGGCGCGGGGACCATCGGGCTGCACGCCGCGATGGCCGGCGCCGGGCGGGTGACGATGTCGGACCACGACCTGCTGGCGGTCGCGTCGGCGCAAGCGGGCATCGAGGCCAACGGCCTGTCGGACCGCGTCGGCGTCGAGGCGACGAGCTGCAACCGGATCAGCCCGGCCGAAGCGTACGACCTGATCGTTGCGTTCCCGCCGATGGACGAGAGGCGCCACGCGCTGGACGGCGGCCGGCCCAAGCCGCGGGCCGTCGAGCGGATCGTCGCTGCGGCCCCGGAGGCCCTCAAGCCCGGCGGCCGGCTCGTTGTCGCCGTCCCCGCGTACGCCTCGCTGGACAAGCCGCTCAAGCGGGCCGGGCTGACCGGCCGCGTGATCGCCGAGTCCCGCCGAGCGGCCGTGATCGAGGCCCAGACCGCCTGAGGCCGTTTCGCGATCAGCATTGCGTCAGCGTTGATCCCCGCCCCCCACCACAACCGATAACATCGACCGATGACTGACACCGCCACCCCGGCCGAGTTGGGCCAGGACACGAAGTCTCTCTCCTCCGGCACCAGCAGTCCCGCCCCGCCCGACGACGCCAGCGCCGTCTCAGCCGCCCTCCGCGCCGAGCCCGGCGTCAAGCACTTCGTCCTCGACACGAACGTGCTCCTGCACAACGCCCACTCGCTGTTCATGTTCGACGACAATGAGGTGGTCATCCCCTTCGCCGTCCTCGAGGAACTCGACAAGTTCAAGAAAGAGTCCGACGACGTCGGCCGCAACGCCCGCCAGGTGGCCCGCCACCTCGACCGCCTGCGTGCCCAGGGGTCGCTGGCCGAGGGCGTCACGTGGAACGACCGCGGCGGGCTGGTGCGCGTCGAGTTCTCCGTCGAGTCACGCCCCGTCTGGCTGTCGGAAGACAAGCCGGACAACCGCATCATCGGCGTCGCCTGGGGCCTCAAGGAGCAGGGCAAGCGGGCCGTGCTCATCACCAAGGACATCAACGTCCGCCTCAAGTCCGACTCGCTGGGCATCACCACCGAGGACTTCGAGGCCCAGAAGGTCGACTCGGACCGCCTCTACCGCGGCTTTGTCGAGATCGACGTGCAGGGCGACGTGATCGACACGCTCTACGACGAGAAGCAGCTCGACCTCGCCGACATCGCCGAACAGCTCGTCACCGACACGCCCGACGGCAAGACCGAGGCCATCGACCTGCACGCCAACCAGTTCGTCCAGCTCCGCAATGCGATCGACGACTCGCACACCGGCCTGGCCCGCCGCCTGGCCGACACCGACCACCTCATCCCCATCCACGGCCCGCGCAAGCCCGTCTACGGCATCATGGCCCGCAATGTCCAGCAGACCATGGCCCTCGACCTGCTGCTCGACGACGAGATCAAGCTCGTCACCCTGCTCGGCATGGCCGGCACGGGCAAGACGCTCGTCGCCCTGGCCGCCGGCATGGCCAAGGTCTTCACCGAGCAGCGCTACGACAAGCTCCTCGTCGCCCGCCCGATCATGCCGATGGGCCGCGACATCGGCTACCTGCCCGGCGACAAGGACGAGAAGCTCGCCGCCTGGATGCAGCCGATCTTCGACAACGTCACCTATCTCATGTCCACCCGCGGCGCCGGCAGCCAGCAGGCCGACTCCAAGCCCAACGAGCACCGCATCCAGCAGCTCATGGACTCCGGCCGGCTCGTCCTCGAGCCGCTGACCTACATCCGCGGCCGATCGATCCCGCACCAGTTCATGATCGTCGACGAGGCCCAGAACCTCACCCCCCACGAGGTCAAGACCATCGCCTCCCGCGTCGGCGAGGGCACCAAGCTCGTCCTCACCGGCGACATCAACCAGATCGACAACCCCTACCTCGACGCCTCGTCCAACGGCCTGTCCTACGCCGTCGAACGCCTCAAGGGCCAGCCCCTGGTCGGCCACATCACCCTGGCCAAGTCGGAACGCTCGGAACTGGCGTCCGTGGCGGCGGATCGGCTCTGACGGCCCTGAACCGAGTCCCAGTCCTGGGGCGGCGGGAACAAGCGGGGCGCCTGCGGCGTCTAACATGACGCCATGAGTGACACCCCACCGCCCGCCTCGCGTCCCGCCCGCAACAAGTGGCTCCTCCGCGCCGGCATCGCCCTGGGCGCGGTCGTGGTGCTGCTGCTCGTCCTCGTCCTCGCCGCGCCGACCCTGCTGTCGACCGGCCCGGGCAACGGCGTGCTGCTCGGCATCGCCAACGGTCGCATCCCCGGCACCGCGCAGGCCAAGTCGATCTCCGTCGGCTGGTTCTCCGGCCCCGCCATCACCGACCTCCAACTCGACGACCCCGACGGCAAGCAGGTCCTCACCGTCGGCTCAATCGACATGCCCGACACCTCGCTGCTCAAGCTCGCTACCGGCAACCTCCACCTCGGCGAGATCACCCTCTCCGACCTCACCGCCACGATCGTCGGGGACGGCAAGGGCGGCACCAACCTCGAGGCCGCGCTCGCCGAGAAGTCCTCCGCATCCAGCAGCAGCGCCGGTTCCGGGACGTCCAGCGGCGGCAAAACCTCAAGCTCGGCTCAGTCACAGCCCACGCGCGTCAGCCTGCCCGTCTTCGACTTCACCGGCTCAAAGATCGACGTCACCTACAAGCAGCCCAATACCCCCGACGCCAACCTCAACATCCCCACCATCCAGCTCGCCGCCGACACCGACCGCACGCTCGTTGCCAACACGGCCGGCGATGTCACCCTCGGCGAAGACAGCGGCAAGTTCAACATCGACCTGACGGTTAAGAACGCCGTTGCCTCGGATGGCGAGCTGCAGATCGAGCGTGCCTCGATCAACGGCACCGCCGACCTGCAGCAGCTGCCCATCGACGCGATCGACAGCATCGGCAACTTCCAGGGCGCCCTCATCGCCGCGCTTGGCGACCCCAGCGCGAGCGCCGAAGTCAACACGCTCACGCTCGATCTCGACGCCGACCTCACCGACGGCGGGACCGCGGGCTCGGCCACGCTGACGGCCACCGCCCCGCGCCTCAACGCCAACATCACCGCCAAGCCCGACGCCGACGGCACAATCGTCGGCGACGGCTCCACCGTCGACTACACACTCTCCACCGAGCTCGTCGCCAACATCGCCCAGCAGCTCGGCATCGACATCGGCATCGACGGCGACAAGGACATCAAGCTCGACCTCACCATCCTCCGCATCCCCGATGACGACCCCGCCAAGGGCTCGCTCGCCTTCACCCTCACCGCCGATGACATCACGCTCTCGGGCGACGACGCGTGGAACGGGCTCAAGCTCTCGTCCCTCAACGTCACCGCCCCCGAGATGACGCTCGACGCCCCGCAGCCGATCAAGCTCACGGCCTCGATCGACGACACCACGCAGAACATCGCCACGACAGCGCTGGATGCCACCGCCACGCTCGCCACACCGCAGGGCGAGGCCATGCCCAGCGGGATCAGCCAGGTCGTGGCGACGCTCGAGCCCATCCCGATGGCCCTCGTCGAGCGATTCACCGGCGAGCAGGACGCGCTCGTCGCCCTGCTCGATCAGCCGCAGATCGACGACCTGACCGTGACGGTCAACGGCGACCCCACCACGACGCCGCTGCCCCTCGTCGCCGAGCTCAACGCCGGCAACCTCACCGCCACCGCCGACGCCACGTACGACGAGGCCGGGATCACCGTCAACAGCGGCACGACCTCCGAGCTCACGCTCACCCCCCAGCGCTTCCAGGCTCTGCTCAACGCCATCGCCCCGCCCGACCCGCAGGCCGGCGAGACCGACACGTCGCAGATGGCCAGTGCTCAGATCGTCGAGGACGTCACGCTCGACGCCACCGTGCGGTCGGCGTTTATCCCCCTGCCGTTCAACCTCGCCGACGTCGCCATCGACGCCACCGCCGAGACGCCGATGCTCGCCATCGCCCGGCCCAACGAGTCGCCCCAGCGCATCACCGACACGCAGATCGACATCGAGTCGTCACGCCTCGCCGATCAGATCGACATCAAGCTCTCCGGCAAGGTCGTCACCACCGTCGAGCCCGCCAGCGCCCCGACCGGCCAGTCCGCCGACGCCGCGAAGATCACCTCGACCACCACCGTCAAGAACGTCGTCAACGCCCTCGGTGAGGTCGACATCAACAAGCTCACCCTCACCACCGACTCCCAGCTCATGTCGCTGCCGATCGGCCTGGTCGACCGCTTCAGCGACAACGAGCTGCTCCTCGAGCCCATCCTCGGCTCCTTCGCCAACGTCACCCTCAACGGCGACTTCCCCGGCAACATGGCCATCCGAGCCGACTCGCCCACTGCGAATCTCACCGCCGACGTCCGCGTCGACAACCAGCGCCGCCTCCTGCTCAACAACGACCTCAAGGCCACCCTGTACGTGACCCCCGAGATGTCCGAGCAGTTCCTCGGCAAGGTCCACCCGATGTTCCAGGACGCCGAGTCCTCTGACAAGCCCATCACCCTCACCGTCAGCAAGGACATGCGACGCATCCCGCTGACCGGCTTCGACATCAAGGACCTGCGGCTCTCCGGCTCGGTCGATGGCGGCGTCATCAACCTCACCCGCTCCGGCTGGCTCAACGGTTCGCTCACCGACGCCACGGCCGCCATGCTCAAGGCCCTGTCCTTCGGGATCATCCGCCCCGTCCCAGACACCAATAAGCAGACCTACCCCGCGACGTTCACACCGATGGACTTCTCGCTCAAGGACAACATCTTTGACGCCAGCCAGGCCTGGGTCGTCTCGGACGACCTGGCCGTCGGGTTCATCGGCAAGGTCAACCTCAAGAACCTCAGCGACCCCAAGATCATCGACATGGCCATGGGCGTGCTCACCGCGTCGCTCATCGTCGAACGCCCCGAGCTCAGCCCCATCCTCCAGCCCGACCAGGTCGCCGAGCTCCCGCTCAAGGGCACCGTCAACGACCCCAAGCCCCAATTCGACGTCCTCACCGGCGACCTCGCCGGCGCCGGCGTCGTCGGCGTCATCAACACGCTCACCGGCGGCGCCCTCGGCAACATGGCCCAGGACCTCGCCAACTCCCTCCGCAAGGACGCCAAGCACAACTGGAAGATCCCCAGCATCGCCGAGCCGCTGGTTGAGAAGGCCGAGCACACGAGCGTCGCCAACGACGACAAGGACCTCAACGAGCAGCAGCTCCAGCAACGCAACCAGCGCCGAAACAACGTCAACAGCCTGCTCGACAGCCTCCGCAACGGCGAACGCCGAAAGAACAACTAAACCCACACGCCTATGCAATACCGACGCTTCGGCCGAACCGAACTCAACCTCCCCGTCTTCTCCACCGGCGGCATGCGCTACCAGGACGGCTGGAAAGACAAGCCGCTCGACGAGATCGACGACGCGATCAAGGACAACCTCGCCGCCACCATCCAGCGGTCCTTCGACGTCGGCATCCACCACATCGAGACCGCCCGCGGCTACGGCCCGTCCGAGCGCCAGCTCGGTACCGTGCTGCCCGGCTACCCGCGCGACTCGTTCCTCATCCAGACCAAGATCGGCGCCCTGGACGATCCCGACGAGTTCACCAAAGCCTTCCACGACTCGCTCGGCCGATTCAACCTCGATCGCATCGACCTCCTCGCCATCCACGGCGTCCACGACGATCAGTCCTACACCCGTGCCTTCGGCGAAGACGGCAAGTCCGGCTGCCTGCTCGCCGCCCGCAAGCTCCAGGCCGAGGGCCTCGTCGGCCACGTCGGGTTCTCCACCCACGGCCCGGTCGACGAACTGCTCCGCGCTATCCGCGCCCCCGGCCCCGACCCGCTCCCCAACGCGCCGCTGGACATCAAGGGCAACCCGCCCCGCGGCTTCGACTACATCAACCTCCACTGGTATTTCATCTACCAGCGCAACTGGCAGGCCATCGTCGAGGCTCGGCGGCGCGACATGGGCGTCTTCCTCATCTCGCCCACCGACAAGGGCGGCCACCTCCACACGCCCACCGACACCTGGCTGGAGTGCTGCGACCCGATCCACCCCATCGTCTTCAACGACCTGTGGTGCCTCCGCCGCGGCGAGGTGCACACGCTCTCGCTCGGCGCCAGCAAGCCCGGCGACTACGACCTGCACGTCGAGGCCGCCGACCGGCTCGCTCACCCCGAGACCGCCGAGCTGCTACGCCGCGTCGAGTCCCGCCTCCGGCGAGCCATGGCCGACGCCACCGGCCACGGCGACCCCGAGCACCGCGTCTTCGACCTGCCCGACCACCGCACCACACCCGGCGGGTTCAACGTCCCCCTCATCCTCTGGCTGCGCAACCTCAGCCTCGGCTGGGGCATGACGCCCTACGCCAAGGCCAGGTTCAACCTCATGGGCACCGGCGGGCCGTGGTTCCCGGGCTGCAAGGTCGCCGAGACGTTCGACGAGGTGAACAAGGACGACCTCGCCACCGCCTGCGACGTCGACGGCTGGTCCGGCCGCGAGGTCGTGGACCTCATCGCCGACGCGATCGACCGCCTCGGCGACGCAGAGGTCAAGCGACTCAGTCAATCGTGAAGCGAATCGACTTCTTATTCGAGCATCAGCTCGCGAAGTCCGCTCGGCATGAACTGACCGTCGTCAGAACTCAACATCAAGATTTCATACCGGCTTGCCACGTCAAGTATGTCGGGCAGTGCAGTTCGCATCAGGTCATAAATCGGCACGCGCACTTCACTGACGTCGGAGGAGAACGCGACCAGGGTGTACTCCGGTCCGTGTTCGGCGGGAGTCTCTTCGATGTAGAGCGTTGTCACCGCTTCAAAATCGACGGCCTGTCGCATCGGGGCGAGACTGCTTCCGACCTGTCGGGTAAAGCCCGTCGGCGTCACCGTTACGTGGTGGTCCGCCAGACCGAGATCGATCGCCTGAAAAGCCAACCAGAGGGTCAACACGCCGAGAACGACACCAAAGACTCGATAGATGCCCTCCCGTAGCCAAAACACAACAGCCAGGTTGGCTGTAAGGACCGGGAAGACATAGAAGATGTAGTCGAGCGCAGAGCTAGCGGTGTACTTGCGAGAGTCGCCTTGGGCCTCGACGGATACCTCCACGCCGTTGAAAACGAAGAGGCCGACCAAGACAAGCAGTCCACCGAGAACTCCCGCGCGAGCCAAGTTGCGTTGCAGGGTGCGGGCAGGAGGCTTGGGCTCTTCTCCACCTTTGGGCTGTGGCATTGCGTCCATGCGTCTCACTCACCCAAAGATCAACCCCAGGATGATCACACCCACGAACCCCATGATGAAGCTCGGCGCGAAGATCGTCAGGAACCACAAGACGCCGGTCTCCATCACGTCCGTCTCGAGCTGCCACATCGCGATGATGAAGAAGATCGTGACCGACACGACAAGCTGAAACAGGAACCCGATGCCGGCGAAACCGCCGGTGAGGATGTCGAGCGCCAGCCAGGTCGTATCGTCCGTGCCGCCGGCGATCAGCACGACGGCCAGCAGCCGCAGCATCGCCGAGCCCAGCGTACCGAAGCTCGTGCCGAACAGGTTGGCGACGATGAACAGCGCCGCCAGTGTCAGCGGCACCTGCACGGCCACGCGGATCAGGCTGTACACGAACACGACGAGCATCCGCTGCACGACATCGACCGACGTCGCCCCGCCGTACGCGTTGAGGATCGCGTTCGAGTCGACCGCGAGGTATGCGAGGACGGTCGAGTTGAACAGCGTGAGCAGCACGCCAAACGCCACGAGGATGATCGGCGTGTAGGTGTACTTCCACCGATTGGCTAGCTCGAGATCGGCATCCAGCGCGTCGTCGTCGATCCGGCTGCGCCCGTCGAACACCGCCCGGGACGTCGCGTCGGCGGCGGCCGCTTGCCGCTTACGCTCCGCCTTCGACTTGGCTTCCGGCGCGGAACCCGGCGCATCGCCACCGACGGCCGTGTTGAGCTTCGACCCCGTCTCGAGGCTGAACCCGCAACCCAGGCAGAGCACCGCGCCGGGCTTCATCGGCTGGTTGCACGCCGGGCACTTGCCGTTACGCTGCGGCGCGGCGAGCGTCGGCGCCGCAGCCACCGGGGCGCCCGAATCGGCCAACTCGTAGCCGCCGTCGCTCGACGCGGGCTCGGGGTGGAGATCGGACTGAGGCTCGACGGCCTTGACGACGCCAACGACCTCCGCCATCTCACCGGCCTGCGCAGGCACGCGCAGCTTCTCGCCGCACTCTTTGCAAGCCACCTTCTTGCCGGCCATCGCCGACGTCCAGCGATACCGCTTGGCACAGCTCGGGCAGGCGAACGACTCGGGCGACTCGGGCATCAGGCAGACCTCCGGGAGAGGCTCCACCCTCCACGAACCGCGCCCGCGTGTCAATCGGCATCGACACGGCTCCGACGCCACGGCTCACTATGCTGTCGCCATGGCCAAACCCGCCCGCCCCAACCGCCCCGCCCTGCCCGACGGCCCCGTCCACACTCTCGTCATCGGCTCCGGCGGCCGCGAGCACGCCCTCGGCCACGCCCTCAAGAAATCCCCCCGCTGCGGCAAGCTCTTCTTCGCCCCCGGCAACGCCGGCACCGCCTCCCTCGGCAAAAACGTCGACCTCCCCGCCACCCCCGTCAACACCAAGCACGTCGACGCGATCAACTACTTCTGCCGCGAGCACGACATCTCCCTGATCGTCATCGGCCCCGAGGCCCCGCTCGCCGAGGGCCTGGTCGACCGCCTCGAGCAAGACGGCCGCCTCGTGTTCGGCCCCACCGCCGACGGCGCTAGGCTTGAGGCCGACAAGGCCTACGCCAAGCAGGTCATGAAGGCCGCCTCCATCCCCACCGCCGACGCCCGCACCTTCACCGATTACCGCGCCGCCGCCGCCTACGTCGAGTCCCGCGAGGAGCCCGTCGTCGTCAAGGCCACCGGCCTGGCCGCCGGCAAGGGCGCCATCGTCTGCGACACGACCGAAGAAGCCCTCGACGCCCTCGACCTCTGCTTCAACCAGCAAGCCTTCGGCGACGCCGGCAAGACCGTCCTCGTCGAGGAAAAGATGCTCGGCCAGGAGCTCTCCGTCCTCGCCATCGTCGATGGCCAGAACCTCTTCGTCCTCGACCCCTGCCAGGACCACAAGCAGGCCCAAGAGGGCGACACCGGGCCCAACACCGGCGGCATGGGCGCCTATTGCCCGACGCCCCTCATCGACGACGCGCTGATGACCACCATCCAGCGCGACATCCTCGTCCCCGCCGTCGACTACCTCCGACGCGACGGCACCACCTTCCGCGGCGTGCTCTACGCCGGCCTCATGCTCACCGCCGCCGGGCCCAAAGTCATCGAGTTCAACTGCCGCTTCGGCGACCCCGAGGTCCAGCCCTTAGTCATGCGCCTCAAGGGCGACCTGCTGCAGGCCATGCGCCTCGCCTGCGTCGGCCGGCTCGACGAAGCCGACCTCTCGTTCGACCCCAACACCCACGCCGCCTGCGTCGTCGTCTGCTCCGAGGGATACCCCGCCGACTACCGCAAGGGCTTGCCCATCACAGGCCTCGACGAGGCCGCCGCCCAGCCCGACGTCGCCGTCTTCCACGCCGGCACCACCACCACCCGCGACGGCCAGGTCGTCACCAACGGCGGCCGCGTCCTCAACGTCACCGCCACCGGCACCTCCCTCGCCGACGCCGTCGACAAAGCCAACGCCGCCGCCGACCTCATCAAATTCGACGGCGCCTGGTTCCGACGCGACATCGGCCACCGCGTGCTCAAGCAAGTCGCGGGCTAATCCGCTCGGCGGGGCAGTTCGCCTTGTCAGACGATCCACGCTTTCTGTCCGTGCGCTGAAGCCAAACGGGCACCAAGCAAGAAATAACTCGGTACAGACGATTTGGCCTCTTCGGCCAAATCAACACGAGGCTTGTCGTGAGGTAAGCCAATGAAAGCAATCCGATCGCGATCATCTCAGCCCACTCGAGAAATGTACTCGGGGAAATCGAAATCCAATCCGAAAAGAACTTACGCCAGATAACAAAGGAAAAACCCGACGCCCCCGCGAAACCCAATACCACCATCGGAATGGCTAAAGACAGCCGCTTCCACCACAACCACTTGACCCCATTGGGCGAAAGAAACATCGGGATACTAAGCAGCAACAACCACATCAACGCCGCAAACGCATCCGCCATAGCCATTTCTAACTCCACATACTGCCAAACGGAGTAAAAATGAATCAGCACGTACAAGATGGGAATCAACAATGCCGCGGGCTGCGCGACGTATCGCAGAAATGTGGATCGATTCATCAATAGCTCCATCTAGTTATCGCAGCCAGCTCAAGCAATCTGCAGGTTCATGGAGTCGCCACCTCGAGCGGAGGCCTGCCGGACTTCTCGTCGCGACTCCGCTTCGACCCGCTTGCCGCCTCGAACTTCCGAAGCTCGACCGCCTCGCCCGATCTGTGTTCCGGGCAGCATCATGACCACCGCCGTGACGGCCTGGGCCGCGGCCAGAAGACCGATCAACGCCACGATAGCCAAGCTGTACACCTGCGACACAACAGGCAGTCCTTCCAAGCCAGAAAGGCTCGATACACCGAAATAGAAGGACAACGCACAGAGACCGCCGAGAAGAAGCATGGGTCCAGCCAGCATCGCCCGCAGCCACCACCGCCAATAGGCCACATACCTTGCCGCAAAGATCGGCAAGCACAGGATCGCCGCGTACACCATGACCATCGCAGCCTCAAGAAACGCGTGGCCAATGGGGTATGTGATGACACCGCCGGTCTGAGTGGTGAACCCATAACTCTGGGTCTTCACAAACGCCACCAAGGCCGCAAGCAACGGAATTAACACAGAAATCGGCTGAGCAATCCTGCGCAGATAGAGCGATCTGCTCATAGACAGTCTCCTTCTACAACGTAGACGCAGCCGGATCAGCCGAGTTTCAGCAAACCACAGTAATTGTCTCTGCACGCCGACAAACCAGCCCGCGAGACCGAGTCAGGCCACCGCCGCCGCGGCGTCGTCCGAGCCCTGCACCTCGACTTGGTCCGGCCGAGCCTGCGCCGACGCGTCACGCATCACCTGCGCCAAACGCCAACGCAACCCGTCCAGCCGGTCCGACACGTCGGCCTTCGGCTCGTCCAGCAACACCGCGATCTCGCTCACCGACAGCCCGTCCGCGTAGTGCAGCAGCACCAGCAGCCGATCCGCTTGCTCCAATCGCATCACCGCCCCCTTGAGAGTCTCACGCACATCCGCGCCCATGGCGAACGCCCCAATCCGTTGGAGATGTCTACTACTCCCCCAAGCCCGTCCGTAGGCTCGGTCTAAGAAAGACTACCAACCGCGGCACGCGGCACCAACAAGATCGTCCATCCGACGATCGGTGTTCACTCCCTCCGCCGAACACGGGCCCACGCCCGATAGCCGATATCCTGCCACCCATGTCCGCCGCCGAACACGCCGAAGCCCTCGCCCCCGTCCACCAGCTCCGCGACGAAGCCACCGCCGCGCTCGCCGAGGTCGCCTCCGCCGAGGCGCTCGAGCACTTCCGCATCGCCTACCTCGGCTCGAAGGGCAAACTCAAGTCCCTCATGGCCGAGATGAAGCACGTCCCCAAGGACGCCAAGCCCGCCTTCGGCCAGGCCGCCAACGCACTCAAGCAAGACCTCACCGCCGCCTTCGACCAGCACAAAGCCGCGATCGCCGATCGCGGTCCGGCCTCCAGCGGCACCGCGACGAAGCCCCAGGTCGACGTCACCCTCCCCGCCCCGCACGACCCCCTCGGCCGCCACCACGTCATCTCCCAGACCATCGACCGCATCACCGACGCCTTCGCCCGCATGGGCTTCACCCCCGTCACCGGCCCCGAGGTCGAGGACGAGTTCCACAACTTCGTCGCCCTCAACATCCCCCTGGCCCACCCCGCCCGCGACCCGCTCGACAACTTCTACCTCTCCGACCCCGACGCCCCCAACCCCGCCCTGCTCCGCTCCCAGACCTCCACCGTGCAGATCCGCACCATGGAGCACATCAAGCCCCCCGTGCGCATCGTCTCGCTCGGCCGCGTCTACCGCCCCGACGAGCACGACGCCACGCACTACTCGATGTTCCACCAGGTCGAAGGCCTGTACGTCGACAAGGACGTCTCGCTGGTCGACCTCAAGACCACCCTCGTGCAGTTCGCCCACGCGATGTTCGGCGAAGACGCCGAGATCGACCTCGTGCCGAGCTACTTCCCCTTCACCGAGCCCTCGGCCGAGCTGTACGTCAAGATCGACCTCGGCAAGGGCCCCGAGTGGATGGAGATCGGCGGCTGCGGCATGGTCGACCCGGCCGTCTTCGAGCACGTCGGCTACGACCCCGAAGAATGGACGGGCTTCGCCTTCGGCCTGGGGATCGAACGCATCGCCATGCGCCTGCACAACATCCCCGACATCCGCTACCTCTTCGAGAACGACCTCCGCTTCCTGCGCA
>JBCCZA010000054.1:0-17101 GCA_039188455.1 Planctomycetota bacterium
CGGCGGGGGCAGCTACGTCGGCGAGGAGGTCGTCACGGACACGCTGGTGATCACCCGCAAGGGCACGAGCCAGGTCGCGGACTTCGCGTTTCGGCTCGCCGCTCGCCGCAACGGCCGGCCGAGCGACGGCAAGAAGATGGTGACCTGCGTCGACAAGGCCAACGTCTTCCGCAGCTTCGCCTTCTTCCGCGATGTGTTCTTCGACGTTGCCAAGCAGCACCCCGACATCCACGCCGACGCGGTTTACGTCGACGCGATGAGCCTGTTCATGGTGCAGAACCCGTGGGACTTCGACGTGCTCGTGATGGAGAACCAGTTCGGTGACATCCTGTCGGACCTGGGCGCGGGGATCGTCGGCGGCCTAGGGCTGGGGCCCTCGGGGGAGATCGGCGAGACGCACGGCCTGTTCCAGCCATCGCACGGCACGGCGCCGCAGATCGCGGGCAAGAACGTCGCCAACCCCATGGCGACGATCCTGTCGGCCGGGATGATGCTCGACTGGCTCGGCGACAAGCACAACGACCCCGCCTGCCTGAACGCCGCCCGCGTGATCGAATCGAGCGTCAGCCGAGTCTTGGTCGACGGCAGCACCCTGACGCCCGACCTTGGCGGCCGATCCTCGACGTCCGATGTAGCAAAAGCCGTCGCCGACGCGCTTCAGTGAAGCGATCCGTGTAAAGGCCTGCGGCTGGCAAGGGCCGCCGCTTGCGTTGGTGTGTCCCAGCAGATTGACGGCCGCGATCTGCCTTGGCGTGTCGATATGCGTGGCACGCGACCTAGGCCGCGCCGGCGGTTTCGACCTGACGCGTCGCGCGGTTCGGGGCGACGTTGCTGCCGTTGACTTCGTCGGCCTCGAGTTGGGCCTTGCGCTTCTCGATGTTGATCTGCAGCTTGATCAGCGGGCTGGAGGGCTTGGCCTTGGCTTCCTCGAGGCGGTTCTGGGCGCGGGGGTTGGCGTAGATGTTGAAGATCATCGCCTTGACCGTGCCGAACATCCCGCCGAAGGAGGCGAAGGTCGAGTCGACGGCGGTGGCCTCGAAGCCGGAGTGGACCATGCACTGCTGGCAGGCCGGGTTGCCCGAGGCGTGGCCGTAGTTGTCCCAGTCGGTCTCGTCGAGCAGTCCTTGGAACGAGTCGGCGTAGCCGTCCTGCAGCAAGTAGCAGGGCTTCTGCCAGCCGAAGAGGTTGTACGTCGGGTTGCCCCAGGGGGTGCACTCGAACGTGCGGCTGCCCATGAGGTACTCGAGGAACAGCGGGGACTGGTTGAACTTCCAGCGCTTCTTGCGGTTGGACAGGAGGGTCTGGAAGGCTTCCTGCGTGTTGGATCGCTCGGACATGAACGACGCCTGGTCGGGCGCCTTGGGGTAGGCGTAGCCTGGCGAGACCATCATGCCCTCGACGCCCAGGTCCATCATCTCGTCGAAGAAGGCTCGGACGGAGTTGGGGTCGAAGCCGTCGAAGAGGGTGGTGTTGGTCGTGACGCGGAAGCCCATCTCGACGGCGAGCTTGATGCCGGCGGTGGCTTCGTCGTAGGTGCCCTCGCGGCAGACGGCGAAGTCGTGGTGGTCCTTCTGGCCGTCCATGTGGACGCTGAAGGTCAGGTACTTGCTGGGCTTGAAGAGGCCTTCGTTGAGTTTCTTCTCGAGGAGCCGGGCGTTGGTGCAGAGGTAGATGTACTTCTTGCGGGCGATGAGGCCCTCGACGATCTTGTCGATGTCGGGGTGGAGCAGAGGTTCGCCGCCGGGGATGGAGACCATGGGGGCGGGGCACTCGTCGACAGCCTTGAGGCAGTCCTCGACGGAGACGTTCTGCTTGAGAATGTGGGGCGGGTATTGGATCTTGCCGCAGCCGGCGCAGGCGAGGTTGCAGCGGAAGAGTGGCTCGAGCATCAGGACTAGCGGGTATCGCTTGTTGCGCTTGAGCTTCTGGCCGAGCACGTAGCTGGCGACGGTGTACATCTGTGAGATGGGTACGCCCATGAAGCGGATTCTCGGTCGGGGTCACGGCCTGGTAGTCGCGGCGGGCAGGGACGGCCGCGGGATGGCATAGGGTATGCCGGGCGGGCGGTTGTGTCATCACCCGTGCCGGGCGTGCGACGCCGTGGTGACCGCGGGGCGTTGGCCCGTTCCCGGGACTCGGCCGGTTCGGCTTGGTAGGCTTCGCGGATGTACGCCAGTCATGGGTTTCTGCGGTCGGACATCGGGGACGTCGACGTCGTCTGGGACGGCGAGCGTTTCCATCTGTTTCACCTGGTTCTGCCGAACCACGACTTCATCGCCCACGCGGTGAGCGACGACGCGTTGATGTGGAAGCGGGTGCCCAATGCGCTGTGGGTGGGGGATCCCGGGGCCTGGGACGACGACATGCTCTGGACGATGAGCGTGACGCGCGACCCGTGGGGCGAGGGCCGGTGGCGGATGTTCTACACGGGACTTAGCCGGCGAGAGTGGGGCCGGGTGCAGCGGGTCGGGCTGGCGGTGTCGGACGACCTGTACAAGTGGGAGAAGGTCAACGACGCGTATCCGATCGAGGCGCAGGGGCCGCACTACGAGCACGACCCGACGAAGGACCGCAAGTGGGTGAGCTTCCGCGACCCGTTTTACTACCACGAGGGTGACGAGCGGCTGCTGCTGGTCGCGGCGCGGTCGGACCGCGGGCCGTTGATCCGTCGGGGCTGCGTGGCGGCGTTGCGGGAGGTGGGGCCCAACCAGTTCGAGCACCTGCCGCCGCTGCATCGGCCGAACTTGTACGACGACATCGAGGTGCCGAACCTGATCCGCATCGCGGGGCGTTTTTTCCTGCTCGGGTCGATCCGCGAGGACGTGAAGGTGCACTATTGGTACGCCGACGACCTGGCAGGCCCGTACGAGAACTTCTACGACAACGTGTTGCTGCCCGGGGGCAACTACGCGGCGAGGGTCTGCCGGGCCGGCGACCAGATGCTGCTGTTCAACTTCTTCCAGAAGCATGACGACGACGGCATCCTCAAGCGCATGCTCCCGCCGCCCAAAGAGCTGGCGATGGACGCCACCGGCCGGCTGCGGCTGTCGACGTATCGGCGGTTCGATGACGAGGTGGCGGCGGTGATGACGCACCGCGAGGTCGGCGTGCTCGACACGCTTTTCCACAACGCCACGGCCCATATCCAGCACGACGCAGACGACATGCACCTCTCTGCACGCTCGGGGTACGAGGCGTTCCTGCTGCCCGGCGAGCAGGACCACTGCCGCATCCGCTGTCGGCTGGACCTGGAGGGCGAGGGCAAGTGCGGGCTGGTGCTGCGGCTGGATGATCAGGCCAACGGCTACTATCTGAGCCTCGACCTGATCAAGGGCATCGCCCAGGTCCGAGCCTGGGGCGAGCGCGAGGGCGGGACGACGGAGACGGCGTTTAACTACCAGCAGCTGCAGGCGGCGAACTTCCTGACAGATCCATCAGGGCCGTGGGACCTGGAAGTCGTGCTGTACGGGCAGTACATCGAGTGCGCCATCAACAAGTACGTGGTGCTGACGCTGGCCGACAACTCTTACCGGCGTGGCCGAGCGGGTTTCTATGTCGAGAGCGCCAAGCTGCGTGTCTCGGAGCTGCGGGTCGATCAGCTTCGGGCACCTCGTGACGAGCTTCACTCGATCGAAGAGGAGATCGAGCTCGCCGACGGGCCGTAAGGAGGGAGAGGGGAGGGCGCTCGACGGCCCAACGCTATCGAGTGAGTCTTGCTATCGCGCGCCGCGAACGGCGAATTGGCTGGGGTCCTGAACTTCCTCGATCATCTCGTTCACGCGGTTCTCGTTGAGAAGTTTGATGCGGTCGATGACGTCTTTGCCCGCGTTGGTGCGTCGGGCGTCGAGGTCGCCGGTCGTCCCAGACACGACGATGAGCTCGGAGACGCCCCCGCCCACGGCGCCCGGCTGCGGGCTCACGACGTCGACGGCGATGTCGTCGGCTTTCATGGCCAGCGCGACCTTCTCTTCGTCGATCTCGATCTCCGCGGTGCCGCCGATCGGGTCGCCGGGGCTGACGCGGAACTCGGCCTCACGCCACCTGCCGTCGTAGACCCGCCAGACCTCGACGATCGCGATCTTCGCCTGGCTGCCGACGAGGAAGTAGTAGAGCTCGGGCTGAATCGTCACGGGGTTAGACCAGACGGTCGCGCCGAGTTCGCTGCTCGCGTCAGCGGTGGCGTGAAGGTCTTCCTCGGACGGGCCGAGGGTGAGCCGATCGTAGTTCTCCGCCTTCTGCTCGGGCGGGACGGAGGTCTGGCGGAAGAGCGGGTTGCGGACGGTGACGACGACACGGTAGCGGTAAGTCTTGCCCGGCTCGACGGTGACGTCGTGCGCCCATACACGCACTTCGTCGGGGTTCTCTTCGGGCTCAAGTTCGATTTCATCGGGCTCGCTCATGAAGCGGCGTGGATCGACTCGGCGGGGCTGAGGCTGGGCACGCGGCTGGACGCGGCTGCGCGTGTTGAATTGCGATCTGCTGCCGCGGCTCGCCATCATCCCGGCACGGTCTCCGCCACCCCCCCTCATGGCCATCTCTTCAGCCATCATCATCTGCTCTTCCATCATCATGCGTTCCATCATCATCTGCTCGCTCACGCCAGCGTCTCGACGCTGCTGCGGCCGGCTGGCGCGTCGGTCCTGCTGACCCCGCTCATATGCCGCTATCTCCGCCGAGCGATCTGGCATTGCCATCAGCGTCGGGTCAAGCAGGGACTCGCCAATGAGTTCGTTGATCTTGTCCATCGTCTCGATGCGGTCGTCGAGATGCTTATTCTCACGATCGACTAGGCCCGGGGGGATCCGGCCCTGCATCCGTTCGATCTGCTGATCGATACGCTCGAGCTGCTTGTCGATGAAGTCGAGATCGCTAAAGAGGTCTTCGAGGTCGCGCTCTTCGTCGTCGGAGCGCAGCTCGGTAAACGGATCCTTGAGCAGATAGGGCTGGGCCACGCGGACAAACGGGGCTTGCCTATAGAAGTCCTGTTCGATGCGGATGGCCTGCAGAGCGGCTTGCACCTCCAGGTCGTCGTTAGCCGACACGTCGAGATCGGGCGGCAGGGCGTCGAGCGGTCGGATGGGGTCGAGGCGAACCGGTTCGGACCATTCATCCTTCGCCGGGTCGAGGAGTTCCTGTCGTTCGAGATAGACACCGGTGACGTCTTCGAGCACTTCCTTCCACCATGCGGGGCGGACCTGTGGGTCGCCGCTCTCCAGCCGGTTGCGCCAGTCGGCCAGGTCGAAGGTTGCGCCGACGGTGACGTAGCGGAAGTCGAAGGGCTCGTTCTCGACGTTGAGCAATCGGAGCAGCGGCTGGTCGACCGTGTCGTCGCCGGTGAGCTCGAGCACGGCGGTGCCCTGTCGGGCGACGGCGTCGCGGGCGAGCGGGGGCATGGGCAGGTCGTAAGGGTCCAGATTCTGCAGCTGTCCGCCTTCGATACTGCCGATACTGCCGATGGGCTCGAGGGAAGCTCGCGCCGCCGGCCGGGCGGCGTCGCGGCTGGCCAGGATTACCGCGTGCTCGGGCAGCGAGATCGGGGGGAGCTGCTGAGGGCTGTTGATCGCGATGCGGAGGTCGTCGGCCTTGGCGGTTAGCAGCTCGGGGACATCGCCGGGGTTCATCTCCCGGTTGTTGATCTCGACGCGGTTTGGCGACGAGAAGACCAGCAGGTAGATCCCGGCGAGCGCCAGCAGCAGGGCGACCGCGAGGATGATCTTTTCGAGGTAGAGATCGGCGAAGTTGAGCTTCTTCATCGTTGTCCTCGGTTACGTGCCCGACGGTTGTTGTCATCGGCGGGTTCGGGCTGAGCGAGCATCTCTCGCACGTCGGCGGGCATCATCGGTGCGAGCCAGTCGCGGAACAGGATCGCCTCGATCGTGATCGTGGCTTCAACCACATCGTCCGACCCGTAGAAGTACAGATCTTGCATGACCTCGTACTCGTCGACGTCTTGGATGTCCACGTCGACGATGGCCATGAAGTTGATCGAGTCGATGGCGTCCAGCAGCAGTGGAAGCTTGCTGAAGGCGATGTCGGCCTGGAGCGTGGCGAAGCGGACGAGGTAGACACCGTTGGTGACACGCCCGGTCGGCGAGACGACGAAATTGTCGGGTTGAGGGCGATTGGCGGATGGGATCCGCTCGGCGGCTAGTTCGGGGATGTCGGTGCCCCCGGCAAGCCCACCGCTGTCAAGCCCGACGTAGCCTGGTTCGACGGTGAGCGACGTCAATCGCTTGACGACCGAGGCGGGGACACCCACGGCGCCGGTTTCTTCCTCGGCCTGCGCGTTCGCCGCGGCGATGGCGCGGACGATGTCTTCCATAACCCACAGTTGTACCTGGGCTTCCCACATGTCGGGCAGGTCGGGCGAGTCCTGAGCCGATGGGGCGGCCCAAGGCATGATCTCGAAGGGGAAGTTGGGGTCGAGTGGGTCGGTGATGGCGTAGACCGAGATGCTGTCGGCGGTGCCCTTAAGGACGTCGACCAGCCGGGTCTGCTGGGCCTCGAAGATGTCTTGGAATTCGTTCTCGGTAAACCCGCTCTGGCTCGCCTCGAAACGGGTGGAATAGATCGAGTCTTCGGTGACTTTCTGGGCGTCGGCGACTTGGTCGGAGACGAACAGCGGGTCGGGGGTGCCGCCGGCGTTGAGCCCGACCGGGAGAATGTCGTCGCCTGCTTTCGGCGGGTCGAGCATAGCCATCAGCCGGTTGCGATAGGCCAAGCGTGCATCGAACGGGCGTCCGGCGTTCGCTGGACGTGGGAAGAGCCCGTCGAGCATCGGCTCCTTATCGGCTTGGTTGCGCTGCAGGGCGTATTGATAAAGGTTCTCGAACTGAGCGTCGAATCGGCTGTAGATGACCTCAAATTCGTCGATCACGCCCTGATTAATGGTGATACCGCGAACCGTTATCTCGGGCTGGGTAGGGTCCTCGTTCGGGAACGGGACGGAACCGTTGCGAAGGCCGTCGAGGGCGTTCATCGCCTGCCGCTGGTCTTGCATCCGTTCGCGGAGACCGCTGTTGAGTGTATAGGCGTAGCCGAAGATGCCCAGAGCCAGTAGGGCGATCACCGCGGACACGATGGTGACGGGGTTATTGCGGAGCCAATTCAGCGCATTGCTCACGGGGTGTCTCCCTGACTAGCCAATTGAGATTCGGGTCGATTGGCGGCCTGGGCCTGCGCGTCGTCAGGCGCTTCATCGGGATTCGGCTGCGTGGGTTCGGCAGGCGCGCTGTCGGGTTCGAATTGCTCGGCGACGCGAGCCTGCTGCGGAGACTTCAACTGGACGAACCACTCGATCTCGAATCGATGGTAAGGGGGCTCGTCGACGATGATGGATCGGACGGGCGTGACGCCGCCGGCGGATCGGCCGTCAAATCGTCGATTCATGTCGTCGAACTGGTCGCGGAAGCCGCCGGGAAGGCCTTGTGCAGCGCCGGGCAGCGAGCGGGCGGTGCCGGGCAGCGTACGGGCGCTAGAGCGAGCCTGGCTGCGTCGGTCCATCGCGGCACGCGTTCGCGGGTTCGCAAGGAGCGTCTCCTCCGTCACGGGCAGCAGTGCCTTGATCGGGCTCTCGGGAACGATGATGCGATAGGCATGGTCGGGCCGATCCGCGTTATCTCGAAGCCAGCCAATGACGACGTCGTTCAATAGCTCGGAGGCGCGGTCGTTCGAGGTCGTGCCTCGGACAAGGACTCGGATCGTGGGGCCCTTCTCGCTTGACTCGCCATCATCATTATCGGCGTCAAAGAAAGTGCTGATGCTGTGGTTTTCGCGCCAATCGATCAGGCTGTCGACGGAGCCCGACGAGCCACGGCTGCTCGTCCGGCCGCTGTCGTAGCCCGGGCCGCCGCCCCAGTCCTCGAAGCGGCCGCCGCCCCCCTCGTACATCGTGGGGTCGTAGCCGCGGGCCGAGCGTGTTGTACTGTCCTCAACGGTGGCGTTTTGCACCGACTCGTACGTCGGGCCATATGTGGCTTCGATCTCGTCGACGAAGACACGAGGCCACGCCCCACGTCGATCCACTGGCCATTTGTCGTAGTCGGGTTCGAGGAGGACGGCGAACTCGGGGTCGGCTGTGACGCCCGCGGTGGTGGCCTGAGCGACGTCGTCAAGGATGTCGCTCCAGAGGTCGCGATAGTCGAGGACGCGGCTGATGTTCTCGATGCGGCTCCGTGCGTCGGAGCGGTTGGCGACGTCGCTGAACTCGGTGCGAAAACCCTGAGCTTGGCGAGTCACCGACTGGACTTGGCCTTGAACGCTGGCCAGCCCCGCGTCGAAGGCGTTGGCGTCGATCAGGCTCTTGCCCAGGGCGAGGCACGCCGCGAGCAGCAGCAGCGCGGCGGCGGCGGCGAACCAGGGCTGCTTGGCTTTCCAGATGCGGCGGTGCAGGATCGCCGCGGGCATGATGTTGCAGTCCACTGACTGCAGCCCCACGCCCTGAAGCGCCAGGCCGTAGGCGGTGGCGAGGTTGACGGCGTGGTCGGCGAACTCGGCGGAGCGCGGCCCGTCGATCGAGATCCGATCGAATCCATCAGGCCGGATCACGTCCATCTGCAGCTGCTGCTTGAGGAACTTCTGCAGGCCCGGCAGGCGGAACGTCGAGCCGAAGCCGATGATCTGCTCGAGCTTGGAGTCGCGGTTGAGCGACTGGTAGTAGCCGATCGATCGCTGGACC
Organism: Planctomycetota bacterium; assembly: GCA_039188455.1. GTDB lineage: Bacteria > Planctomycetota > Phycisphaerae > Phycisphaerales > Phycisphaeraceae > JBCBUE01. The sequence continues at coordinate 8,678 of JBCCZA010000054.1, forward strand.
TCCTGGACGAGGTCTGCGAAGACCGGACGCATGGCCTGGAAGATCTGGCGGGCGTACTTGCTGGTGCGGGCCTCGAGCTTGAGCTTCTCTGCCTTCGGGAAGGAGAGCTTGAAGCTGCGGACCAGGGCGTTGGTGAAGTCGTTGCCGCCCAGGGGCAGGGTGCGGAGCCAGACGCGGCCGCCTTCGACGATGACGACGTCGGTCGACTGCGTGCCGATGTCGATCAGCACCGAGCCAGGCGGTTCCTCGTCCCCCTCCGACGCCTCGTACTGGAACGCGTTGAACACGGCAAGGGGCGAGAGCGTCAGCGATTCGACCTGGATACCGGCCGCGTTGAAGTTGCTCAGGTACTCCATCACCCGTTCTTTGGTGATGGCGAAGATGCCGACTTCGACGTCGGGGTTGTCGTCGTCCTGGAAGACCTGGTAGTCCCATTCGACCTGCTCGATCGGGAAGGGGATCTGCTGGCGGGCCTCGAACTCGACGATCTTGGGGACCTGCTTGGGCTCGACGGGCGGGAGCTTGGCGAACCGGCCGAAGGCCATATTGCCCGGGACGCTGAGCACGACGTTGGAGCGGCGGAGGTCGTGCTTGGCGAGGAGGGCGTCGAGCTGGACCTGGATGGCCTCGGCGACGTTCAGGTCGGGCGTCGTCAGGATGGGCTTGAAGGGCAAGACCTCGTAGTCGGCGACGGTGACACGGTCGCCGCTGCGGGTCAGGCGGATCGCCTTGAGGGCGCTCGAACCGACCTCGATGCCCCAGGCGTCGTTGCTTTTGGCCATGCGAACCTCCGCGAAAAGACTCTGGTAGTTCTACCCGCCGCGGTCCACGGGGGTTCGCCGCCCTCAGCGGGGCAATATAACCGCTTTTCCCGTCTAGCGGTTGTGTTGTCGCGGATTCGGGCTCGCGGGCGTCAACTCGCGACCGATTCGGCCCATGCAAACCCGTCAAACATCGCGGCGTGCGTGGCCGGCGTGTACAGCCGAAGGCCCCCAAGCCCCCGAGCCGCGAGGCGGGCCGCGAGTTCTTCTGGCTCGATCGTCAGATCGTCCCCGCCCCGCCCGCACAGCGCGAGCGACCAGAGCCCGCCGTACATCTGCAGGTACTGGTGATACAGCCGCACGGCGGGGAAGACACCGCGGATCAGGTCGACCACCTTGTGGTGGTAGTCGGGAAGCAAGATGGGGGATTCGGCCTGCATCCCGACGCGGCCGCCGGGGGTCAGGGCGTCCAGGATCGAGCGGAAGAAGCCGGCCTGATAAACCGTCTCGGCGGGGCCGACGGGGTCGGTGAAGTCGGTCAGGATGACGTCGTAGGGCTCGGCATCGGGCCCCAGGAAAGCGGCGCCGTCGCGGGTGTGCAGGCGCAGGCGGGGGTCGTCGAAACACCCGCCGTTGACGCCCGGCAGGTGTTCGCGGCAGACGGCGACCAGCTCGGCGTCGATGTCGACCAGGTCGACGCGCTCGACCGACGGGTGTCGCAGGGCTTCGCGGGCTGCGCCGCCGTCCCCGCCGCCGACGATGAGCACGCGTCTCGGGTCGGGGTGCAGGGCCATCGCCGGGTGCACGAGGGCCTCGTGATAGGCGAACTCCATGGACTCGACGAGTTGGACCGCGCCGTCGAGGGCGAGGAGCTTGCCGAAGTGGGTCGTCTGATAGAGCTCGATGTGCTGATAGGCCGACCGGCGGTCGACGAGCTTGCCGGCGCAGGCGAAGCCGTAGCTGTAGCGGTCGTCGTGGCGTTCGGTGAACCAGTCGGTCACGGGCTCAGCCGATGGTTTCGGTGACGACGGTGGCCGGGGCGGGCAGGTCGACGCCGCGAGCGAGGGTGCGGACCTCGACACGGGTGGCGCCAAGGGCCTCGCCGATGTACCGGCAGCAGCGGACCGGGTCGGCCGAGCCGCCGCAGGTGAAGGCGTCGACGGCGGCGTAGCCGTGCTCGGGCCAGGTGTGGATCGAGAGGTGGGACTCGGCGAGCAGCGCGAGAGCGGTGACGCCCTGAGGCTCGAACCGGTGCGAGGTCATGCTGAGGAGCGTCGACATGCCGTGCTGAGCGGCGTCGGCGAGCGTCTGGCGGACGTGGTCGAGGTCGTCGAGCAGGGCTGGGTCGCAGCCGTGCAGTTCGACGAGGCAGTGCTTGCCGACGGGGGGCAGGTCGTTCAACTCAACAGGCCTCCGGGATGAGAGCGAGGGGGGCGGCGAGGTGTCGCGCGTTGGGGGGGTGCGGAATGCTACGCAGGGCCTATCGGCGACGCAATAGGCAGTGCTTGACGAGTCAGCGGCGGTGCGGGACACTCCGCGACTCGGCCGGCCTAGCCGGCGAGGCCCGTTGGGGCGGTAGCTCAATTGGGAGAGCGCCTCGGTCGCATCGAGGAGGTTGTGGGTTCGATCCCCATCCGCTCCACTTCACACCCGGTCGTCAGGCCGGGTTTTTTTGTGGGCGGGCATGTCGGTGTCGCACGCGGTCAGCGCCAAGCGTCGGTGACGGCCCACTCGTTGACCGGGGCGTGCGCGGGGTAGCGGATCGAGGCGGTCGAGCCATCGGCGCGGGCGTAGTTGGCCGAGCCGGTGCCGCCGCCGCCCCGTGAGTTGGGGCCGAAGTGGCGGACGTGGGCGACCTGCGTGAACGCGTCGGGGGCCCCTGGCTGGAGGATGTCGCAGTAGAAATGGCGTGCGCCGTTTTGATTGTTATCGCGGACTTCGCCGAACAGAAAGGTTTTCGACGGCTGCTCGATCGCGCGGCGGGGCATGGCGACCTCTTGGCCGCTGATGTTCGCGCCGAACTCGGTCTGGTCGGCCGCGAAGAAGTCGTTGAAGCCGTTGATGAAGTAGCTGCGCTCGACGCGGCTCTGGTCATCCAGGGTGGCGTCGGTATGGATGGCGAGGTCGGGGTCGTCAGGGCAGATCAGGACGTCGTCGGCGTTGTAGTACCTCTCGGTGAAGCTGGGCCAGCGCGGGTCGCTGCCAATCGCGCGGACCGGGAAAAACCCCTTGAAGTCGTCGGCGTACAGGTGGCTGACGAGCCCCATCGTCCGCAAGTTCGCGGCGCACTGGATGTTGCGAGCCGTCGCCCGGGCGGCGCCCAAGGCGGGCAGCAGCAGGCCGATCAGCAGGGCGATGATCGAGATGACAACCAGCAGCTCGATCAGGGAAAAGGCGGAATGACAGAAACGGCGGTGGTTCGGCATGGCGACCCTCCTCAGATGCGTCAGAAGAGCCTACGCTGGTGTAGGTTCCGGATTCAAGACGTTTCGATCCGATAAATGTTTCGGCCTGCATCCAAATTCGGCCCAGAGGGGTCCCTGGCTTCAATTCCATCTGATTCAACGGAGTCTCTCGATGAGCGGCAAGCAGATCGCGTTGGTGGCGGTTCTGGTCGTGATCGCCGTGGCTTACTTGGCCGTCTACGTCGACTGGACGCGTGACGAGCTGGTGATCACCTACGAGCTCATGCCGCCGCGCGGCCGCAACCCCGCGCCGGTCTACAGCGTGGTGTTTGGCCTGCCTACGGCCATGCAGTTCCAGGAGATCGAGGTCACCGTCGCTCCCGAGGGGGCCACGCCCATGTACGGCGGCGTGGCGTCGTCGCCGGCCCCGGCCGAGGCGAGCGAGGAAGGCGAACCGGGCGAGGACCCCGAGCTGGTCGAGGTGTCCGAGCAGGCGACGCAGGCCGGCATGCGCATGGACCGGCTCGTCCGCAGCCCCGAGCAGATGGAGCGGATCCGCAAGTGGGCCGCCGACCGCAATCGGTCCGAGCCGACGTTCACACGGTCGTACCTCGTCTACGGCCGGCGGGTGCCTGGGATGGCCCGCGAGGAGCGGCCGATCCGCCTGCAGGAGGGCATCGTCTACCGACTGAAGGTCAAGACGGTCGACGGCCAGACCGGCGAGGTCGATTTCGCGACCAAGCAGCTCGCCGCGCGATAGGCCGCGGCCCGTCCCGGAGGCCCGGTCAGCGGTACGATGGTCCGATGGCCCACGCCGCCGACCAACTCACCGACCGCAAGCCCGTCATCGGGGTGACGATGGGCGAGCCCGCGGGCATCGGGCCAGAGGTCGTCGTCAAGGCGCTGGCCGACCCGGACGTCCGCAAGCTCGCTCGCTTCGTCGTCTTCGGCATGAACGAGCAGCTGGCCTACGCCGCGGACCTCGCCGAGCTCGATGTCTTCTGGCACCGCCTGCAGCACGACGCCGACCGCGCCGCGTACGAGCTCATGCACCCGGTCGTCGTGCTGGACTACGACGAGATCAGCCTGCTCGCGAGCGCGCAACCTGGGCCGAGCAAGCCCGGCGGGCAGGCGTCGCTGTCCTTCGTCGACGACGCGATCAAGGCCGCCCAACGCCCCCACCATCAGGGCGGCGTGGATGCCGTCGTCACGGCCCCGATCAGCAAGCAGTCCTGGCAGATGGCCGGCTGCCGATTCCCAGGCCACACCGAGCTGTTCCAGAACCGCACGCGCAGCAAGCGGGCGATCATGATGTTCGACTCGCCTCGGCTGCGCGTGGCGCTGGCGACCTGCCACATCGCGCTGATGGATGTGCGGAATCAGCTCACCGTCGGCAAGGTGTTCGATCCGATCGACCTGGGGCACGCGGCGCTGCGGCGGATGGGCGTGGAGAAGCCCAAGATCGCCGTCTGCGGGCTCAACCCCCACGCCGGCGAGGCCGGCCAGTTCGGCGACGAGGAGGTCCGCCTGATCCGCCCGGCGGTCGAGCTCGCTCAACAGCACGGCATCGACGCTCACGGCCCGTTCCCGGCCGACACGGTCTTCCTCAAGGCCGTCGATGGCGGCTACGACCTCGTTGTGGCCATGTACCACGACCAGGGCCTGATCCCCGTCAAGCTGCTCGGCTGGGACGCCGCGGTGAACACGACGCTCGGCCTGCCGATCGTCCGCACCTCGCCGGACCACGGCACGGCGTTCGACCTGGCCGGCAAGAACCAGGCCGACCCCGGCTCGATGAAGGCGGCCATCAAGCTGGCGGTGAAGCTGGCGAACATCAACGCCGAGGTCGCGGGGCAGGCGGGTCGCGCGGCGGGGTGACCGACACGAGCTTGGCGGTTGGGGTGCCACACCTCGTGCGAGGCACGATGTGTGACGTTGATCGTGCGAACGCGCAACCACACATCGCCTTCGGCGAGGTGTGGCACCCGAAGGGCGTCATTCGATCGATCGGACCGCGGCGCAGAACGCGGCGATGCGATCAACGTCCTTCTCGCCGGGCCGGTCGGGGAATTCGACGCCGCTGGAAACATCGACGCCGTACGGCTTGGCCGCGGCGATGGCGTCGGCGACGTTGTCGGGCGTCAGGCCGCCGGCGAGGATGATCGGCGGCAGGCCGGTGCGGTCCATCGCGCCGATAGCGGCGTAGTCGTGCGGTCGGCCGGTGCCGCCGGTGAGCTCGCCTTCCACGCGCGGGGCGTCGATGAGCAAGGCGACGCAGTGCGAGATGCCGCGCCAACGGTCGATGAGCTTGGCGTCGTGCGGCAGGGCATTGATCACGCGGAAGCGGCGGGAGAGCTGGAGGGCGGCGTCCGGGCCTTCGTCGCCGTGGAGCTGGATGGTGGTGATGCGGGCCTGCTCGGCGATCGCGGCGATCCGGTCGACCGGCGTGTTGACGAACAGCCCGACGGGCTCGACGAAGGCGGGCAGCTTGCTCACGATCATCGCCGCCTTGCCCGGGTCGACGAGCCGGGGCGAGCCCTCGGCGAAGACGAACCCCACGGCGTCGGCCCCGGCGTCGACGGCGGCGCGGGCGGTCGCCAGCGTCGAGAGACCGCAGATCTTGATGCGTGTCCGGGTCGGCATTCACCAGTTGTAGCGGGCCGGGGGGCTGGCGACACACCGGCCGCGTTGTTCGACGGCGGCGTCGCGGCTAGGCTCACCGCTCCCCGGCTGCCTGCGCCGGGGTTGCACGGGAGAGACGCGTGTTTGCCTGGGCCAGTCTGCTCGAAAACGCCGGTGAGCCGGCCATCGAGTCGCAGTACCGCGACCCCGCCACCCTGCGCGACCTCGGCTACACCGGCGCGGTCCTCTACGCGTCCACGGCCCTGTCCGGGCTAGCCAAGGTCGATCAGGTCCGCTCGACCGAGATCCGCTCCTGGCTCGACGCCCAGATCACCGCCCTGCACGCGAAGATCGAGGCCTATCGCTCGGTCGACCTGGACGTCTTCGCCTCGCTCGACGCGCTGGTCCTGCCCAAAGACGTGATCGAGCGCGGCGGGCCTGGCATGCGGTGCCGCGGCCGCACGGCGCTGTGCCCCTGCTCCGAGCCGGCGTGGGAGGCCATCATGGCCGGCGTCCGCGCCACGTTGCAGCGCTGGCCGCAGCTCTCGGGCATCGTCGTCCGCTTCGGCGACCACGACGCCGACCGCCTGCCTCACCTCGCCGGCAACGACCTCTACACCCCGCACTGCCCGACTTGCTCGGGCGTCGGGCGGGCCGACCGCATCACCGACCTGGTCCACCGATATCGCAAGGTCGTCGTCGGGGAGTTCGGCAAGACGCTGGTCGTCCGCGCCTGGAACGTCCGCCCCGGCGGCCTGCACGACCACGCCGACCTCGCCTCCGCCGTCGCCGCCGACCTCGACCGCAAGGCCAACGACGGCAAGACGATCTTCTCCTTCAAGTTTGCGCAGACGGATTTCTGGCGATACCAGCCGTGGAACCCGTCGAGCCTGTCGATGGGCGACTGGCCGGTGGTGTACGAGCTGCAGTGCCAGCGCGAGTTCGAGGGCAAGGGCGGCATCCCCGACTGGCAGCCGCCGTTGTGGCGGGACGGGATGCCCGAGGTGCTGTTGCCCTCGGGAGGCAGGGGGCGTGGCAAGAAACCCGTCGCCGGTCTCGCGCAGGCGGCGAAGCACGCCAACGTGGTCGGGCTGTGGGCGTGGGCTCGCGGCGGCGGCTGGGGCGGGCCGTTCGTCGGCGACGAGCGGTGGATCGACGCCAATGTCGCCGCCGTCCCGCAGCTGGCCAAGGACCCGACGCGCAAGCTCAGCGACCTGGCCGACCACTGGCTCAAGCAGCGCCTCGGCGTCAAGGCCGGCCCGCTGCGCAAGGCGCTGCGCCGCGTGCTGCTCGACTCGCCCGAGGTGATCCGCGGCGCCTTCTACATCGAGACCTACGCCGCGACGCGTCCCGACGCCTGGCACCCCAACGGCGACTGGGTCCAAGACGACAACGTCGACGCCGAGGCCCTGTGGCGGATTATCCAACGCCTCCCCGACGCCAAGCTCGACGCCGTTGTCGGCGAGAAGCAGGACGCCGCCATCCGCATGTCCGACCTCCGCGCCGAGCTGCAACGCGCCGTCGGCGACCGCCAGCACCCCACGCTCGAGCCGCTGGTCAACACCCTGCTCTACGCCGAGGCTCTGTTCGAGGCGTGGCGCGACCTCGCCGACGGCCTGGTCGCCTATCGCCGGTTCAAGGCCGGCGCCGTCGACGGCCGGCTCGTCGTCCAACGCCTCGCCGCCGCCCAGTCCCACTGGAACCACCACGCCCAGCGCTTCAGCGCCCTGCCCGGCACCGCCACCGCCTTCCGCGAACGCGGCCTGTGGGACCTGACCCAACGCCTGCTCGAAGACGCGGCCGGCGGGTGACGCAACCGTGTTTAGCCGGCGGCCCGCAGGGCCCCGGGCCTCACTTCGCCGCGAACCAGTCCGCCCCGCGCCCGACGTCGACAACCAGCGGCACCCTGAGGTCCATCGCCGACTCCATGGTCTCGGTCACCAGCGTCGCCGCCGCGTCGGCCTCGCCGTCGGGCGCCTCGATTACCAGCTCGTCGTGGATCTGCAGCAGCATCCGCGACGCCATGCCGGACTCGGCCAGACGATCGGCCAAGCGGACCATCGCGACCTTGATCAGGTCGGCGGCCGAGCCCTGCACGACCGAGTTGATCGCCAGCCGCTCGCCGAGCGCCCGCTGCTGGGGGTTGCGGGCCTGGACCTGCTCGATGAGTCGGCGTCGGCCGAGGATCGTCGTGACGTAGCCGTGCTCGGTCGCCTGCTCGACGCAGGCGTTCATGAACTCGTCGATCCCCTTGAAGCGGGCCTTGTAGCCGTCGATCAGCTTGCCGGCCTCTTCGCGCGACAGCCCGTCGATGCGGCGGGCCAGGCCGAACGCGGTGATGCCGTAGATGATGCCGAAGTTGATGACCTTGGCACGCCCGCGTTGCTCGCCGGTCACGGCGTCGAGCGGCACGCCGAACACCTCGGCCGCGACCGCCGTGTGGATGTCCTGTCCCTCGCGGAACGCCGCGATCAGCGCCTCGTCCTCCGAGAGATGCGCCAGCATGCGCAGCTCGATCTGCGAGTAGTCGGCGGCGATCAGCACGTGCCCCGGCTCGGCGACGAAGGCTCTGCGGATGTCGCGCCCGACGTCCGTGCGGATGGGGATGTTCTGCAGGTTGGGGTCGTTGGACGCCA
>JBCCZA010000055.1:0-16913 GCA_039188455.1 Planctomycetota bacterium
CGGCCCGGACCTCGTCGTCGACGCTTTCGACGGCCTGGGCCCGGCGGTGCAGGACGGGTTCGGGGTGGTGGATGATGGTCAGGCGGGCGGGATCGACGGGCATGGGACGGATGGTAGGGGTGGGCGTTGCGATCGACAATCGTGCATCTAAACTCGGTATTGGCATGGGTTTCGGGTTGACCGGCCCAAGGCGGCCACGTAAGCTCCGCAAGGCGTGTTGGCGGCGCGAGGGCCCAGACACGCCGGCCGAGCCTGCACGATTGCTCCGACCCGGGTTGAGCCCATGGCCACCGTTACCAAGAAGGAACTGATCGACGCCATCGCCGACGCGACCCAGCAGAAGCGGGTCGTCGTCAAGCGCGTCGTGCAGTCGTTCCTGGACTCGATCATCGTCGAGCTTGGCAAGGGCAACCGCCTGGAGTTCCGCGACTTCGGCGTGTTCGAGGTCAAGCAGCGCCAGGCTCGCAAGGCCCAGAACCCCAAGACGCTCGAGGAGGTCTGGGTGCCGCCCAAGCGGACGGTGAAGTTCAAGGTCGGCCGGCTGATGAAGCAGACGCTCGCCGAGGCCGACGCCGAGTTCGACCCGACCGACCTGGACGCCGACCATGGCCCCGACGTCGATATCGACGACGAGGATTGAGCAGCCGACCCCGCCGGCCCACTTGTCCGACACGCTGCGTCATCGCCTGCATACCGAGGCGAGTGAGCGGCACGCAGAGTCAATGCACCGCAAGCTCACGCCCGTCCCTTCGCCGGGCTTGATTGTTGAGCGAGACGGTCGGGCACTCGTCAACCTCGCGTCCAACGACTATCTCGGCCTGTCGCGCCACCCGCGCCTCGTCGACGCCGCACGCCAAGCGCTCGCTGAGCACGGCGTCGGCTCGGGCGCCTCGCCGCTGGCCGGCGGCTATTCGGACGCGGTGCACGAGCTCGAGCGTCGCGTCGCGGCCTTCAAGCACGCCGAGGCGGCCGTCCTGCTGCCCACCGGGTTCGCGGCCAACCTCGCCCTGCTCACCACGCTGGCCCGGCCGGGCGACCTCGTCGCGGCCGACGCGCTCAACCACGCCTCGCTCTTCGACGCCGCCCGCATGAGCGGCGCGACGCTGCGCACCTTCCCGCATACCTCGACCGAGCAGACGGACGGGCTGGCCAAGCTGGAGCGACTGCTCGACCGTCACGCCGGCGATCCCGCGCACGCCGACGCCTGCCGATTCATCGTGACCGACGCGGTGTTCTCGATGGACGGGGACGCCGCCCCGCTGCCCGCTCTCGCCGACCTTGCCGACAAGTACCACGCCCACCTGATCGTCGATGAGGCGCACGCCACCGGCCTGCTCGGCGCGAACGGCGCCGGGCTGATCGAGGCCGCTGGCGTCGCCGATCGCGTGACCGCCGCGAACACAACCGCCTCCAAGGCCCTCGGCGGGCTCGGCGGGATGATCACCGCGTCGCACGCCGTGATCGACGCGATCGTCAACCGAGCCCGGCCGCTCATCTACTCGACCGCTCCGCCGCCTGCGCAGGTCGCGGCGATCGACGCGGCGCTGGATGTCGTCGCGGACGAGCCGTGGCGGCGCGAGCGGCTCGGCGAGATCACCCAGCGGGTCCGCGACGCCGCGGGCCTGCACCCGGTGCCCAGCGAAACGCGCACCCCGATCGTGCCGCTGATCGCGGGCTCCCCCGAGGACGCCGTCGCCCTGTCCGACCGTTTCGCCGACGCAGGCTTCCTCGCCGCCGCCATCCGCCCGCCGACCGTCAAACCCAACACCTCGCGCGTCCGCCTCTCGCTGCGGGCCGACATGACCGACGAGCAGGTCGATCGGCTCCTCAAGGTCATCGCGGCGACGCGCCGACCCGCGACGTCGTAGCCCACGCGACGTCTCCACTACACTCCCGCGATGCCGCTCGATCAGCCCGCGTCCACCATGCAGCAGGCCGGCCACGACCTGCGCATGTCGCTGGGCGAGCACCTGGGTGAACTCCGCACCGTCCTCATCCGGGCCCTCATCGGCTTCATCATCGCCCTGGCCGTCACCTTCACCTTCGGCTTCCAGCTCATCGGCCTGCTGGCCCGCCCGGTGATCCAGGTCCTCACCGCGCTCGACTACCCCACGACGACAATCACGACGGACGCCACAGCCGGGTTCATGTCGGTCTACGTGAAGGTCTCGCTGATCGCCGGGCTGATCTTGGCTTCGCCGTGGATCATCTACCAGCTGTGGACGTTCGTCGCCGCCGGGCTATACCCGCACGAGAAACGGGCCGTGCGGATCGTCGTGCCGTTCTCCGTTGGCATGGCCGCGCTGGGCATCGCGTTCAACTACTTCGTGCTGCTGCCGACGTCGCTGATGTTCTTCTTCGGCTGGGCGACGTGGTACCCCGAGACGACCAACGTCCAGCCCGGGTTCGTCGTGAAGATGCTCACGCCGGCCTACGCCAAGCAGGACGACGCCAGCGAGAACCCGCTCGAGACGGCCCCCCCCGCCACGCAGCCGGCTCCGCTGCGCCTGCCGGTTCTTGAAACGCCGCCCGACCCGCTGATCGACGGCATGACCTGGATCGACGCCCGCCAGCACCACATCAAGGCCGTGGTCGGCGGCCGCATCCGCGTGCTCATGCTCAACGCCAACCGGCTCGTCACGCCCTACCCCGACATCGCCAAGCAGATCAACCTCGCGGCGATCATGACGCTCGGCACCGTCGTCGCCTTCCAGCTGCCGGTCGTCATGTTCATCCTCGGCCGCACCGGCCTGATCGACCCGGGCCAGGTCCGCCGGTTCCGGCGTTACGCGTTCTTCGGCTGCTTCGCCCTGGCCGCCCTGCTCACGCCGGCCGACGTGCTTTCGATGCTAATCCTCGCCTTCCCGCTCTACGCCCTGTTCGAGCTCGGCCTTGTGCTGATGAAGAAGTCCGACCCGTATGGAAACGCCCCGCCTGACGACGACTAACCCCCCACGCGGGGATCGGCAAGCATCGCCTCGACCTCCGCGATCGGCATCAGGTCGTCGTCGCCCAGCGTGTCGCGATCGATCGACGAGAGCGGCCGAGCCGTATCCACCGTGAACGGCCCGACGCGCGTGCGGCGCAGGCTCGCCAGGTGCCCACCCGTCCCGAGGGCTTCGCCGAGGTCGCGCGCCAGCGAGCGGATGTACACGCCCTTGCCGCAGGTCACGACCAGCCGGGCGATGGGCCACGCAAACGAGACGAGGTCGATCGCGTCGATGCGGACGCGGCGTGGCTCCAGCTCGACCGCCTCGCCCCGCCGCGCCAGCGCGTACGCCCGTCTCCCGCCGACGTGAGCCGCCGAGTACGCCGGCGGCACCTGCTCGGTCACGCCGATGAACCGGTGCAACGCCGCCCGCACCCGCTGGGTGCCGGGTCGGTCGGCTTCCGGGATTTCGACGTCGGTGCGTTCGCCCTCGCGATCGTCGGTCGTCGTGAAGGCCGAGAGGTCGACCTCCGTCTCGTACACCTTGACCCCGGCCATCAGCCGCTCGCTGAGCTTGGTCGCCACGCCCAGGCAACAGACAAGCACGCCGCTGGCTAGCGGGTCCAGCGTGCCGGCGTGGCCGGTCTTGCAGTCGCCGGCCCCAAACCGCACCGCCCGAACGACGTCGGCGCTGGTCACCCCAACCGGCTTGTCGATGACAAGCACCCCGTCGCGCTTCGTGCGGTACCGCGGCGAACGACCCATGACGCCACCCTATCCACCCGCCGCTTCGGCGGCTTGGCGGGTCCGTCGGCGTGCCCTACACTGCCCGGCTCGCGATACCCCCGCGATACCGCCGGGCCCGGCTGCAGTACGTTTCGCCGGCCCGTCCACCCCGGAGAGGTGGCCGAGCGGTTTAAGGCGCACGATTGGAATTCGTGTGGGGCAGCAATGCCCTCGTGGGTTCGAATCCCACCCTCTCCGCTTCGCCCCGTCCCGGCCGCCGCAACCTCGGCCCCGAGCGGCGTCAACCGATCTCGTTGTCCATCGCGTACCGCACCGCGTAGCGGATCAGGCGCGTCGCGTTCTCGAGGCCGAGCTTGTGCTTGAGGTTGTCGCGATAGGTGTCGATCGTCTTGACGCTCAGGTGCAGGCGCTTGGCGATCTCGCGCGTCGACAGGCCCATCCCCAGCAGGCTCAGCACCTCCAGCTCACGATCCGAGAGGCTCTCGATCCCGTGCGTCGGCCGGCGGGTCGCGCCGGCGTTCCCGCTCTGGCCGATCATCCGCTGAGCAACGGCAGGGCTGACCGCCACCTTGCCGCGAGCGATCGCCGCGATGGCGTCGAGCACCTTCGCGACGGGCACGTCTTTCATCAGGTAGCCGCGTGCGCCCAGCCGGATGCACCGCTCCGCGAAGAGCATCTCGTCCCTGCCCGCGAAAACGAGCACGCCGATCGTGGGATGGCGGGCCTTGATCGTCCGGATCGCGTCGACACCGTCGAGGCCGTCGAACGTCATGTCGAGGGTCACGACGTCGCAAGGCGTCTGGGTCAGCGCCGTGATCAGGGACTCAACCGAGTGGGCCTCACCGACGCATCGCAGCCCCGGCGCGGCCTGGATCGCGCTGGCGATGCCCGCGCGAACGACCGGCTGGCGATCGGCCACGATCACGCGTGTCGTCTCCGCCTCAGCCATCCGCCACCGCCTTGGCCCGCCGCCGATCAAGCGTGCTTGCTCGCTCGCCTTCCCGTCGAACCGGGCGGTCCGTCGTAGCTTCGTTTCGCCAAGCCCGAGCCGCGGCGTCGGCGAAGTCGCCGGTGCCGATCAGGGCCTCGTTGGCTTCCTCGAAACCCGCGATCTCCGCCCGGGTCAGCCACATCGTCTCGGCCACCTCCGCGGGGTCGGGGCGGAGATCACCGTCGACCCACACCCCCACGAACCCCCACAGTGTCAGCGGCCGATCGTCGAACACCCGCTGCCACACCGGCCCACGCACCCGCACGGACCAGCCCAACTCCTCGGCCGCTTCTCGCACGGCCGCGTCTTGCAGCGGCTCTCCGGGTTCCACGGCCCCCCCAGGAAAAGCAATCTTGCCCCCGCTCGCCACGCCCAAAGCCCGGCGGATCAGCAGGAACCGGCCCTCTGACGCGTCCCGGAGGGCAACGATCACCCCGTGCACACGACCGTCTGACTGGCGAGGACGCTCAGGCATCGCCCCATGATACATCGCCATGCGTGGACGTTCCGCAGAACCCTCGCCCCGCAGCATGATCGGCTCAGCGAGGGCCAACCCGGCCCTTCCGTCTTCGTAGCCAGTCAGTATTATGTGTATTCCGAAGTTCGTTTCAGCAAATCTGAGGGATCTAATGATGTTCCAAATCATCGGTGGCCGCGGATTCGTGGCGGTGGCTGTTTCTGCGTTCTCTGTCTTCGGCATCGCCGCCGATGCTCCTGCGTCGGTGATCCGAGATGACGTTCACCGCAGCGAGTACCGAGAACTTGCTGACAGAGGTTTCCTCCAGTCGGTCGGACAAGTCATTACCGACGTGGGCTTCGGGTCAGGCACCCTGATCAAAGAAAACTGGGTGCTCACCGCGGCGCACGTCGTCGATTTCGCCAGCAAAGTCCGGTTTAAGATCGGCAATCAGTCCTACCGGGCCAAGCACGTCGTGGTCCACGAAAAATGGGATCCGATTATTGGCGTCAACGGGCTCGCCTCGAAGGACTTGGCGTTGATCCGCCTTTCGCGAGACGTGGCTAGCAAGTTCAAGCCCGCCAAGCTCAACAACAAGAAAAACATCGTCGGGATGAACTCGGTTTCCGCCGGCTTTGGCCGAAGCGGCACCGGTTCAACGGGCATGACAACAGGGCTCAGGCATCTCGCCGGGCAGAACGTGGTCGACGCAACGGCAAACAATGGAAGGGTGATTCTGAGTGACTTCGATGACCCGATCAATGCCGCCGACAGCAGCCTTGGCGACAGCAAGGCGCGGGACCTGGAGGCGCTCATCGGATCGGGGGATTCGGGCGGCGGCTTGTTTGTGAGGCACAACAAAGGGTGGCGCCTCGCGGGCGTGCACTCGTTTGGATCGTCCTCGGATGGCAATACCGATTCCGATTACGGCGATGTGTCCGGCCACGTCTCGGTGGCGTTTTATCGGGATTGGATCAAGAGAACGATTCAGCGCGTCAACCCGCAGGTCGACGACGGCAAGTTCGATAAAGTCCCCTTCCCCGATCCGATCAGCGGTCTGCCAGACGCTTCGCTGGCTCTGTCGCTGCCGCGGGTCGCAACGGACAGCATAGTTCTCGACGGCGGCTTCACGACGGGAGTTCCCGAGCCCGCGACAACCGGTCTGCTGGCCTTCGGCGGCTTTTTGATGCTCGCTCGCGGCCGACGCAGTCGTCTGGAGTTTCGTTGAGTACTCACCTTCGGATTGTCTGCGGATCCGAACAGTGATGATCCGATACGGTAGCCATGTTCAGCGAAGTTTGTTCTGCAATAACGGGCAAATCTGCTTTAGGTCATTCACTCAGTCGCTTGAGTTTTGTCGCCACGTTGGGTGCGGTGTTCTTTGGTTCCCTCGCCACCCACGCAACAACCATCCGGCACGACCGGTCTAACGACAAGGCCGAGAAGCTAGCCACCCGATCGGGTTTCGACACCGTGGGCAGGCTCGTGGCCGGAGGGCGACTGGGGTCCGCGACGCTCATCGACGACCAGTGGGCGATCACGGCTGCCCACGCCGTCGATGACGCTCTCATCGCCCAACTCACATTCGGCGACCGGCCGTTCATCTCTTCCGATATCGTCGTGCACAAGAAGTGGGACGGATCGGTCGGCAGCTCCGCTGGTTTCGATCTCGCCCTTGTTCGGCTGACCGAAGATGTCTCGGCAACGACCGGCATCAAGCCCGCCAAGATCAGCAAGAAGTCAGACCCGGTGGGCGAGTCGGCCTGGCTTGTAGGTTTCGGCGAGGGGGGCAACGGACGGAAAGGCGTCAAGGACAACACGGCCGCCAAGCGCGCCGGCACCAACGTCATCGATCAGCTCCGAGAGAAGGATCGGGTGCTGATGATGGATTTCGACGACCCGCGCCGACGATCGCACAACGTCATGGGGCGTGATAAGGCGACGCGATTCGAGTCGCTGATCGCCCCGGGCGAGTCCGGCGGTGCGGTGTTCATCGGCAAGGGCAAGAAGACCCGGCTCGCCGGCGTGCACTCGTTTACGTCCGCCTCGGACGGGGAGATCGACTCGGATTACGGGGACTTCTCCGGCCACGTCAACCTCGCCAGGCACCTGAACTGGATCGAGCGCATGATCGACAAGGTCGATCGCAAGGCTACGGTGTTCGAGCCGATCGAGCTCGCGTTTGACGCCGACCCCCTGGGCGGCGACCGGCTAGCGGTGTCGCTCGAGATCGGCGCCGCTTCCGTGCCGACGCCCGGCACGCTCGCCTGCCTGACGATCGGCCTGGCGGTGCTCTTGCGGCGCGGCCGACAAGGTTGAGTCCTATCGTCTCGGCGGCGCCGGCGCCTATCCACCCTGCCGTTGCTGCTTGCCCCAGGTGTCGCGCAGCCCGACCGTGGCGTTGAACACAGGCCGGCCTGTCTCGTCGCTGGTCGTGACCGAGTCACGCATGAAGTAGCCGATCCGCTCGAACTGCACGGGGTCGCCGGGCTTTGCGTCGCCGCAGGCCGGCTCGAGCTTGGCCCCCTCGACCACCGTCAGCGAGTCGGGGTTGAGGTTGTCGTGCCAGTCGCGGTCGTCGTCACCGCGTGTCCCCTCGTCGGGGTCTTCGGTCGCGAAAAGCGTTTCGTACTGTCGGACAACCGCGTCGACCGCGTGCTCGGCCGAGACCCATGTCAGCGTGCCCTTGACCTTCCGCCCGTCGGGGGCGCTGCCGCCAGACGTCGCCGGGTCGTACGTGCCACGCACGACGGTGACGTTCCCCGCATCGTCGGTCTCGTAGCCGGTGCACGTGACGAAGTACCCGAAGCGCAGCCGCACCTCGCGGCCCGGCCCGAGGCGGAAGAACTTCTTCGGCGGGTCGATCATGAAGTCGTCGGCCGAGATGTACAGCTCGCCGGTCATCGGCACCTGGCGCGTGCCGTCATCCGGGTTCTCGGGGTTGTTCTGTGCTTTACGCATCTCGACGTGGCCGGCCGGCCAGTTCTCGATCACCAGACGGATCGGCTTGAGCACCGCCATGCGCCGCTGAGCCACGCGGTTGAGGTCCTCGCGGATCGACGACTCGAACCGCGCGAGCTCGATGGTCTGCGTGCGCTTGCTCAGGCCGACGCCTTCGACGAACGACCGGATCCCGGTCGGCGTGTAGCCGCGGCGACGCATCGCGGCGATCGTGGGCATGCGCGGGTCGTCCCAGCCGTCGACGACGCCCTCCTCGACCAGCGCCCGCAGCTTGCGCTTGCTCATCTGCGTGTGCGTAAGGTTGAGGCGGTTGAACTCGGTCTGCTCGGGGCGATAGCTCACGCCGCTCGGCGAGGCCACGCCCAGCGAGATCAGCGTGTCCAGGCACCAGTCGTACAGCGGGCGGTGGTCCTCGAACTCCAGCGAGCACAGCGAGTGCGTCACGCCCTCGATCCAGTCGCTCTGCCCGTGGGCCCAGTCGTACATCGGGTAGACGCACCACCGATCGCCGGTGCGCGGGTGCTCGGCGTGCAGGATGCGGTACAGCACGGGGTCGCGGAGGTTGAGGTTCGGCGACGCCATGTCGATCTTGGCCCGCAGCACCTTGCTGCCGTCGCCGAACTCGCCTGCCTTCATCCTGGCGAAGAGATCGAGCGACTCATCCGCCGAGCGGTTCCGAAACGGCGAGGGCGTGCCGGGCGTGACGAGGTCGCCCCGCGTGGCCTTGATCTGCTCGCCCGTCTGGTCGTCGACATAGGCGTGCCCCGCCTCGATCAGCCGGCAGGCCCAGTCGTACAGCGTGTCGAAGTAGTCGCTGGCGTACCGCTCCGCGGCCCAGTCGAAGCCCAGCCAGCGGACGTCCTCCTTGATCGCGTCGATGTACCGCTGCTCTTCCTTGGCCGGGTTGGTGTCGTCGAACCGGAGGTTGCAGCCCCCGCCGTAGATCAGCGGCAGGCCGAAGTTCAGGCTCAGCGCCTTGGAGTGCCCGACGTGCAGGAAGCCGTTGGGCTCGGGCGGGAACCGCGTGAGGATCTGGGTCGCGCCGTCGAACTTGCCGGCGGCGAGGTCGGCCTCGATCTTCTCGGCGATGAAGTGGGTGGGCTTGCCCGCGGCGTCCGTCGCGGCTGCGTCTTCTGGCGTTCCGTCGCTCATGCCGGGCATGGTAGAGCAACCGCCCCACTACACTCCGCCGATGGCCTCGCCCGACACCCCGCTCCCGCCCGACCGCCCCGTCGTTACCCGCTTCGCCCCGTCCCCCACTGGCAACCTGCACATCGGCGGGGCCCGCACCGCGCTGTACGCATGGGTCGTCGCCCAGCAGGCCAAGCGCCGCGTCGGGCCGTTCAAGGACCACACGGGCGGTGGCAGATTCATCCTCCGCTTCGAGGACACCGACCGCGCCCGCTCCTCCTCCGCCTCCGAGAAGCAGATCGCCGAGTCCATGCTCTGGCTCGGGCTCGACTGGGACGAGGGCCCCGCCATCCCAGGCGTCCCCGGCCACGAGACCGCCACCGGCGACCGTGGGCCGTACCGCCAGTCCGAGCGCCTCCCGCTCTACCACGAACAACTCGACCGCCTCCGCGCCGCCGGCCACGTCTACGACGACGACGGGGCCGTGCGGTTCAGGGTTACGCAGGACGTGACGTTCGTCGACGCCGTCTACGGCACCGTCACCGTCAAGGCCGACGACATCGAGGACTTCGTCATCATGAAGCGCAAGGCCGAGGGCGACGACCTTGCCTATCCGACTTTTCACTTCGCCGTCGTGGTCGACGACGCCCTGATGGAGGTCACTCACGTCATCCGCGGCGTCGAGCACCTCTCCAACACCCCCAAGCACGCCGCCCTCTACGACGCCCTCGGATTTGAGCGGCCGCTGTGGTGCCACACGCCGTCCATCACGAACCCCGACGGGTCGAAGATGAGCAAGCGCGACAAGGCGAAGGCGGCGCGGAAGGCGGCGAAAGAGAAGGGGTGGCCTGCTCCACCGATTACGAACGTTGAGGGCTTCCATGAACGCTGGCAAGCGTTTCAAGACAAAGAGAGTGACGACGCGGGAATCGCTTCGATAGTTTTGGGGTCACTGGGGTGCGATGTGCCTGAGATTGATACCAGTGATTTCAAATCCACCGGCTACTTGCCCGATGTTTTGTTGAACTACTTGTCACTGCTTGGTTGGAATCCCGGTGGTGATCTTGAACGATTTGACCTTGACCACCTGATTGATGTTTTTGAGTTAAGCAGTGTTAACAAGGCAAATTCCAAGTTCGACCGCGATAAATTGATCGAATTCAATCGATTGGCCATCGCAGAGATGAGCCCAGATCAGTTCAACGAGGCCTTCTGGTCCTTCTGCGATCCTCGTTACGGTAATGATGGCCTTGAGTGGTCTGACAGCAAGAAGAGAATCTTCTCCTCGGCCTATCAGGAAAGGGCACGCGTCTTTAGTGATCCAGTCAAGGCTAGCGGCTTCCTCGACCCTCCCGACTATGAAGCGCCACCTAGCGAGAAACACTACGACACCAAGGCAGTCAAGAAATGGCTGCTGAAAAACGACGCCCAAGGGTTGGCCGACTTGGCGAAAGCCCGTGAGACGCTGGCGGGATTGGATGATGACTTCGCGCCCGAGGCGATCGAGGCGGCATTGGGCCAGTGCGTCGCGGATCACGGCATGAAGAACCTCGGGTCGGTCGCGCAGCCATTGCGGGTGGCGGTGTCGGGGGCGGCGGTAACGCCGCCGATTCATCTGACGCTGCACCTGATCGGCAAGGCGGAGACGCTGCGGCGGATCGATGCTTGCCTGAGGGTGTTTAAGGGCGAGGCGGAGGCGAGCAGCTAGTCACCCCGGGTGGAACCCGGGGCTAATGGGACGCTTCGCGTCGGTTGCAGAACATCGAACACTTCACATCGCACATCGAACATCCATGAAATACTGGCTGATCAAATCCGAGCCCGGCACCTGGTCGTGGCAGGACCACTGGACGAAGAAGGGCCGCGTCGAGCCGTGGGACGGAGTGCGTAACCACCAGGCCAAGGCGAACATGATCGCCATGAAGAAAGGCGATCGGGCGTTCTTCTATCACTCCGTAGGTGACCGCGAGATCGTCGGCGTCTGCGAGGTCGTCAAAGAGCACTACCCCGACCCGACGGTCAAGCCCGAGAAACTCAACAAGGACGGCAGCAACCCGTGGGTCTGCGTCGACTTCAAGGCCATCGCCCCGCTCGACACGCCCGTCACGCTCGCCGGCGTCAAGGCCGACGCCAAGCTCGAGGACATGGTGCTCGTGAACAACTCGCGTCTGAGCGTGCAGCCGGTGAAGGTGGCCGAGTGGAAGCGGGTCTGCAAGCTGGGCGGGGTGAACGCGTGATGGATCGGGTTAGACAGGATCACAGGATGGGACAGGATCGACGGGATGCTGCTGGTTTCAGGAAGCGTGCGAGGGAACCGGCGGGCCGTGCTTACTCATGCCTGAGTTGCTAGATTTCCTCTCCACGCGCGATGCCGGCAGGTGCATCCCGTTGATCCTGTCCCATCCTGTCATCCTGTCCAAGAACTGAAAGAGCAAGCATGTCGTTAGTCGTGACCGGTGCCGTGGGCATCGACAAGGTGGAGACCCCGACGGGGTCGGCGTCGGAAGTCGTGGGTGGGTCGGGGGTCTACTTCCCTGCCGCGGCGTCGTACTTCACTCGGCCGCGGGTCGTGTCCGTGGTCGGCGAGGATTTCCTCGATGAGCACGTCGCGGTGTTCGACCAGTTCGACATCGACCGGGCCGGGCTCGAGCGGCGGGCGGGCAGCAAGAGCTTCCGCTGGCACGGCAAGTACCACGACAACATGAACGACCGCGACACACTCGGCATCGAACTAGGCGTGCTGGCCGAGGCCCCGCCGCCGCTGCCCGACGCCTACGCCGACTCCGACTACGTCTTTCTCGCCGTCGATCAGCCGATTAACCAACTCGCCCTGCTGGACAAGCTGCCGCAGCGCAAGCTGGCGGTGATGGACACGATCGACCTGTACATCGAGACGCAACGCGACGGGGTCGTGGACGTGATCGGCCGGGTCGACGGCGTGATCGTCAACGACTCGGAGGCCATGATGCTGACCGGTGAACGCGACGCGGTGAAGGCCGCCGAGGCGATCGCGACGATGGGGCCGGCGTTCGTCGTCGTCAAGAAAGGCGAGCACGGCGTGATCGCGAGGCACGCCGACGGCTGGGCCGCCCTGCCGGCCTTCCCCTCCGACAAGGTCGTGGACCCGACCGGCGCAGGCGACTCGTTCGCGGGGGCGATGATGGGCCACTTCGCCGCGACCGGCGGCGACACGTCGCTGGCCAATCTACGCAAGGCGCTGGCCTACGGCACGGTCGTCGCGTCATTCAATATCGAGGACTTCTCGCTCGGCCGGATGATCGGTCTGACGCGCGAGGAGATCGACGGCCGGTTCGGCGAGTTCACGGGGATGCTCAAGGTCTGACCGACCGGGTCAGCCGTCCTTGTCCTGCTTGTACTCATCCGGCAGGAACTCCATCGCGTAGCACTTCACCTCGTCGCCCTCCTTAACGTAGCGGAACTGGGCCTGCGGGTGGGTCTTGTCGGTCCAGCCGGAGACGCAGCAGACGTGCAGCGGCTCGGCGGCGGTCTTGGCGGCCTCGCGCTTGGCGGTCGAGCGCCGCGTCGCCCCGCGGATGCGATGCACGAGTTCGCCGCCGAAGAAGATGAACCAGTTGGCGACCCCGGCCACGACGAACGTCGCAGCCGGCCAGTCGCGCAGCGAGACCGCCGACAGCAGCGCGACGCCGAAGAAGATCCAGGTGATCAGCGCCAGCCACTTGATCTTGACGGGGATGATGAAGAACAGCATGAGCTGGAAGTCGGGGTAGAGCCAGGCGAACGCCAGAAAGACCGAGGCGACGACGTAGAAGTTCGTCGCGGGCAGCTGCGGCGCGATGGCGGCCGAAGCCATGGCCAGGACCCAGCCGATGGCGATGTACGCGGTGAAACGCGCCGCGCCCCACTCTCGCTCGAGGGCTGAGCCCATCAGCCACAGCAGGTAGATCGCGAAGAAGGCGAAGATCGTCCCGATCCCCCGGCCGAACATCCCGTCCGGGATCGGCGGCACGAACAGGAACGTGATCGGCCGCCAGAACTCGCCGGCGAACACCGCCGCCCAGACGAGGGTCATCTGCGAGACGATGGTCGCGTTCCCCAGCGCCGCGAGGAAGAACATCCCCTGCCCGAGCGCTAGCACGACGGGCAGCCGAGGGATGGCGATCCAGCGGAGGTGCTTGTCGATCCAGTCCTGCATCGCGACAGGGTAGCGGGTGCGAATTCACGTTGGTGATCGAGGGTTCGGCCGATACATTGGCTAAAGACATTTCGCCCGGCGGGTTCCCGCTCGATCCTGGCCCGATCGCTCCCGTTATTGTCATCACCATCCTTCCTGGGCCCGGTTAACAGCATCTCCGCCACCCGCGCGTCAGCAGTTCGCGATCGATGTTCGGTCGCGGCTGTTGCGTGAGACGAGGCCGCCAACGCGGTCGGCTGTGGCGCGGTTGATGCGCCGGAAAGGTGCCCAAGATGGATGCGACGACTCGAGGTGCGGATGGCCTGGTTGAGCGGGCCCTTAGCGATACCCCTCAAGGTTGGCTCCGCCTGATCTGCGATCACAACCCGTTCTACCTGCTCAGCGGGCTCAGCCTGTTGGGTGGGGCATATCTGGTCAATAGCGCCGCGCACGAGATCAAAGACAGCCTGGGGATCGTGCTGGGTCTGTTGGCGGTTTTCGCGGTCTACGAAACGTTGATCTGTGTGCTCTCGGCGTGGCTGCTGAGGCGGCAAGGCATGACGCGTGACGCGGGGTGGCTGCTGGGGTTGATGGTGCTGCTGCTAGCGGACGCCACGCTGGTGTATCAGGAGGCGTTGACCATGGCGGGCTGGGCCGGGGTGGCGGTCGGGTTGATGGCGATCGGCGGGGGACTCATCAAGGCCGAGCTGGTGGCGTGGATCGCCGGGGTGCGCTTGCGCGGGGTGGATCGGTGGGCGTTGGGTCTGGCGGTTGTGGGGTTGTTTGCGTTGCCGATGACAATGCGGCAGGTGAAGCTGGCCGAGGCGATGGGGCCGATGGCGATGTACGCGGCGTGGTGGGTGGTGGCCGGGGTCTGGGCCTGCTGGGGGTTGACGTACCGTTCGGGTCGGGCAAAGCCTTCGGCGGTGTCGCGGCCGCTTGCCCGGGGGATGAGCGGCTGGCTGTTGGGCGTACCGGTGGTGTCGCTGACGGTGCACCTCGCGGTGCTGCAGTGGGTCTACGAGGTGCCGTGGTCGCTGGCGATGTCGGCGCCGATGGCGATCGGGGCGGCGGCCGCGATGATGCTGGCTCGTCGGCCGCGGCTGCGGGCGGATCAGGCCATCACCGTGGCTTGGGGCGCGGCGATCGTCGCGGGCGCGGTGTCGCTCTCGGGTGACGAACTGCTGACGGTCCGCGGTTGGATCGATTGGTCGCCGCTGCGGAGCGCGTCGGTGGGCCTGCTTGCGCTGGGCGTCATCGCGATCTGGCGGTTCGGCGGTTGGGGACCTGCACTCCCGTGCGGATGTGTGCTGGGTCTGGGGCTGATCGGGCCCGACGTGACCGCCATTGGGGCTCGCTTGGAGATGGCGGCGAAGGCCATCGCCTGGCTGGCTCGGCGCGGCCTGCCGAAGTCGATGATGGGCTGGGGCGTCGTGGGTCTGGCGCTGTCGTTCGTGCTGTTGACGCTTGGCGTGGGCGTGACTTGGTTGGGCCGGCGGCAGGCACGAGCGGGATAAGAAAACCGCCCCGGTGATGACCGAGGCGGTGTACGTGTGAGATGGCGTAGATTTGGGCTAGGCCGTCGCGGCCTGTGTTTCCTGCACGACCGATGCCCGGCCGACGGAGTGATACGTAAAGCCGGCGGCGGCGAGGTCGTCGTTGCTGAGGATGTTGCGGCCGTCGAAGATCACCGGGGCGTTCATGGTGGTCTTGAGGCGGGCGAGGTCGGGGGCCTTGAACTCGTCCCAGTCGGTGCAGATGACCAGAGCATCGGCCTGCTCGGCGGCGGCGTAGGGCTCGGGGGTGTAGGTCACGAGGTCGCCGAGCTTCTCGCGGGCGGTCTCCTCGGCGACGGGGTCGTAGGCCTTGACGGTGGCACCGGCGTCGATCAGGCGTTCCATGAGCGAGACGGCGGGGGCCTCGCGGATGTCGTCCGTGCCGGGCTTGAAGGCGATGCCCCAGACGCCGACGGTCTTGCCCGTCAGGCCGCCGGAGCCACGGCCGCCGAAGTGGCCGACGATCTTCTCCCAGAAGGCCTTGCGCTGCTGCTGGTTGACGTAGTGGACGCTGGAGAGCACGGCCGTCTTGGTGTTGACGTCCTCGCCCATAGAGATGCAGGCGAGCACGTCCTTGGGGAAGCAGGACCCGCCGTAGCCGAGGCCGGGGTAGAGGAACTGGTTGCCGATGCGCTTGTCGGCGCACATGCCGATGCGGACGCGGTCGATGTCGGCGCCATAGGCCTCGCAGAGGTTGGCGATCTCGTTGATGAAGGAGATCTTGGTCGCGAGCATCGCGTTGGCGGCGTACTTGACCATCTCGGCCGAGGGGATGTCCATCACGTAGATGGGATGGCCCTGGCGGACGAAGGGCTCGTAGAGCTTGCGCATCGTGTCGGCGGCCTCGTCGGTGGCGGCGCCGATGACGACGCGGTCGGGCTTGTTGAAGTCGTTGATGGCGGCGCCTTCCTTGAGGAACTCGGGGTTCGAGGCCATGTGGAAGGGCTTGGAAGTCTTGGCGGCGATGGCGGCCTGGACCTTGGCGTTGGTGCCGACGGGGACGGTGGACTTGACGACGACGACCTTGGCGGGGGCGTCGGGTCCGCCGGCCTCGATGGCGTCGCCGATGTCGGAGGCGGCGGCGAGGACGTACTTGAGGTCCGCGCGGCCCTTGTCGTCCGAGGGGGTGCCGACGCAGATGAAGACGATCTCGGCGTCGCCGTAGGCCTGGGCCTTATCGGTCGTGAAGTCGAGGCGGCCGGCCTTGGCGTTGCGCTGGATCAGCTCGTCCAGGCCGGGCTCGTAGATCGGCGAGATGCCGGCGTTGAGCTTGTCGATCTTGGCCTGGACGACGTCGAGGCAGGTCACGTCGTTGCCCGTATTCGCCAGGCAGGTCCCCGTCACGAGGCCTACATAGCCGGTGCCCACCATGGTTATACGCATCGTTGGATTCCTGTTCTGAGGGAGGACGCTAAGCGGTCCGCAGGATACATCGGCGAAACCGCCGGCCTTCTTGCGACCGTCGGGACCGGCAGCCACCCAACCCGCAGCCCGGTCGGCTACTATAAGCTGCCTTACTTTCGCCCCGGTATCGGGCCCAGGCCCGAGCCGACTGCGAAGCACCCCTAGCCTGCCCCGATCGGACCCCTCACACGATGCCCGCCAAGTCCCCCGAGCCGCTACTCCGCACCCCCGACGACCAGCTCGGCAAGGAAGAACTCATCAAGCTCGACTCCGATCACGGTGTCGGCCACCTCGACAAGGACTTCGTCGACATGTCCGTCGAGGAGATCGTCAAGGAGTCCGAGTTCCTGGCCAAGGCCCAGGGCATCTACCTCGAGTACAACCGCGCCAAGTCCGGCCGCGAGAAGGACTGGATGTACATGGTCCGCTGCTCGATCCCGGGTGGCGGCTCGTTCACGGCCGATCAGTGGCGGGTCTTCGACGCGATCGCGGACAAGTACTGCGACTACAACCCCTACGGCACGCCGTCCATCCGCCTCACGACGCGACAGAACGTCCAGTACCACTGGGTGCCCAAACGCCAC
>JBCCZA010000056.1:0-16769 GCA_039188455.1 Planctomycetota bacterium
CGCCGCCCACCGCGGCCGCCCCGCGTCGTATCGCCGGGGCAGCGCTGGCTGAACTGCCCGGCGAAGACTATCGCGACGCCGCACCGCGTCTCTCCGCCGCCGACCGGCTTCACCTCGCGGTCATCGCGGCCGCGCTGCGCCGCCCCGAGGTCGTCGCCGAACTCTTCGCCACCGCCGACGCCGACCACGCCGACACCACCACCGAGCGTGGCGGCCTGCT
The DNA here is from genome assembly GCA_039188455.1 of Planctomycetota bacterium. Taxonomy (GTDB): domain Bacteria; phylum Planctomycetota; class Phycisphaerae; order Phycisphaerales; family Phycisphaeraceae; genus JBCBUE01. The sequence continues at coordinate 221 of JBCCZA010000056.1, forward strand.
TTTGCTCGCCGAGGAAACATCGACACACCCGACCTTCCGCGAGTACCCGCCCATGCTCGCCCGCGGCGACCACGCCTACGTCCCCGGCCCCGAACTCATCCTCGATCTGCAGCGCCGCGGCCTCGCCCACGTGCACTTCCACGCCCAGCGCCACGCCAACGCGGACTACGCCGGCCCCGCCGGCGGCGACCTCGCCTTTGTGCAACGGCAGGCCGTCGCCGCCGTCGTCCTCACCTTCCTCGACCCCGACACCCTCAACGCCGATTACGTCCAGCCCGACCCCGTCGACCCCAACGCCACACCCATCGTCATCGACCTCGGCAACCTCACCCGCCCGCGTTGAGGCCCTGCCGCCGCCGGCTAGAGCAGGTTCCATGCGGGTGTAGCGGGTGCCACACCTCGCCGAAGGCGATGTGTGTGTGACGGGTCCGCATGCTCTTCGGCACACATCGTGTCTCGCACGAGGTGTGGCGCCCAGGCGTTGACACGCCGCGCCAGCTGCCTGCTACGCCCGCACCGACTCGGCGAACGCCAGCGTCGACTCGATCAGCCGAGAGGTGTTCACCGGCAGGTCGTCGCTAGGCGCCGGGTTGGGGCAGTCGAACGTGTGGCCGGCCCCGTCGATCACGCTCAGCTTGGCCCTCCCGCCGCTCGCGTCCCGCAACGCCTCGCCGTCCGCGACCCGGACCGTGTCGTCGTTGCTGCCGTGCACGATGAGCCACGGGATGTCCGCGCCGGCCACACGGCCCGCGGCGGTCACCATCGCGTGCCAGCCGGGGTCGGCGAGCTGCTTGTCCAGCCAGTCGCGATGGATACGCAGCGACTGACCGGTTCGGCCGGACTTCCGCTCGAGGTATCCGGTTGTGCGCATGGCCTCGGCCTGCTCGTCGGTCATGCGGTGGCTGGCCGCCGGCGAAGCGGCCGTCACCTGGGCGTCCGGCGCCGCCGAGTCACGCTCGTCGAGCATCCACCGCGTCGTCAGCAGGGCGGTCACCCCACCCCGGCTGTGACCGAACACGACCACCGGTCGACCGCCGGAAGCCAACGTCCCTCGCTCGATCGAGGTCAGCACCGCGCGCAGGTCGGTCGCCTGCTTGCGCCAGGTGTCGCGCTCGAACAGGTCAGGCCGCTCGAACGTCTCGATCCGGTTCGTCATCCCCGAGTGGCTGAAGTTGAACCGATGGGCGATCCAGCCGTCCCGCGCCGCCGCGTCGGCCAGCCGCGGCAACAGCCCGTAGTCCTTGTACCCCATGAACCCGTGGCAGATCACCAGCGTTCCGTGCGCCGCACCCACCGGCAAGTGCACGTCGCCGAGGATCGCCTCGCCCTCAGCACCGACGATCTCCCACGCCTGTTCGGTCGGCCCCATCGTCAGCCCCCCGATGCGCCGCGCGGCATGCTGCCCATCCCCTCGAACGCCGAACGCGACGCCGGCACCTTGCGGTGGCACCACTTCTCGTAGTCGAACCGATCCGTGACGAACGCCACCGCCTCCTCGACCGAGTCCGTCGTGTGGAACAGATCAAGGTCGCCCGGCGAGATCGCCGCGTATTCGTCACGCATCGTCTTCTTCAGCCAGTCGATCAGCCCGCCCCAGTAGTCCTTGCCGACGCACGCCACCGGGAACGGGTCGATCTTCTGCGTCTGGATCAGCGTCATCGCCTCGAAGAACTCGTCCATCGTCCCGAACCCGCCGGGGAAGCAGATGAACCCGACCGCGTACTTCACGAACATCACCTTGCGCACGAAGAAGTAGCGGAAGTCGACGTCGTGCGTCTGATACGGGTTGGGGTCCTGCTCGTGCGGCAGGCGGATGTTGAGCCCGACGGACGTGCCCTTCGCCTCGTACGCGCCGCGGTTGCCGGCCTCCATGATGCCCGGCCCGCCGCCGGTGACCACCGTGAACCCCCGCTCGGTCAGCAGCCGACCCGCCGTCACCGCCTGCTGGTAGCTCGGGTGCTCCGGCTTGAACCGCGCCGACCCGAAAATCGACACCGCCGGTCCGAGTTCGGCCATGGTCTCGAACCCATCGACGAACTCGGACATGATCCGAAACAGCCGCCACGACTCACGATTCAGCGCCGCGTCGACGAGCGCCGGGTCGGTTGGGTAGGGGCAAGCGATGTCGGTGTTGCTGGGCTCAGGCATGGACGCAATGTAGCTAGCGGCCAGGGTCTGGGCCGTTGCGTGGCATTCCGCTTGCCGTGTTGATCTAATCTGCGACCTCTAGTTCCGGGAGAGTCTGAAATGCTTCGTCGAGCCTGCTATTCCCATTGTTGCCGGGCCTGTTGGCTGCTACCTGCGGTGGTATTTCTAGGGACGATGGGTTACCCACAACACCCAAGTTCTGGGCTGTCGATACCCCCGCCCGAAATTTATTACCGAGCACGAGGGACGCTGCGGACATCAAGCGCGGTTGGCCGGCATCGGAGTGAACGTCGATATCGCGTTCACGCTGAGATGGAGTATGAAGGTGCAGGTGTGCTGCTTCTCAAGGGTGTGGAGGGTGAGCGTTCCCTGCGCGGACGGCTTGTCTGGAATACGAGACGCAACGGCCGCCTTGGTCGCTTCAAGCACGGCAAGCTCAAGACGGGGGCGGCATCCGGCACGATTGAGTTCGCCAGGGTCTTCGTCAAAGCCAATCGGCGCGGAGCAACCAAGCTGGGGCTGCGGGCACGCGGCACGACGGGTCAGGGTGACGGCCTTACCGTGTCGATGATCGGTCGGTTGCGTGAGCGACCTCACCGTTGGTAACGCGGCGTTAGCGATCGATTGAGTCAGCCGCTGCGATCAACTGGCCGCAGCGGGAGCGGCCGCGTCGCGGGCCGCGGTCGCGGTTTCGACGAGCTTGTCGAAGGCGGCGGGGTCGTGGATGGCGATCTCGCTGAGCATCTTGCGGTTGAGGTCGATGTTGGCGAGCTTGAGGCCGTTGATGAACGCCGAGTACCGCGTGCCGCGCTGTTTGCAGGCGGCGGTGATGCGGGTGATCCACAGGGCGCGGTAGTCGCGCTTCACCAGGCGGCGGTGGTCGTACTGGTTCTGGCCGGCGCGGAGGGCGGCCTCCTGGACGCGACGCCACTGGGTGCGGCGGGCGCCGGAGTGGCCCTTGACCAGGGCGAAGACGCGTTTCTTGGCTTTGTTGCGGGCGGAACCTTTGCGGGCGCGGGGCATGGGGATGCTCCAAGTGGGCTCGATCGGGGGACGCCGGCGAAAAGTGCGGCGACGCTTGGGGCCCGTCGGGCGGGGGTGGGATGTCACGCCGATCGCGGTCGGCGGAAACGGCGACCGAGGTCGCCGGCTAACGGGGTCAGTCGGCGGCGGCGGCCTTGGTCTTGGCCTCGGCGGCGAGCCGTTCGTGCTGCTCCTGGCTCATCAGCGGCCGGTTGAGCAGACGCTCGAGGCGCTTCATCTCGCCGGCGCGGGCGTAGCTGGGGCGGCGGAGGCGGCGGACCTTGTCGCCGGACATGTGCGACATGAGGTGGCTCTTGCGGGTCTTGCCGAAGCGGACCTTGCCGCGGGCGGTGACCTTGACGCGCTTGAGCACGCCCTTGTGGGACTTGACTTTGTGGGTGGCTGCCATGGGATCGTTCCGGGACGGTTCCGGGGGTGGGCCGCGGAGCGGCGAGCCGAGTAGTGTATCGGCTGTGCGCCCGGCGACAAGCGGGCGCGATCGCCTCGTTTGCGGGCCCGGCGCGAGGGGGGTAGGTTGCCGCCGGGCTGATCAGGAACACGGGTTTTTCCATGCGAGTGATTTGCGATCGTGGCACGCTGGTTGACGCTCTGGGGCTGATGGGCTCCGTCGCCGTCCAGCGGACCCCCAAGCCCGTCTTGTCCTGCGTCAAGGTCGTGGCCGGCGACGACGGCCTGACCCTCACCGCGACCGACCTCGAGGTCTCCCTGACCCTCAACGCCCTGCGCGTCGAGGTCGAGCAGCCCGGCGAGGCCCTGGTCCCGGCCGACAAGCTCAACGCCATCGTCCGCGAGTCGATTGACCCGACGCTGACGCTCGCGACCGAGGGCGAGGTCGTGCAGATCACCGGGCAGGACTCCAAGTACCGCATCTACAGCCAGGCGGTCAGCGACTTCCCGTCGGTCCCGGCCTTCGGCGACGAGCCGCATTTCGAGATGGTCGCCGGCGACCTGCACCGGCTGGTCGCGATGACCATCTTCGCCACCGCCCGCGAGAACTCCCGATACGCCATCAACGGCGTCCTGATGGAGCGGGACGGCAAGCAGCTCACCGTGGTCGCCACCGACGGCCACCGGCTGGCGCTGGCCAAGGGCAAGGCCCAGGCCGCGGCCGAGGGCGGGCAGTCCGCGATCGTCCCGACCAAGGCCCTGCAGCTGCTGCTCCGCCTCTTCGACGACGCCGAGCAGGTGGTCAAGATCGCTCTGGCCGGCAACCGGGTCCTCTTCTCGGCCGACCACGCGACGCTGACCAGCAGCCTGGTCGAGGGCAACTTCCCGCCATATCGCGACGTCATCCCCAAGGACGGCGACCGCCGGGCGATGCTGATGACCGACGTGTTCATCTCCGCCGTTCGCCGGGCGGCCCTGCTGACCAACGAGGAGAGCAAGGGCGTGCGGATGGCCTATTCGCCCGACGGGCTCACGCTGTCCAGCCGGGCCCCGGAGATGGGCGAGGCCGAGATCAACGTCGAGCTGGCGGGCTACGAGGGCGAGTCGATCGAGATCGGTTTCAACCCGGCGTACCTGCTGGACGCCCTGAAGGTGATGGACGACAAGCAGGTCCAGTTCGACTTCAAGGCCCCGAACAAGCCGGGGGTTTTGCGGACCGGGCCGGACTTTTTGTACGTCGTGATGCCTGTGAATCTCCAGTAATCGGGCCGGCGCGACGATTTGGGAATGGTGAGAACGCGATTAGGGCTGGGCGCAGGCGTGGGCCCGAGTAGCATGGGATGACCATGAGCGAAGCCGCGATCAACGAGCCGATGGAGATCGAGTTGCCCGACAACTCACCGCAGCGGCCTCGCCACAACGCCAACCGGCACAACACCAAGCTCTCCCGCTGGGAGCGGTTCAAGCTCCGCATCGAGCGCAAGCTCGCCGAGCTGTCCAGCAAGTCGACCTTCTGGCACCGTGTGATTAGCTGGCGGTACCTGCCGCTGGCCTATCGGTCGGGCATCAAGATCCACAAGGGCACGCCGGGCACGTCGTACGCCGCGTTCCTGCCGTTCCGCCGCTTCAACCGCAACTGGTACAACGCTATGGCCGGCGGGGCCCTGCTGGGCAACGCCGAGGTCGCGGGGGGCATGTTCCTGCTGAGCAAGCTCGGGGCGGACTGGACGATCGTGTGCAAGCACCTGGAGTACGACTTCCTGCGGCCGTGCCTGGGCCCGGCGGTCTACCGCGTCGAGCCACGCGAGGACCTGGACGCGCTGGTCGCCGCCGGCGCCGAGTTCAACGCCAACCTCGAGATGACCGTCGTACAGATGATCCAGCTCGACGGCGACAAGGAGCGGGAACGCCGGGTGGGTAAGTCCCTGGCCACGTTCCACATCACCCCCGCCCGTCAGTACCTGGCTCGCAAGAAGCGCAACAAGCGTGAAGAACGTGGGTTGCGTGAGGCTCCCCGGGCCGCCAAGGCGGACACGCCGGCGGCCGGCGAGGCTCCAGAAGAATCGTGATTTAGCCGATACAGGCCGGTGATGAGCATCATCGGCACGGGTATCGCCGCCGGTCTGGCCCAGACGGCTCACCAGAGCCAGGCGGTGTCGCGCGCCGAGGACAAACGCCGCGCCGAGACCACCCGCCAGCAGGAGGAGACGGCCGACCGCATCGAGGCCCTGCTGCAGACCGGGGCGACCGCCGATGCCGACGCCGAGCTACCGGATCACCAGGCCGCCGGGTACGAGCAGCTGTACGGCGACCCGGAGGGCGAGCGCCCAGCCCGGCAGGAGTCGGCGGCCGACGGCGCGGAGACAGACCCCGCGCAACAGGCTGACGGACCGCAGCGCCCGCTGTTCGAGCATGTCGATGTCCAGGCCTGACACCTGAGGCGTCGGTTTTTGGGCGATAGTCGGGTGTAGATCGCGTTCGCGTTGCACTATGTTGCTGCCCATGAGGCAGGGGCATAAGACCTGGGTGATTGGGCGCGGGGCCGCGACGGCAGCGGTAGCCGGGGTGTGCCTGCTGACCGCTGGTGTTGCGACATCCGCCCGGGCGGGAGGTATCTGGGAGCTGTTCCTGCCGTCTTCGGGTGGCACCGGGGCGGTCGAGTGGCAGGCTCAGGGTGACGACGAGACCGGCGAAGGCGTCACGCTCGTGGCCGTGCGGGTCAGCGGGCGAGACTCGGCGCTGGGGCTGATCGAAGGGGCGTGGCACGCTCCGGTGACGGGGCCGACGGTGCTGTGGCACGACGGCGATCCGGCGCTGTTGCCTGGTTACGTGCCCAGCGTGGCGGACGCGGCGATGCAACCGATCCAGCTGCCGATGTCGGTGGGTTGGGCGGACGTGGGTTGGGCGGTGTTTGCCGGGGATGTGACGGCGATGGCGTCCTTGCCGTTCGCGACGCTGGCGGCCGGCGAGACGCGAGCGGCGTTGGGTGAGTCGGGTTTGCTCGCGGGGGTCAGCGTCGCGGCGACGGGCGGGGTGCCCTGGGTGCCCAACGGGGCGGAGCTGGTCGAGATGGGGGCAGCGGCCGACGCGTGGGGTGCCGCGGCGGTTGGGGAGCCGGGCGTCTACCTGCCCACGGGCGACAAGGGCTGGCTCGGCGGGGCGGTGGCGGGCAACGGCGTCGTGATTGGCGACGGGTACTGGTTTCTGCCGACGCCGGGCGTGGTCAATGTCCCGGTGCGTTTAACCCACTACCCCGAGCCCAGCACCGGGTGGCTGGTGACGCTTGGGCTGATTGCCGCAGTCGCTCGTCGGCGGTCGCGGGGCGGTAAGCGTTGTGGTCGGGTCGGTCGCGGCATATAGTCAAACATGATGAACGCACCCAGACCCGAGTCAGCCGTATCCACGCCGCAGGACGCTGTCACGCAGCGTGTGCTCGAGGCCATCGACCGCGTGCGTCCGGCGATCGTGGCCGACGGCGGCGACGTCGAGCTGCTCGACGTCACGAGCGAGGGTGTGGCCAAGGTGCGGCTGATGGGGGCCTGCGTGAACTGCCCGAGCAGCCAGATGACGCTCAAGGACGGCCTGGAGCGGAGCGTGCGGGCCAGCGTGCCCGAGGTCACCTCCGTCGAGGCCGTTACCTGACGCGACCGCGGGCGGCGAGAACGGAATCACAGAGGAGCGCGGAATGCTCGCATTGACCCGTCGGGTGGGCGAAGAAGTCGTGATCGGCGACCCCAAATCGCCCCTCGGCACCATCCGGGTGGTGGATATCCACGGCGACAAGGTCCGCCTCGCGTTCGCGTTCGATCGCTCGGTCGCGATCAACCGCCGCGAGCTCGCCGAGCAAAAAGCCAAGGGAGAGCCCCGCGTCGACACGACCGCCAACGGCGAGGCCTAGCACGGCACGGCAAGCTGGCCGACGCCGACGTTTCTTTCGCTCCCAAAGCACCGCCGATCGGCATAGACTGAAACCGCATCTCGCGACCGTCCCGTTCGTTCACAAGGAGAGCCGATGGAACCCGTCACCGACTCCAGTGGTGCTCGCAAGCCCGTCGTGCCCGCAAAGAGGATGGCGGGCTGGGGCTTCGGGCTGTGGATCCTCTCGATCATTCTCGGCGCGGTGGCCGCCTCGATTCTCTTCAACGCCGAATTCGCGGCCGAGCCGGGGATCAAAGCAGTTGCGGCCTACGGGCTGTACGCCTTGCCAACGCTTTTGGCTCTGGGCGGGACGTACTTCTTGCTGGTCGCCGCGATCCGCACCGCGATCGAGTCGTCCAGCGGCGGCGGGGACCTGACCCGCGTGATCGACTCGCTCGAGCGGATCAACAAGCGCCTGCTGCTCAGCGACACCGCCAAGCGCATCGCCTATCGCCAGGAAGACCTGGACGTCCTACGCAAGACCATCGTCGATGACATCGCCAAGCACCGCTTCGACGCGGCGTTGGCGCTGATCGCCGAGCTCTCTCAGACGTACGGTTTCATCGAGGAGGCCGAGGGCTTCCGCGACCAGATCGCTGGCGCCCGCGCGGCCGAGCAGGAGGCCAAGGTCACGCAGGCGATCGCCCGGCTGGAAGACATCCTTGCACGCTACGACTTCGAGCGAGCCGGGGCCGAGGTCGCGAAGCTCCGCCGGCTCTACCCCGATTCGGAGCGCGTGCTGCAGCAGGAGCGCCGCGTCGCCCAGGCCCGCGAGCAACGCAAGCACGACGTCGAGCGTCAGTTCCTCGAGGCCAAGGACCGTGGCGACACGGACAAGGCGATGGAACTGATGAAGGAGCTCGACAAGTACCTCACCCCCGAAGAGGCTGCGCCGTTCCGCGAGATCGCCCGCGACGTCATCGGCAAGCAGCGCGAGAACCTGGGCATGCAGTTCAAGTTCGCCGTGCAGGACAAGGAGTGGCTGCGCTCCGTACGCATCGGCGAGCAGATCATTCGCGAGTTCCCCAACACGCGCATGGCTCAGGAAGTCCGCGAGCGTCTCGACAAGCTCCGCGAGATGGCCAGCCAGCAGCAGGCCGCCAGCGGCGCCCGCGTCTGACGCCGCGGCGAGTTCGCTAGACTCGCCGCATGCCCGACACGCTCGACGTTGTGACGATCCCCGGCGACGGTATCGGTCCGGAGGTGATGTCGGCCGTGCGTCAGATCCTCGACGCCGTCGAGGCGCCGCTGATCTGCCACGACCACCTCGCCGGCGAGTCGGCCCTGGCGTCGGCCGGCGCGGTCCTGCCCGAGTCGACGATCGACGCCATCCGCCATCACGGCCTGGCGCTCAAGGGTCCGTGCACCACGCCGGTCGGCAAGGGCTTCCGCTCGGTCAACGTCCAACTCCGCCAGACGCTCGACCTCTACGCCGCCGTCCGCCCCGTCCGCTCGCTGGACGGCGTGCCCACGCGTTACGCCGATGTCGACCTCGTGATCTTCCGCGAGAACACCGAGGGGCTTTACAGCGGTGTCGAGGACGAGATCAAGCCGGGCCTGATCACCACCCTGAAAATCGTCAGCCGCGAGGCGAGCGAGCGGATCGCCCGTGCCGCCCTCGCCTATGTCCAGCACCGCGGGCGCCGCAAGCTCACGGTGTTCCACAAGGCGAACATCATGAAGCGGTCGGACGGGCTGTTCCTCGAGTGCGTCGAGAAGGTCCACGCCGAGGAGTTCCCGGACGTGACCGTCGATACGGTGATCATCGATGCCGGATGCATGCGGCTGGTGCAAGACCCGGCGCAGTTCGACGTGATGGTGATGGAGAACTTCTACGGCGACGTCGTGAGCGACCTGACGGCCGGGCTGGTCGGCGGGCTGGGCGTCGTGCCCGGGGCGAACATCGGCAAGGAGGCGGCCGTGTTTGAGGCCGTCCACGGCAGCGCCCCCGATATCGCCGGCAAGGGCATCGCCAACCCGCTGGCGCTGCTGATGAGCGCGGTCATGATGCTCAACCACGTCCGCGAGCACACGCTGGGCGGCGAGGCGATCGCGGCGGGCTGCGGCAGGGCGGCCGAACGCCTCAAGCACGCCTACAACGCCGCGCTGCACGACGGGGAGAAGACCGGCGATCTCGGCGGCGAACTCAACACCGACGGGTTTGCCAATGCCGTGATCGATCGACTCGGTTGAGTAGACGGCGATGTAGTCCGGGCCCTTCGGGCCGCGGGCTAAACGCGCCCGCTCAGCTCGCCTTCGCCTGCTTGGCCTTGGCGTCGATGAAGTACTTCCTCGCTTCGCCGGCCAGGTAGAACGACCCGCAGACCACGATCAGGTCCTCGCGGCTGACCGCCCGGGCGGCGATCTTCAACGCCTCGTCCAGGCGATTAGCCGTCTGAGCCATCTTGCCCGAGGCTTCGGCGAAGCGACGCATCAGGTCGTCCGGCTCGACCGCCCGCGGGCTCGACTTGGCCTTCGTGAAGATCACCTTGTCCGCGCCCAGGCTGACCTGCTTGAGCATCGGCGTGACCTCCTTGTCGGCGCCGCAGCCGAAGATCATCACCAGGCTGTCGTACTGGAAGTGAGCGCCGAGCGACTTGACCAGCCCCTGCAGCGAAGCGGGGTTGTGGGCGCCGTCGATCAGCACGCGCGGCTGGTCGTGCATCAGCTCGAGCCGGCCGGGCAACTCGGTGTCGGCCAAGCCCTGGACGACGTCCGACTCTTCGGCGACGAAGCCGTACTCCTTGAGCCCGTCGAGCATCGCCAACGCCAGACCGCAGTTCAGCGCCTGGTGCTCGCCCTTGAGGGGCACGGCCAGGTGCTCGTACTTGCTGCGCGGCGTCGTCAGGCAGACACGTGTGTGCGGGCCGAGCTCGCGGTTGGCCTCGAATCGGTACGAGAAGTCGATGTCCGGGCCGGTGAACTTGAGCGTGCAGCCGGTCTCGACGGCCGACTCCTTGAGCACGGTGGCGACCGACTTTTCCTGCTGCACGCTGATGACGGGGACGTCGGCCTTGAACGCGCCGGCCTTCTCCTTGGCGACCTCCTGGACCGTCTCGCCCAGCAGATGCGTGTGGTCCAGCGAGAGCTGCGTCATGCCGATCAGCAGCGGCCGGATCGCCGACACGCTGTCCAGCCGGCCCCCCAGCCCCGTCTCAAGCACGGCGACATCCACCGCCTGCTCGGCGAAGTGCAGCAACGCCGCGGCGGTGAGCACCTCGAAGAATGTCGGCGTGTCGTCGTCGTCGAACGCCTGCTCGACGGCCGCGACCTGGCGGAGCGCGTCGGCGGCGTCGGCGTAGCCGATCATGTCGCCGTTGACCGTGATCCGCTCGCGGAGGTCGATCAGGTGCGGGCTGGTGTACAGGCCGACGGTGTAGCCGCAGGCGCCCAGCATCGAGGCGAGCATCGCGCACGTCGAGCCCTTGCCCTTGGTGCCCACAACCTGCACGCACTTGAGCTGGTCCTGCGGGTCGCCCAGCAGGTTCAGCAGGCGGCGCATCCGGTCGAGGCTGAACGTCTGGTCGTCGTACTTGACCAGCCGCTGACGCTCGTGGTCGGTGTGGTCGAAGAGCCACCTGACCGCGGTCGTGTAGTTGGTAATTTGGGTCGACTTGGGGGCGCTGGCGGGCTTTTTGGTCGAGCTGGATTTGCCGGACTTGGAGCGGGGCGAGCGCTTCTTGGTGGAGGAAGCGGGCATAAGTCGCTTAGCGTACTGAAAACCGCCTTGCGGGTCAAATCATCGTCTGTAAATCACTGCAGTTGAATAGTTTGCGTGATCAAGCTGGATTTTCCACGCGTTTTGCACGCCGCGCTTCAGCCTCACTCAGCCTGCAGGCGCTCCCGGCCGCCCATGTACGGCCTCAGCGCCTCGGGCAGGGCGATCGAGCCGTCGGACTGCTGGTGGATCTCCAGCAGCGGGATCAGCAGCCTGGGGTTGGCCGCGACGGTGTTGTTCAGCGAGTGAGCGACGGCGTTCTTGCCGGTGTCCGCGGCCTTGTAGCGGATGTTGAGCCGCCGGCACTGGTAGTCGTAAAGCCGCGACGCCGAGTGGGTCTCGCCGAAGGCGCCGGTTGGCCGGCCGTCCGGCCCGTCCTCGCCACGCCCCGGCATCCAGCACTCGATGTCCACCATGTCGGCGTTCTTCGGCCCCAGGTCGCCCGAGCAGCACTGCAGCAGGCGGTACGGCAGCTCCAGCCGACGCAGCAGGCCCTCGACGTACCCGATCATCTTGCGGTGCCAGTCGCGGCTCTCCGCCTCGTCGGCCTTGCAGATCACCACCTGCTCGACCTTGTCGAACTGATGCACGCGGTACAGCCCGGCCGTGTCCTTGCCGGCCGCGCCGGCCTCACGGCGGAAGCACGTCGACACGGTGACGTACCGCTTGGGCAGCTCGCTCTCGTCGAGGACCTCGCCCTGGTGATAGCCCATCAGCCCGACCTCGCCCGTGCCGGTTAGGGCCAGGCCGTACTCGCCGGTGGGGTTGGCGATGTCGTACACCTGGTCCCGGCCGTGCGGGAAGAAGCCGGTGCCGACCATGAGCTCGTGCCGCACGAGGTCGGCGGCCGACAGCGGCGTGAAACCGTGCTCATCGATCATCGTGTCGAAGGCGAGCCGAAGCACGGCCTGGTAAAGCCGCATGCCCTGGCCGGTCATCACGTAGCTGCGTGACCCAGCGATCTTGGTGCCGCGGGCGAAGTCGAACAGGCCGAGCGCCTCGCCGAGCTCGAGGTGCGTCTTGGGCGCGAACCCACGTTGATCGGCGAACGGTTGGCCGAGGTCGAACCCGTCGGGCGACCAGCGCGAGAGCTCGACGTTGTCGTCGGCCGACGCGCCATCGGGCACGTCGTCGTCGGGCGGTTGCGGAACCTCCAGCCACAGCGCCTCGCGCTTGGCCTCCAGGTCGCGCACCGTGTCGGTCAGCTCGGCCTCGGCGGCCTTGATCTCGGTCGGCCGGGCCTGCAGCCGCTCTTTCTCTGCCAGTATCTCGGCCTTCTCCTCGTCCGACGCCTTCTTCAACCGGCCCATCAGCTGGCCGATCGACTTGTTGAGCTGGTTCTTCTCGGCGACCAGGCCCTGCAACTGGGTCTGCGCCGCGCGGAGCTGGTCATCGACGGCGAGCAGGGCTTCGATGTCCACCGACGCACGCTTGCGAGCGATGCCGCGGCGGAAACGGTCGGGGTCGTCGCGCAGGGCCTTGAGATCGATCATGCGGCGGATACTACCGATCGGCTGAACCGCTCGGCGGATCGATCACGGGCTTACGGCCGAGGCGCGGGCCAGAGGCGCGACAGCCGACGCCGCCACGCCGCCAGCCGGATACGCCGAGCCAAGTCCTTAAGGTGCGGGTCATGGGGGTGCTGCCGTTCGAGCCGACGCATCACCGCGCGGGCCCGGCGCACGCTGCCGTGGCGCGTGAGCGCCATTACCACGTTGCACAGCGCGATCGACAGCGATGGGTCGAGTCGGTAGCTCTCTCGGCAGGCACGCAGGCCCACCGACGCGTCTCCGCGGATCAGGTGAGCCACGCCGTAGAGCAGGGCCGCGTCGGCCGACAGCCGCTCCGAGCCCAACTCGGCCCACTCGTTATCCCATGGCTCTAGCAGCTCGATGGCTTCCGCCGTCAGGTCGAGTTCGAGCAGCACGCGGGCCAGCTCGACGACGCGGGTCGGGTCGGTCGGGTGCCGGGCGAGCTCGACGCGTGCGTGGTCCTGGGCGGTGCCGTGCTCGTTCTCGGCCAGCGCCGCCCGCGCCAGGCCGAGGTGGATGCCCGGCCGGTCGGGCTCGAGCCGCTGGGCCCGGCGGAAGCGTCGGCGGGCCGCGTCGGCGTGGCCCTGTCGCAGCGCGATCTCCCCCAGCGCCGCGTGCGCCTCGGCGTTCTCCGGCTCGAGCTCGACGAGGCTGCGCAGCGTCGCCGCCGCCTCGCCGCGACGGTCCAAGCTGGCCAGCAACCCGCCCAACTCCAGCAGCGCCGCCGTGTCCGTCGGATCGAGGTTGAGCTGCTGCACATACAGCCGGCGGGCACGCTCGGTCCGGCCAAACCGCCAATGACACCTAGCCAACTCCAGCCGCGCGTCGGGGTGGCGTGCGTCACGCTTCAGCACCTCACGCCAGCACAGCGCCGCTCGCTCGTGGTCGTCCTGCAGGTCGACGCTGTGCGCCATCGCGACGTACAGCGCAGGCTGCGAGTCATCGATCTGCTGGCCGGTGAAAAACGCCTCGTCACGCGCCTGCATGTCGCCACGCGCCGTTTCGACAGCGACCAGCTCGATCCACGGATCGACCCACGCCGCGTCCATCGCCGCCGCCGCCTGCAGCATCTCGGCCGACTCCTCGTAAGCCGCCACGCGTGCCAGATCGATCCCCAGGTTGAGCCTAAGCCCGGGGCTGACCTCGCCGAGTTCGATCGCCCGCGCGTAAGCATCCACCGCCTCCCCGTAGCGTCCCAGCCCGTCGAGCGCCACGCCACGCTCGGCCTGCCAGTCACCGCGATTCGGGTCCAGCGTCAACGCGAGATCCAGCTGACGCAGCGCCCACCGCCACCGACCCCGCTCGGCCAGCAACTTCGCCGCTTCCGCGTATCGCTCTGCTTTTAGCCAGTCGTCCATGGGCTTCGCCTTGACCTCACACGGTGCGGTTGCGACCTGCACAACCATATACGTCGTCTAGCCGCTCGGCAGATCGGCTGTCTCTCATTTCAGCAAACACCCACCGGCCTTATGATCTTCCCATGCGTCGCGGCCATCACCTGCTTCCCATCCTCGCAGCGCTCGCCGGTCTCACGCTCTGGGCCGGCTGCGAGACCGCGCCGACGCCCGTCGGCGGCGAGTCGACCCGCGAGCTGCTCGCCGCCGGCCGGCTCGACCCCACGACCCAGGACGCCCTGCGCCGCCTGATCGACCCGAATCTCGCGTTCGGCGACCGCCGGGCCGCCGCCTACACCCTCCTGAACCACGACCCGGCCCAATCGACCCCCGCCCTGGCCGCCGCGATCGCCGACCCCGCCGCCCCCGGCGCCTCGGACGCCGTCGTCCAGGCCCTGCTCCTCCGCCCCGATGCGCCCGACCCGGGCCTGATCGATCCGCTCATGCAGGCCCTGCTCGTTGCCTCGGCCGACAACCGCGAGCCGCTCGCCGAAGTGCTCGGCCGGTTCGACGACCCGCAGGTTGTCAACAGTCTGCGGGACCGCGCCGCCGACCCCGCCGCGCCGCACGGCAGCCGGCTCTCCGCCATCGCCGCGCTGGGCTATCAGCGCACGCGTGATTCGGCTCGCTCGCTGCTCGCCCTCACCCAACCGCCGACGCCCGACGACCTTCGCTACGCCAGCTTCGACGCCCTCGCCGAGCTGTCCGGCCTCGAGGACGTCGGCCCCGACCCCGTCGCCTGGCAAGCCTGGTGGGACCAGGCCCGCCGCCTCTCCAACGAGCGCTGGCAGGCCACCCTGGTCGAAAACCTCGCCCGCCGCGACGCCTCCCGCCGGCTCCGCCAGACCCAGACCGAGCAGCGCCTCCTCGAGTCGCAGCGCACGCTCTACCGCACGACCTCGCCCGAGGACCGGCCGGCCGTCCTGGCCTACATGCTCAACGAGCCGCTCACCCCGATCCGCCGGCTGGGCATGGAACTCGTCCTCGAGCGCCTGCTCGAGGGACTCGCTTTCGATGAGCCGCTCCGCGAGGCCATGCGCGGCCGCCTCACCGACACCGACGCCCAGGTCCGCGGCCTCGCCGCCCTCCGCCTGGCCGACCTCAACGACGCGGTCGCGGCCGACCTCGTCGCCAACCGACTGGCCGCCCGATCTGAGCACGTCAACGAGGTGCTCGACGCCTACCTCCGCCTGATCGCCCGCCTGCCGCGCGACACCGCAGCGCCCCCGGCGCTCGCGCTGCTCAACCGCCCGCCGACGCACCCCGCCGCCGCCGCCGCGCTGGCCGCCATGGCCAAGGCCGACATGCTCGACCCGGCTCAGCGCGGCCAGGCCGCCCGCTCGGTCCGCGCGACGCTCTCGTCGAAGGCGCCGCCACCACCGCCGGTCATCACCCTGCTCGGCCGGGTCGGCAGCGACGGCGACTGGCGCTGGATCAGCGTGTGGATCGACGATCGCGACGCCGCCGTCAAACGCGCCGCCGCCGAGGCCTGGGCCGAGAGCGACCGCTCCCTGCGCCCCCTGGCCGACCGCATGACCGACACGGTCATCCAGCCCATCGTGATCGCCGCCGCCACCGCCCGCGGCGACGACCCCGCCACCCTCCGCGCCCTGGCCGATCACCCGCCGCAACGCACGCAGGTCTTCGACGCCTGGCGCCGCGCGCTGATCGCGATGTCGGGCCGCGTCCCCCCCGAAGACGCCCTCGCCACCGTCGCCGACCTCCGCCAGCAGGGCCAGCTCCCCGCCGACCTGTACGAGCAGATGCTCACCGCCACCCTGCAGCGCCCCGACGCCGCCGACCTCGACGCCGCCACGCTCACCGACGTGCGCCTGCTCCGCGCCGAGGTCCGCCTCGAGCGCGACCAGCCCGCCTCGGCCCGCGATGACTTCGCCGCCCTCGCGCCCGTCGCCGCCGACTTGTCCTCCGCCCAGCGTGCCCGCTACTACCGCGGCGCCATCGACGCCAACCTCCGCACCGACCGCCCCGACGACGCCTTCGCCCTCGCCCGCCGCAAGCTCGGCCCCGCCACCGCCGCGCCGGTCGCCGCCACGGACGACCCCGTCGTTGACCGCTTCATCGAGTACGCCCGCGGCCAGGCCGCCCGCCAGAACGATGTCGCCGCCCGCGACACCCTCCTGAGCCTCCGCGAGCTCCTCGGCCCCCGCATCAAGCCCGAGGTCGCCAACCGCGTCGCGCTGCTCCTCGCCGAGCTCAACCAGCGCACCCCGCCCCCCGCCACCGCCGGCGACACCGCCACCCCCGCCCCCCTCAACTAACCCCGCGCCACCCCCGCAACCCGTTTAGCCGGCGAGCTCGCTCGCCGGTTGCGTCCCCGTACTCCAGCCACCCATCCGCGAGCGAGCTCGCCGGCTAACATCCCACCATGCCCGACACCACCCTCACCG
>JBCCZA010000057.1:0-16702 GCA_039188455.1 Planctomycetota bacterium
TGACGGTGAGCGAGCCGAAGGCGGAGGTGACCGACCCGGTGATGTCGCCCGCAGAAGCACCGTCGCCGATGACGGTGAGGGTGGAGGCTGCGCCGGGGCCGGAGGCGCTGGCGTTCTGGTTGGCGTGGAGGGTGCCGGTGGAGTTGCCCAGGACGGTGACGCTGGCGTCGGCCTCGGCGTCGATGCTGCCCGCGAAGGAGGCCATGGCCAGCGCGTCGACGCCGCCGCCCTTGATCGGGCCGGTGGTGGTGCTGTCGGCGTCGAGCGCAGCGGTGAACTGCCCCCCGACCACGGCGGAGATGTCGCCCGCGCCAGCGGTGACGGAGCCCGTGAGGCTGCCGAGCGCGATGGCCTCGAGGTCGCCCGTGCCGGTGACGGCGAGGTCGGCGGTGATGCTGTTGGCGGCGAGCGCGGTGAGGCCTGTCGCGGCGGTGATGTTGGCGGAGATGTCCGATCCGGAGGTGACGGCCGCGCTGCCGGCGGTTGCGGTGAGGGCGGCGGAGACATCGCCGGCGTAGAGCGAGAGGTCGCCTGTTGCGGTGGTGACGGTGCCGGCCTGGTCGCCGAGGACGAGGACCTCGGCGTCGCCGTGGGCGGTGGCGTTGCCGGTGAGGTCGGCGGCGGCGAGGAGGGAGAGTTCGCCTGCGGCGGTGAGGGTGCCGGTCACGCTGCCGCCCTCGTCGTGGGCGGGGACGATCGTGCCGTCGACGTCTTGCTCGGGGACCTCGGCGACGCCGGAGAAGACGGAGAGCGTGCCGTCCGCGCCGTTGGCGGTGATGCTGCCGGTGATGTCGCCGCCGAGCGCGGAGACGGAGGCGGACCCGCCGGCGGTGACGGGGGCGGTGATCTTGCCGGCGGCGAAGAGCTCGGCGTCGCCGTCGGCGGAGACGGAGCCTGCGATGGTGTAGGTGGAGAGGTCGGCGTCTTGGCCGTGCGCGACCCCGCCGGTGAAGAGCGAGATACTGCCGCCGGTGCTGGGGTTGGTGGTGGCGTCGGCGTTGATGCTGGTGAGCGAGGAGATGGAGACGCCGCCGGAGCCGGCGGTGAAGTCGCCCTGGACCGCGTCGTTGGCCGAGGCGATGAGGGTCTTCTTGGCGGCGGCGGCGAAGGACGCGCCGCCGATCGCGCCGTCGGCGAAGAGGTAGACCGAGCTGCCGTCGGCGGAGGCGGTGACACCGGTGAGGTTGATGCTCGCGGGGCTATGGGTCTCGGCGGGGGATGCGGTCGGGTCGATCGCGTCGAGCGCCATGGCGGTGATGCTGTCTTGCGCGGCGAGCGAGCCGGTGATGTCGCCCTGCGCGATGACGCTGACGGTGAGGGGGGCGGCGATGGTGCCGTCGGTTTGGGTGGTGAGGTCGGCGGCCTGGCCGGCGTAGGCGGAGACGTTGCCGTGGCCCGCGGCGACGGTGGCGGAGAGCGCGCCCTGGTCGGCGATGAGGGTGACGCTAGGCTCGAGGGTGGGCTCGCCCTGCGCGTCGGTCTCGCCGGTGGCCTTGATCGTGCCGTTGCTGCCGTTTGCGACGGTGAGGTCGTTGCCGGCGATCAGCTGGATATCGCCCTTGGCGCGGACGCCTTCGAAGGTGGCGTTGGTTAAGGCGATCGCGCTGACCTGGCCGCTCGAGGATTCGGCAAGTGCGTTGTCGATCGTGTTGGCGATCAGGTCGATATTTGTTGCTGCGCGGAAGGTGTTCTGCAGGGTGCCCCCGGCCTGTGCCGAGATGGAGCCCAGATCCGACTGCATCAGGGCGTTGAGGTTGTTGAGCGCGACGGCCTGGATATCGCCCCCCGCGTAGATCGCGCCGGTGAGGTCGCCGTGGGCGGTGACGGAGGCGGCGTACTCGGTCGGCTGTTCGTCGGGATCGGGCGTTGCGAGCAGGTCGTAGGCACTCGCTTCGATGAAGGCATCGATCGAGCCCCACGACTCGACGCCGACGTCCCCGCCCGCGGTGAGCCGGGTGCCGTTGAGGATGTCGCCGACGCTGAAGACCTCGAGCCCGCCGTTGGTGATGCGGCCACCGGGCCCGCTGGTCACTTCTTTAATCTTGGTCGTGCCGAAGCTCTGGACGCTGGCCTGGCTGTGGGCGAAGAGGGTGGCATCGACGCCCGCGTCGTTGCCGTCGGGGCTGTTGAAGGACGCGACGAACACGGCCCCGCCGTCGGAGATGATCTCGCCGGTCACGCTGCCGCGGGCGTTGACCACGGCCCCGAGCTGGGCTTTTACCGTCGCGTCGAAGTCCTGCCCGGCGAGGATCTGGGCCTGGCCCTGGCCGGCGGTGTATTTGCCTTTGACCATGCCCTGGGCGTCGAGGCCGAGGTAGTCGGCGGCGTAGAACTTGGTATTGGCGTCGGTGTTGGCGTTCACGTCGCCGTTGACCGCGAGGACCATGGTTTTCGCGGCGAGTTCGGAGCCCGCGGCGATCGAGCCGACGTCGGCCTTGAGGTAGCCGCGGAGGTGTTCCGGGTTCGTCTTGTCGCCGCCGCTTTGGCGGATACTGACGTCGCCCTTGAACTCGCCCTTGACGAGGAGGGTCGCGGAGGCGGTCTCTTTGGTCAGGGTCAGTTCGTTGTTGATCGTCAGGTTGCCGCCGACGACCGCGTAGAAGAGTTTTTCGAAGCTGTACGTGGCGCCGCTGATGGTTGTGTTGCCGCGGGAGACAAGGACCTGGTCTTGCATCGCGCCGTTGTAATCCCACGACTGGTTGCCGAGCGAGGACGAGGTGATGTTGATCTTCGAGCCGGCTTTTGTCTTGCCGTCAATGTCCCCGTACGCCCGCAACCGGCCTTCCTTGCCGTCGAGGCTATCGACCTGGATATCGCTCCAGGAATCGATGTAGAGGTCGCCTTCTTTCGATTCGATCGTGCCCGCGATCGTGACCCCGCGCGACCAGGTGCTGATGTTGCCCTTGGCGCGGAGCTGGGCCCCGCCGCCGATCTCGCCCCAGACGTTCGCGTTGATGCCGCCGAGTTCTGCGGTCACGACCGACTCGAGGTCGCCGTGGACGTTGAGCACGGCGTTGTGCTTGGCGGTGATCGTGCCGGCCTTGGCGTCGCCCCAGACGGACGCGGTGATGGAGCCGGCGCCTGAGGCGATCGTTGATTGACCGGTCACGTCGCCGAAGACCCAGAGGTCGTCGATGCTATGGTCCGCGTTGATCTTGCCGGACAGGTCGCCCGTCGCGTGGACCGAGCCGATGGCCCGGGCGCTGATGTCCGCGCTGATATGGCCTGCGGCGGCGTAGCCTGGCTTGTAAAGCAGCTCGGGTTCCTTAAAGAACAAAGACGCGATGGGGTTGCCCACATAGGTGCTGATGTACCAATCCGGCAGGTCCAATTCCTTGCCCCGGGTCACCTTGTGGGCGGCGGTGAGCGGGTTGTGATTGCTGCGGGTGACGAAGGGCGAGCCGCTGCCGCCGCGGTTTTCGACGCCCCGCACCAGGCCCTGCTCGGCCTTGATCGAGCCGGCTACCGAGCCGGCCGAGACCAGGCCGGTGACCATCCACCCGACATCGCCCGCCACCGCGGAGAGTACGGCGTCGACCCCGCCGCCGATGGCGATGCTTGGGTTGTCCAGGTAGTTCGAGTTGTAGGCGCCAAGGTCGCCCTGCTCGGCCTTGAGCGCGCCGGTCAGGTCGCGGTAGACCATCAGCTCGTCGATGCCCTGCTTGAGGTTGCCATCGGTGATCGCGAGGCCGCCCCGATCGGTGTGGATCTTGGTGACGCCGCCCGCGTGGAGCTTGGTGAGGGTGAGGTCGCCCCGCTTGGCGTGGATCGTGCCGACGGCCCCTTGCGTGACCACGCTCAAGCTGGAGGCCGCATCGCTCCGCGAGCCGGTCTCGATGAGCTCGATGGCTTTGTCGGCGGCCGACTGGCGCTGGATGTTGATCGACAGGCCCTGCACCGCCCCGGTCGCCATCACGTTTTTTAATGCCCAGCCGTTCACCCCGACCTGATATGCGAAACCGGTGTCGGGCTGATCGGCGTGCAGCGTGATCGCCGTGTCGATGATCCTGCCCGCATCGTCCTCGGTGATGCCCCAGCCGCCGTAGACCTCGATATCGCCGATGCCGCTCGCGGTGATCTTGGCGCCGTTGATCGAGCCGCGTGCTTCGAGGTCGCTGTCGTGGTCGTAGTCGCCGGCTTTAACGTTCCAGATATACGCCTTGGGCGTATTGAGGGTGATGCCGATCGACCGCCGCGCTTCGATGTTGATCGCGTCCGTCGCGTTCAGCGCGGTCACGGTGCCGTTGAGGTCGAGCCCGGCCTTGAGGTCCGTGTTCATCACGCCCTCGCTGATCAGCGTGCCGGCGAACGTCCGCCCTACATCGAACGTGCCGACCGCGATACCACCCGCCCCCGCTTTGATCGAGCCGGTGGATGTGAAGTCCCTGCCGACATCAAACCAGTCAGACGGGCCTCGATCGATCGTGTGGTAGTCGATCGAGCCGCTCAGGTCCCGGCCGACAAGCAGCGATTCCAGCACGCCCCCGCCGGCCGCCTTGCCGGTGAAGTCCAGCCCGGCGCGCAGGTCGCTTAGGTTCTCAATCTCCAGCGTCGCGCTGACCGTCCCGTGCTCGGCGATGACATCGTTGACCTGACCCCCGCGGATCGTGCCGGCGAGGTCGTGATCCGCTCTGAACGTGCTGTCCTGCGAGGCGTTGTTGAACGTCGCATCGATGTTGACCGCGGTCACCGTGGCAAAACCACCGTTGGCCTGGTCCGTGTTCGTGTACGTGCCGCGGATGTCGCCGTGGTCGGCCCGCAGGTCCAGGCTTGTGCCGTAGGTGACCGTCGTATCAACGAGCACGTCCCCGCGGATTTCGACCGCTCCCCCCGCAGACAGGGCGCCCTTGACGCTCTGGTGGACCCCGCCCGAAACAGCGATCTGGATATCTTTGCCCGCCGTGACCGCCGCGTGCACATCGCCTGTCACCTGCGCGCCGGTCCCCTGACGGACCACGACCGACCCGTTCTCCGCGGTCAGCGAGCCGCCGACGTGGTGCGCCCGGGTGATGGTGAGGTCGTCATCGGCCGTGGTACCCGTGGCGCGGTGCGTCCCCGCGACGCTTGCCCCGCCGGTTGCGGTGATCTCGAGGCTTTTAGCGGTGTAGTTCTGGTCGATGTCCACGCCGGCGGTGACCTTGAGGTCGCCCGCAAACGTCATGCCCGCGACCTGGCCGCTGTTGGTGACCTCGAGGGTGTTGCCAGCCCCGGCACCGGCCCAACCCACCGACAGCGTGCCCGCCGGGTCGCCCGAACGGATCACCTTTAGGCGTGTGCCCGCGTCCGCGCTGGTCACCACCGCGGCGTTGTTCGCAAAGGAAATAGTCGCGCCGCCGGAAGACGCATCGACGTAGATCTGATGGTCACCCGAACGCCACGTCCAGGCCTGGCCCGAGGCCAATGTGACAGAGTGGGTGCTGCTTGGCGTGTAGCTGTAGGTCTGCGAAGCTGTCGTCGCCGGCTCGATCGGGTCGGTCGTGACCTGAACCGTGACGCTCGCGGTCGATACGTTGCCCCACTTGTCCTCGATCGCGTAGGTGATCGTGTCGGTCACGTCGTTGGTGTCCGGCCGCTGGTGCACCTCGTACGACACGTTGTATGCGTTGTTGTACAGGCCGTCGGTCGACGATGCGTAGCCGTACTGGCCCTGCTCAACGATGTACACCCGTGCGGGTGAGGCCGCGCCGCCGGCACCGTCGGTGTCGTTGGCCAGGAGGTTGAAAAGGCCCGAGGTGCCGCCCGTCGTATTGGTGCCCAGCGCGACGGTTGGCAGCGTGTCGTCTGCCGCCTGGAGCGCAGGGGGCGCTTGCGTCGCGACGTGGACGGTGGCCTTGCCCGCGTAGCTGGTCGCGCCGACCGTGACCGCGTAGTCGATCGTCTCCGGGCCGGTCATGCCCGCGTTCGGCGTGTACTCGAGCTTGTTGTTCACGAAGGCCGCGGTGCCGTTGAGGCCGCCCTGGTTCGTCACCTGCAAGAGGGTCACCAGGTCGGCCGCGAGCCCGGTGTCGAAACCGCCGTACTGCGTCTTAATACCGTCGTTGGCCAATACATCGATGACGACCTTGGTCCCGGGCTGGGTGTACGCGACATCGTTGGTCACGTCCGGCTCGGGCGGGGAGACCTGCCACGTCACCGTGAAGTCGGAGAAGACCCCGTCGTTGTTCGCGACGGTAAAGGTCAACGCGTCGGTCACCGTGCCCGTCAGCGGCAGGCTGCGGCCGATCTCCTGGATGCGCACCTCCTGCCCGAACTCGTCGGCGTGGGCCAGCCAGGGGTCGTGCTTCACCGCGAACGAGTCGGTGTTCAGTTCGTTGTCGATCGTGTCCTGGCTGTAGAACAGCCTGAGCAGGTCGTCGTTGATGTGCAAGGCCTGGTTCGAGCCGCCCGCCGCGAAGGTCTGCCCGGTGCTCTTGACCGTGTCGCTGTCCAGCGTGCCGGTGACGGAGGCGCCCTGGTACGCGATCACGACCTCGGCGGTGCTCTCGCCGACCAGCCCGACCGACGGATCGGTGGGGTCGCCCCAGCCGGCGGTGTACTCGAACGAGTCCATGCCGTTGAAGATGCCGTAGTCCGTCGAGGGCGGGATGTAGGTGAACGCGCCGTTGCTGAAGATCGTGACCGAGCCGCCCTGCTGCGTCTCGAACGTGCCGGTCTTGATCGTCGGCTCGATCGCGCTGTTGGCGGGCGTGTCCTGGTAGTCGTTCTCCAGCAGGTTGCCGCCGACCCCGTTCTTGCCCACCGGCGTGTAGTCGTCGGCCGCGCGGTACAGCGGCGGCTGGATCACAAGCGTCACCGCCGCCTCGGACCGCGCGACAACCAACTCGACCGACTGCAGCGGGTCGCTCGGGTTGGGCAGGACGACCTTCTGCGTCAGCCGGTAGCGGAACGAGACCTCGCCGTGCTGGAACGGGTCGGCCGGGCTGCCCGGATCGGCCGTCTTCTTGGGCGTGTACTTGAACGTGTGGCCGTCGATGGCGACCTCGCCGTGCCCGTTCTCGACGCTGAGCGACCCGGCGATCACCTCGATCTCGAAGTCCGACGCGCTGGCACCGCCGAGGTAGTCGTTGGTGATCAGCGCAAGGCCGTCCATCCCCGCGAAATCCCCCATCTGGACGATGTGGAAGTCGTCCGTCGCCTGGATGATGTTGTTGACCGCGTAGATGCGCACCGTTCCCGTGATGGAGCCCAGGTCCGACCGCAGGCTGTGCGATGCGCCGTCGAGCAGGCGGTAGTCGAAGCTGTCCACCCCGTCGAAGCCCTTGGCGTTGTCCGGCCCGGTGTAGACGAAGCTGCCATCCGCCCTCAGCTTGGCCTGGCCGCCCTTGACCGTGGGGACCACGACAAACTCGATCGTGCCGCCGGTCGGCTGGCCCGTCTGCGGGTCGAGGGTGTCCTCGGTTTCAATCGTCACGTTGTAGTGGCTCAGGTCGAGGGTCAGGCCGTCGCCCTCGGCGTCCCAGTCGTTCGAGAGCACCTGCCCGTTGGCCGCCATCACGTCGCCGGCCGCGTCGAGCGACTGCCTGATCATGAAGACGTCATCCACCGCCTGCGGCGCCCGGTTGCTGACCACCAGCTGCACGGTGACCGGCGCGGTCTGCTCGACCTCGTCCTGGATCACGTAGGTGAACGAGTCGGTGCCCGTGAAACCGCCGGGCGTGCGCGTGGCGTCGCCAGCGCTCCAGTCCGCCTTGGGCGTGTAGCTGAACGAGCCGTCCTCCTGCAGCGTGACCTGCCCGCCCTTGCTGGTCGCAACCGCGGTGCCGGCCGCGACAGCCTCTCCGGTCGCGGGGTCGATCAGCCCCGCCTTGTTGTAGCCCGAGCCAACCGTCGAATCGAGCGCTTCGACGTCGTTGGCGAGCACATCACCCGTCAGCGCGGCGCCGGCCGGGGCGTACGGGTGTGTGAAGTAGAACGTGTCGCCGGCCGGGAGCGACAAGCGGTTCCAGACATCGATCCGCACGGCGACCCAGTCGAGCGAGGCCTCGTCCTGGATACCGTCGTAGGCGGCATACGTGAACGTATCCCTGCCGACGAAGCCGTCGGACGCCGTGTAGGTGAACGTGCCGTCGGCGTTGAGGTCGACCGTGCCGCCGTTGGACGTCGTGATCGTGCCGCCGCCGGCAAGGTCGACCGCCTGACCCTGCGCCGCTTCCGCGACCGCGACCAGCGCGTGGCCGTCGTAGTCGTAGTCGTTCGCCAGCACGTCGCCGTCGGCGTCCTCGCCGCGCTGCACCTCGGAGTGGTGGAAGCGGAAGCCGTCGTCGCCGGCGGTCGGCAGGCTGTTCACCACCCGGATCTCGATCGCCGCGGAGCCCGTCTCGATACCATCGGAGATCGTGTAGCTCGCCTCGACCAGCCCGGTGTAGCCCTCGGCCGGGGTGAAGGTGAACCGGCCATCACGGTACACTTCGAACGTGCCCTGCACCGTGCCGCCGGGGTCCGACACCTGGAGCGAGAGCGCGCTGCCGGTCGGGACCGCCTGGCCGTTGAACTGGGTCACGGCCAGGGTGTCGCCGTCCGCGTCGTAGTCGTTGAGCAGCAGGCCCTGGCCGGCGCCGTCCCGGTCGAGCACGGTCGGGTTCTGCGCGTCGGCGTGGGCGTTGACCTCGTACCGGTCAGAGGCCGCCCCGGGCGCCACGTTGTTCAACGCGATGGCGACCGTCACCGTGTCGGTATCGGTGCCGTTGCCGGCGGTGTAGGTGAAGCTGTCTTCGACAAGCGTGTCCGGCGCGGTGTAGGTAAACGTGCCGTCGCTGTTCACGGTCACGCTGCCGCCTTGTGCGGTCGTCGTGTCGGAACTGGTGACCGTCAGCGTGCCGGCCGAGGCCTGGTCGTTGCGCAGCACGCCCTGGTCGGCCCGGCCGATCACGAGGGTGGAGCCGGCGTGGGCGACGTAGCGGTCAGCGGACGCGACCACCTCGCTGTTCGAGACGTTGAAGGTCACCGTGGTGGCCGAGCCCGTGGCGTGGCCGTCATCCGGGGTGTACGTAAAGCTGTCGGTGCCGGTATAGCCGGTGTTCGGCGTGTAGCTGAACGAGCCGTCCGGGTTGAGTGTGACGCTGCCGTTCGCCGTGGCGATCGTCGTCGTGCTGCCGACCGCGGTCACCGAGTCGACGAAGTCGTCCTGGTCGTTGGACAGCACGCCCGAGCCCGCGTCGATCGTCAGCGTCGTGTCCTGGAACACCCCGAAGCTGTCCGCGACGCCCACCGGCGCCGTGTTGACCGCGTCGACCGTTACATCAAACGCGACCGGCGTCGTGCCGTCGCTGACCTGCAGCCCAAGCACGGTCTGGCCGGCCACCCCGGCCGGGTCGAAGGTCAACAGCCCATCCGCCGTCACCGCCGCGGTACCGGACACGACCGTAAAGGCCAGCGCGTCGTCTTCGGCATCGGTGACATAAGGCGCAAGGTTCAAACTCAGCACACCGTCGGGGTTCACCGTGACCGAGACCGGGTCAACCGCCGGCAGGTCGTTGACCGCGGTCACCTCGATCTCGACGATGCCCAGCGCGCTCTCGCCGAGCGTATCGGTGACGAGGTAGACGAAGCTGTCCGGGCCGACATAATCCGCCTCGGGCGTGTAGGTCCACGCCGTGGTATCGATCGTGCCGTAGGCCGGCTCGGCGAGGACCTCGTACGTCAGCGCGGGTGCGTCCGTTGGGTCGGTATCTGCACCCGGGAGGGCCAGTGCCACCGAGCCATCCTCGACCACGGTGGCTTGGAGGGTCGGCGCGGTCGGCGTGTCGTTGGTGACATAGACCGTGGCCGTTGCTTGGACCCAGTCGCCCGTGCCATCGGTCAGGTCGTACTCAAAGGTGTCTTCGCCGACAAAGCCCGTGGCGGGCGTATAGACCAGCGACCCATCCGCGCTAACCGTGACACTGCCAAACTCGGCGGCAATATTCACGGGGTCCTGTACCGCAATCAGACCGGCCGGGCCAAGGTCGTTCGCTAAGAGACCCGATGCCGCATCGATGGTCAGCGTTTGACCGTGCGAGACCTCGTAGTCATCGGGGATCGCCGCCAAGCCATCGGCAACGATCACGATCTCGACCTCGACCGGTTCGCTGGCCTCGATGCCGTCCGTCACCGCGTAGGCCAGCGTGAACTGCCCGGCCCAGTCCGTCGGGGCCTGGTAGCGGTACAGGCCGTCTTGCGTGCCGGGGTTCACCTCGCTCAGCGAACCAACCTCCGGTGCGCTCAGGCCCGCCGGCGTCACCGAGAGGGCCTGGCCGTCCGCGAACGCGAGGTCGTTCGCGAGCAGGTCCAGGTCGATCGACTGGCCGAGCCCGACGATGTACAGGTCGTCGATGCCGGCCGGCGGCTCGCTCTCGACGTAGATCACGACCTCGGCGGTGTAGGTGCTGCCGCTCACGTCCGACACGGTGTAGCGGAACCCGTCCTCCCCTTCGAAGCCCGGCAACGGCGTGTAGTTAAACGAACCATCCGCGGCGAGCGTGACCGACACCCCCTCATCAGTCACGATCGAGGGCGTCTCGATCGTCAGCGGCAGGTCCAGCAGGTTCGCATCGTTGGCCAGGACACCGGTCTCCGCGGAGACCGGGATCGTCACGTTCGTCCGGCCGGTGTAGCTGTCGTCCGCGACGACGACGAGGCCCGTCACCAGTTCGATGGTGACGGTAGAGGCCGCCTCGTGGTTGCTGTCGTTGCCGTCGCTGACCGTAAAGGTAAACGACTGCTGGCCCACGAAGCCCGCCGCCGGCGTGAAGGTGTAGGCCCCGTCCTCAAACACCTCGAGCGTGCCGCTGGCCAGCGCGAACGTGTCCGGCTGCCCGCCGGTGAAATCGGCGGTTTGGCCCGCGACCTCCGTGATCGCCAGGGTGTCGCCGTCCTCATCGCTGGCCTGGGCCAATAAGCCCGCCCCCGCGGCGATGACCACCGGCTCATCGGCGACCGCGGTGAACGTGCTGGGCAGCACCACCGGCGCGCTGTTGACATACCGCAGCGTCAGCCTCTGAGAGGACGAGGTCAGGTCGCCGTCTGTGACGGCGTACTCGATCACGATGTCGCCGGTAAACGTTGGGTCCGCCGGGTTGTAAGCAAACGTGCCGTCGAGCAGGTCGACCGACAGCCCCGGCAGGCTCGCGAAGTTGTTCGAGCCCGGCGTGGTATCGAACGCGAGCACATCGCCGTCCGGGTCCGTCACCCGGCCGAGCAGGCCCTGGCTCCGCTCGGTGACCGCAACCGCCTGCCCGACACCGACGTACCGGGTCTCGTCGACGCCGGCTGGCACGCTGTTGTCGTTGTCAGCACGCACCACGATGCGCACGCGCGCATAGTCGATGTCGCCTGTCGCGTTGTCTTGCATCTTGTAGTAGAAGGAGTCAACGCCCGAGAAGCCCGCGTCCGGGGTGTAATCAAACGCGCCATCGGCGCTGATGTTGAGTACGCCATGCTCGGTACTGAAGCCGACCGTGCCGGTGGTCTGCAGCATCGTGCGGTTCTGGGACGGATCGGTGGGGTGGATGAGCGTGATGGTCCAATCCAGCACCGGGTCCGCCGCATCATTACCCAGCAGGCCGAGACCCGAGCCAAGGGCGTAGAGCGGTGTCTCGTAAGCAACGGTGTAGGCGTCATCGCTGATCAGATCGACCGGCGCATCGGCCACGGTCACCGTCGTGCTTGCCTTGTACTGGCCGTCGTCATCGACCGCGTACGCCGTGATCGTGTAGTCCCCCGCGTCGTCGTAGGCGTGGTCGGGCACCGCCGGGTTGCCCGCCGCGTCGAAGCCCATCGTCTGGACCGTGCCGTCGCCCCAGTCGATCCACCAGTCGCGCACCGCATCATGCGCATCCGCATCGATCGTCAGCGCCGGCGCAAACAGCTCGTCCGCCAAGACCGGGCCCGCCGTGCCGATCGTGATCACCCGGCCCGGGTCGCCGACTTGCAGCGGCTGAGCGGCGGCGGAAAACGCACGGACGCCGTCACCCGCGATCGCCGAGACCAACGCCGTCACCGGCCCATCGGCATAGGTGTGCGTCGCTTCCCAGACGCCGGCCACCGGGTCCCACACCACGCCCTGGCCCCAGTCATCCCCGCTGCCGGGCGCGCTCACCGCGACCACCGTGCCATCGCCCCAGTCGATCGTCCACTCGGTAATCGTCTCATCGACCGTGCCCCGGCCCAGCGCGACCGTATAAGGCGTGCCCGCAACCGCGGGGCCGGCACCGAGCGTTAGCGTCGGCGTGCCCGATTGCTCCTCGACCACCACCTCGTACTCCGCCACGCCCACCCCGCCCAGGGGGTTGGTCACCGACAGCGTGAATGTGTACACGCCGGGGTCCGCCGGCGTCAGCGACAGCACGCTCCCATCGGCCGCGGTCCCTGTCAGATCAAAAACACCTCCGTCCTTCCTTGCCGACCAGTCGTAGAGGTACTGATCGCCCGGCGAAGCGTTGCGGATCGTTGAGGTCAGCGTCAGCGGCGCGTCCTCGTCGCTGTACCCCGGCCCCGCGATCGCGACGACCGGCACCGCGATCGACCTGATCTCCAATGCCGTGAGCGCCCGGCTATAAACCCGCACCTCTTCGATCAGGCCGTGGTGATGGGAGACCAGCTGATCCTTGTGCGTGCCGAACACCATCGCCCCGTCAGCCAGTTCAACACTGAACTGACCGCTGGCGAGTTCCTCCCCATCCAGGAACAGCCGGACCGCCCCGCCCTCGGCCGTCACCGCGACGTGGTGCCAGACACCCGCCCGGAGGGGTGTGCTGCCGCTGAGATCGCTCCCGCCCAAATTGGTACGGAGGTTGCCATCGGTGTTGACGTTGAGCCAGGTCCGCCCCAGCCCGCTGCCATCCTTCTGCGAGAGGAGCACAAACGTCTCGGCCGAGGGCATGTCATACAGCCTGACCCAGGCCGCGGCGGAGAGGCTGGTCCGGTTGGGATCGAGCGCGGAGGTCTGGCTCTCCGCGGTGCTCGCGGTGCCATCGAAATACACGACGCTGCCCAGGTCGGGGTCGTCGACCCAGGCCGTGGAGGTCAGCTCGACGTGGTTCTGGTTCCCTGAGCTGTCGGTTACCTGGCTGCCGAACCCTTCTTCGAAACGCCAATACCCGACCAGGGTCGGGTCCAGGGCCGCGGGGTTGACAAGCGCCTCGATCTCGGACGCGGACAACGCCCGGTCGTAGACCCGCGCATCGTCGATCAAACCATCCAGGAAGTGGCTGGTTTTAGTCTTATTCGCGCCGATGACAAAGCCGCCGTTGGTCACCTCGATGTTCTGCTGCGCACGCGCGACTTCCTGACCATCAAGATAGAACCGGACCATACCGCTTTCCTGTGTCACCGCGACGTGGTACCAGTGGTCCGCCTGGAGGGTTTTACCGCTGTACGTGCTGGTCCCGCCCAGGTAAGAGTAGAGCTTCCCGTCGGTGGTGATTTGCAGCCAGATACGCCCGACGCCACCGCCGCCGTCATCCTGCTGCGTGAAGATGACAGCCCCATCGCTGGCCGGGAGCTGGTCCAGCTTGACCCACGCCGAGCCGGTAAAGTCCGTTGTGCTCGGGTCGAACAGCAGCGTGCCGGACTCGGCGTAGCTCGAGGTGCCATTGAAACCCAGCACGCTGCCGCGCAGCGGGTCGTCCTCCCACGCCGTGTTCGTCAGGCCCGCGTGGTTCTGCCGGCCCGAGCTGTCGGTCGCCTCGATGCCGCTGCCGTCTTCAAAGAGCCAGTGGCTGATCAGCGACGGGTCCACCGCGCTGGGGCGTGCGATCGTGCGGACCTCCGACGCAGACAAGGCGCGGTCGTAGATCTGTGCATCATCGATCAAGCCATCCAGGAACGACTGAGCCTGGTCTTTGTGCGCGCCAAGCACCATCTTGCCGTCGGACGACTCGATCGTCCGCGACGCGCTGGCAACCTCGGAGCCGTCGAGATAGAGCCGCACGGTGCCCGACTCAACGGTCACCGCCAGGTGGTACCAGCGGTTGGCTTTAAGATGGGTCCCGGCCACGGTTGCCGTACCACCGAGGTAGGTGTTTAGGTTCCCCGCCGAGTCCACATAGAGCCACGACCTCCCCGTGCCGCTGCCGTCTTCCTGGGCGAGCAGCGCGGCGTTGTTGCCGCTGGCCGGCAGTTGATCGAGCCTGACCCAAAGACCCGCGGAGAGGTCTGTCGTGCTCGGATCAAAGGCGGGCGTGTCCGACTTCGCGTAACCCGCGCCGTTGAACGCGATAGCGCTGCCGTGATCGGCGTCCTCAACCCAAGCCGCATTGATCAGGTCGAGGTGGTTCTGGCTCCCCGAGCCATCGCTGGCGACAAGCCCAACGCCCTCCTCGAACTGCCAGCGGGCCTTGAGCGTGCTGTCCACCGCGGTCTCGCCCGCCAGCGCCTCGATCTCTAAGTCAGACATGGCCCGGTTGTAGACCCGGATGTCGTCGATCACGCCGTCCAGGTAGTTGCTCGTGGTGCTCTTGTGCGAGCCGAAGACCAGGGCCCCGTCCGCCGATTCGACCGTACGCTGCCCGCTGGCGATTTCTTCGCCGTCTAAATAGACCCGCACGGTGCCGGCGTCATGCGTCACCGCGACGTGGTACCAGGCCCCCGCCTGCAGCGCCGGGCCGCCGCCGGTCTGCACACCCCCCAGGTTGCTCCGCAGCTTGTCATCCACAGCGCCCACTTCAAGCCAGGTCCGCCCCGTGGCGGAGCCGTCGTCCTGGGAAAGGATGATGGCGGCAGCGGAGGTCGGGAGCTGATCAAGCCTGACCCAGGCGGCCGCGGTGAGCGCCGAGATGCTCGGGTCGAACACCACGACATCGGACTTGGCGTAGCTTGTCGAGCCGTCGAAACCCAGCACGCTGCCTCGGGCGGCATCGTCCAGCCAAGCCGTGTTGGTCAGGTCGGCGTGGTTCTGATTGCCCGAGGCGTCATTCGCAACCGCACCAGCACCTTCTTCAAACAGCCAGTGCCCCCGGACCGTCGTGTCCCGCACGTCGGGAGGCACAAACGCCTCGATCTCGGACGCGGACAACGCCCGGTCGTACACCCGGACATCGTCGACCACACCATCCAGGTAGTGGCTTGTCGTGTCCTTGTGCGAGCCGATAACAAACCCGCCGCTGGTCAGTTCGACGTTCTGCTGCTCGCTCGCGACTTCTTGGCCATCGAAGTAGACCCGGACCATCCCGCTGTCCTGGGTCACCGCGACGTGGTGCCAAACCCCCGTCGAAAGGATCGCGCCGCTGGTGGTATACGTGGCGCCGAGGTAGCTGCGCAGGCTGCCGTCCTGGTCAACCTCCAGCCAGACCCGGCCCGCACCGCCGCTGCCATCGTCCTGCTGAGTCAGAATGATCGCCGAGTCGGTGGTCGGGAGCTGGTCCAGCTTGATCCACGCGCTGCCCGTGGTCGCCGTCACGGTTGGATCAAGCACCAGCGTGTCCGACACGGCGTAACTCGACGTGCCATCGAATGCGAGCACACTGCCACGCTCGGTATCGCTCAGCCAGGCGGTGTGATTCAGATCGGCGTGGTTCTGTCGGCCGGATGTATCGATCGCGGTATCACCGCTGCCCTTCTCAAAGAGCCAATGCGCCCGCAGGGAGGGGTCCACCGCCGCGGTCACCCGCGGCAGGACGCCGAAGTCCACCCCGGTCACACCCGCGCCCGCCACCGCCACGCTCTGAACCAAGCCGGTCGGAGATACCGCGCCCCAGCCCGTCGGCGCATCCACGATCACCGTGTGCGTCCCGTCGGCAACACCCGTCAACGCGTACGCACCCGTGCTATCGGTCACATCCGAGACCTCGCCCGCGTCCCGCGCCTGGTTGTGGTTGGCGTCGATGTAGACCGCCCAACCCTCGATACCCAGCTCCCCGGTATCCAGCACGCCGTCGCGGTCCGGGTCGGCGAAGAGCTGGCCCTCGATCGAGCCGGTAAACAACAGCCGCGGCTCAAGCCGCTCCACAGGCGCCCGGTTGGGCTTGTCCGGCAAGCGGTGCAGCGGCGACCGCTTCTGCTTCAGCAGCTTCGTCATGCACAACCGTGTCTTGCGCATCAATGGATGCAGGCACGCGACCTCAACAAGCTGATTCAACCGACGAGTCTTAACAACCACCAGCCAAGCCAAGTGGTTCAGACGCTTCACCCAACGTGCCATACAAATCCCCAGTCATTCATAGAAATAGGCGCAAGAAAGCCCGGGCTGAACAAGCAGCCCTCCAAACGTGCCCGACCTACAAAAGAGACGAGCGGCCTTGACGAGTCACCCCCATCGGCAACCATCAAAGAGTTGTACAAGCCCACGGAAGCACGCATGAGCCGCGTCAACAGCGCACGAATCAGTACACGACGCTGCCGATTTCAAGAAATTAGCAAATCAGAAAGACACCGTCAACGGTTCAATTAATATTGAATACAAATCCACGTGACAGGCAGAGAAAATACGCGGGGCTGACCGTGCTTGGACCAGGCGTCGGTCAAGGGCAGCCGCAGCCCGCTCGCCTGCAACATGCTGCGTGCTTGACGACAAGCCAGCGCCACGAGCGTGCTTGTGAAAAAGCGCGTCCCGAAGGGCGCGATGTGCGCGTTGTGTTAGAAGGTGTACGGCTCTGTTGAAACCCTCATGCGTGATCTGCCATGATCATGAGGTTGTGGGTGAGGACACGCAGCCGCATCTCGCGGTATTGGGTCCGTTCATTGCGTGCGGTCAACGCCGAGCCGAGCCTGCGTTTGTGGCGTGAAA
>JBCCZA010000058.1:0-16267 GCA_039188455.1 Planctomycetota bacterium
GCAGCTGGCCGGCACGATCCAGAACGACATCCTCAAGGAGTTCATGGTCCGCAACACGTACATCTACCCGCCCGAGCCGTCGATGCGGATCATCGCCGACATCTTCGCGTACACCTCGCAGAACATGCCGCGGTTCAACTCGATCTCCATCTCCGGCTACCACATGCAGGAGGCCGGCGCGACCTGCGAGCTCGAGCTCGCCTACACCCAGGCCGACGGCCTGAACTACATCCGCTCCGGCATCGACGCCGGGCTGTCGGTCGACCAGTTCGCGCCACGCCTGTCGTTCTTCTGGGCCATCGGCATGAACTTCTTCATGGAGGTCGCCAAGCTCCGCGCCGCCCGCCTCCTCTGGGCCAAGGTCGTCAAAAAGTTCGATCCGCAGAACCCCAAGTCGATGTCCCTCCGCACCCACAGCCAGACCTCCGGCTGGTCGCTCACCGCGCAGGACGTCTACAACAACGTTGTCCGCACCTGCGTCGAAGCCATGGCCGCCACCCAAGGCCACACGCAGTCCCTGCACACCAACGCGCTGGATGAAGCGCTCGCGCTGCCCACCGACTTCTCCGCCCGCATCGCCCGCAACACGCAGCTCTTCCTGCAGCAGGAAACCGACACCTGCAAGACCGTCGACCCCTGGGGCGGCAGCTACTACGTCGAGTGGCTGACCGACAAGCTCGCCCGCCGCGCGTGGGATCACCTGCAGGAAGTGGAACAAGCCGGCGGCATGGCCAAGGCCATCGAGCAGGGCATCCCCAAGTCCCGCATCGAAGAAGCCGCCGCCCGCACCCAGGCCCGCATCGACACCGGCGCCCAGACCGTCGTCGGCGTCAACAAGTACCGCTTGGCCAAGGAAGACGCCGTCGACGTCCTCAAGGTCGACAACACCGCCGTGCGCGAGCAGCAGATCGCCTCGCTCAAGAAACTCCGCGCCGAACGCGATCAGGCCGCCACCGACGCCGCGCTGAACAAGCTCGCCAACGCCGCGAACGACAAGTCCGCCAACCTTCTCGCCCTCGCCGTCGACGCCGCCCGCGCCAAGGCCACCGTCGGCGAGATCTCCGACGCCCTCGAGAAAGCCTCCGGCCGGCACGAAGCCGTCATCCGCACCATCCGCGGCGTCTACGCCGGCGAGGCCGAGGCCGTCAGCACCCAGGGCGCCAAGACTATGAAGCACATCACCCAACAGGTCGCCGAGTTCGAGAACGCCGAGGGCCGACGCCCCCGCATCTACATCGCCAAGCTCGGCCAGGACGGCCACGACCGAGGCCAGAAAGTCGTCGCCACCGCCTTCGCCGACCTCGGCTTCGACGTCGACATCGGCCCGCTCTTCCAGACCCCCGAAGAGGCCGTCCGCCAGGCCGTCGAGAACGACGTGCACATCCTCGCCGTCTCCTCCCTCGCCGCCGGCCACCTCACCCTCGTCCCCCAGGTCCGCCAGGCCCTCGCCGACCACGGCCGGCCCGACATCATGATCGTCGTCGGCGGCGTCATCCCCCCGCAGGATTATCAAGCCCTGCACGACGCCGGCGCCGCCGCCATCTTCGGCCCCGGCACCGTCATCCCCGCCGCGGCTGGTGAACTGCTCAAAGACCTCGCCAGTACACTCGGCCACTCAAGCGCCGAAGCGGCTTCGGCTTAAGCAAGACCTCCGGGAGACGTGGCATGTTTGGACTGTTCAAGAGAAAAAGACACAGGATCTTCAGGAAACACAGGCGTAAGAAGTCCAGTGGGCTGGCACCGATGCCATACCGAGATGCCATGACGGCCATCGAGCAAGGCAAGGCACCACGCGATGCCGAGGTTGTCTTCTTGAATCCCTTGATCTGGTTGCTCGGGGGCGCGGAACAGCAGAAGGGCGAGTATCTCACCGAGCAAGAGGTTCTCGATGTCCGAGATGAAACGGTTTGCCTTCTGATGCCGAAATCACAGGCGAGTGCTTTCCAGGCAACGATGGCAGCGCAGGCACCTGTTCCGCAGATAGACCCCGAGCAAGTATGGCCGCAGTGGCTTCAAGTCAGGGACCGAAAACAGGAGTTCATGCCTGAGGATTGGCAAGGTTGATTTGTCTGACCTAGAGCATCAAGCCGGCCTCCCCGAAGGTTCAAGCAACCTCTCGGTCGACCCCGCCGCCAACGCCCACACCCCTGCGATTAAGCGGCCCGCCCCGCGCCGCCGCGACCTTTCGATCGACGACTTTATCGACGGCGTCACCCGCGGCGATCGCGCCATCCTCGCCCGCGCCATCACTCTCATCGAATCGAGCAACGAGCAGCACCAGCGCACCGCCCGCGACGTCCTCACCCGCGTCATGCCCCGCACCGGCCACGCCCTGCGCCTCGGAATCACCGGCGTCCCCGGCGTCGGCAAGTCCACCTTCATCGATAAGTTCGGCATGCAACGCCTCGCCGACGGCCGCCAGGTCGCCGTCCTCGCCGTCGACCCCTCGTCCAACGTCACCGGCGGCTCCATCCTCGGCGACAAGACCCGCATGGCCAACCTAGGCCGCGCCGACCACGCCTTCATCCGACCCTCCCCCGCCGGCCAAACCCTCGGCGGGGTCGCCTCCAAGACCCGCGAGACCATGCTCCTCTGCGAGGCCGCCGGCTTCGACCTCATCGTCGTCGAGACCGTCGGCGTAGGGCAGTCCGAAACCATGGTCGCCGAGATGACAGATGTGTTCTTGGCGCTCATGCTTCCAGGCGCCGGCGACGAGTTGCAGGGCATCAAGCGCGGCCTCATCGAGTTGGCGGACCTCCTCGCCGTCAACAAGGCCGACGGCGACCGCGTCCCCGCCGCCCAGCTCGCCGCCACCGAATACCGCACCGCCCTGCGCTGCATGCAGCAGCGCCACCCCGACTGGCTCACCCCCGTCCTCACCTGCTCGGCCCACACCGGCGACGGCCTCGACACCGTCTGGCAGAAGATCATCGCCTATCACGATCTCCTCGAGTCTGACGGCTCCCTCACCGCCCGCCGCCAGTCGCAAAACCTCAACTGGATGTGGCAACAAGTCGACGACCGCCTCCGCCGCCTCTTACGCGACCACCCCGAGGTCCGCGACCTCACCGCCAACATCGAGCAACAAGTCACCGCCGGCCAACTCCCCCCCACCGCCGCGGCGGACCGCATCCTCGATGCGTTTATTGGGTCTTGATGTTATTGATCAATAGCCTGAGAGATACTTCTCTTTTTGCGTCTGATACTCATCTAGAGAACTGCTCTCAAGGGCTGCGTACATAAGCACCAGTGCCTCTTCTTCAGGCTCTGGTTTCGTACGCAGGATCTCCAAGACCTCCGGCCACATGACCTGAGCAATCTCCGGCGAATCTTCGGACCATTCGATCCATCTATTGGTGTGCATGTTCAGCGCTGCGTACAGCATCGACTGGCCATCTCGCCACTGAAGATTCCACCGGTACATCAGGAGCCTGCCTGATTGTTCTGCAGAGGGCTCCCACAAGCCCTCGTCTTGTAAGTACTCGACGAGCTGATAGGTGGGAACTTCCTCGTTCAAGCCACGGAAGATCGGCAGGTTGACGGCCGGGATCAGTAGCTCGATCTGATTCGACCCCCGCAACGAATACGGATCGAAGAATCCGCGAGAGCCTCGGCCAAATGCCAGCGCGCTGACAAAGGCAACGAATGCAATAAGTGCCAATGCGACAGCAATACTTAGTAGTTTGAATTTGCGCCGCTCAGTGGTCTGATTCCCCGACATGGGTTTACTATACAGTTGCCCAACCACTGAACGTCTGCCCGTCACTGGGCCAGATCAAACCACTTCGACTCAGGCAGCCGAAACACGCCATCCGCCCCCGGCGGGAACGCCAGCACGTCTACCACCGCGTCGCACGGCAGCGGGCCGTACAGATGTGGGAAGTCCTGGCCCGCGCCCTCGGTGTCTTCGTACTTGAGTTCGGCGGCCAGGCGATCGGTGTCGACGACGAGCAGGACCAGATCGCGCCGGCCCTCGAACAACAGGTTCGCCGTGCCGGCGGTCTGAGCCGGCGTCGAGAGGTGGATAAAGCCCCGCTCACGGAGGTTCGGCGTGGTGTAGACGCCGGTCGGCTCGGCGGTCTTCCAGGACTCGCGCGTCGTGATGTGCAAAATGATCGAAATGGCCGATCGTCTCGATCGTTAGTTGGTTTCGTTGCGTTCCTTGAGGAACTTCTCGGCCGGGGCGGGGAAGAGCACGAGCAGCAAGAGGTCGCGGCCGCTTTTGATGAGGTCGCCGTGCTCGCGGTACAGGGCGTTGAGGTCGATGTCCTGCACGCGGTCGGCTGGCCGGCCGGTGAAGGGTTCCTCGCCGCGGGCGACTTTCTCCATGACCTCGGGGTCGGCGGGGCCGGGGAGCCGGCCGTACTTGCCCATCATCATGTCGCGGAACGGCTCGGAGACGAACGCGTACGGCGCCCCCTGCATCACATTGAACGTCGCCTGCGTGCCGACGATCTGGCTGGTCGGCGTGACCAGCGGGACGTAGCCCGCGGCCTTGCGCACCTTGGGGATCTCGTCCTGCACCTGCGGCATCAGGTCCAGCTTGTCCTGGTCCTTGAGCTGGTTGTAGAGGTTGCTGAGCATGCCGCCGGGGATCTGCGACTCGAGCTGGCTCTTGTCGATCGGCGGGTAGCCCATCGGCTCCATGATCTTCTGCTCGATGACGTCGCAAGCCTGCGTGCACTTGTCGCGGTCCTTCGAGCCAAGCAGCTCGATCGCCTCGTCGATCGCGGCCTTCATCTCATCGGTCGGTTCGCTCGGCCAAGGCCCGCCAAACTGGTCGGGGTTCTTGTCAACCGCGGCGAGCTCTTGGCGGATCGTGCGTAGTTCGGCGTCGATCTTGTCGGCGTTGGCGAAGTCGATGCCGAGGTCGATCCCGAGCGCGTCGGCGAAGAACTTAATCAGCTCGGCGGGGGGCTGCGACGTCGCCCCGGCCATCGGGCCGTAGGCCGTGTCGACGGCGTCGACGCCAGCCATCAGGCCGACGACGTACGAGGCGATGGCCAGGCCGTTGGTGTCATGGGCGTGGAGCGTGAGGAACTTGTCGGGGAAGCGCTCTTTGACCGCCTCGATCAGCGACCACGCGTCGGCCGGGTGCAGCAGGCCCGCCATGTCCTTGATCGCCAACGAGTCGGCGCCCCAGTCGATCGCCTGCTCGGCGAACCCGAGGAAGTGGTCGTTGTCGTGGACGGGCGACGTGGTGTAGCTCATCGCGGCCTCGGCGTGGCCGTCGAATGTTTTCGTGGCCATCGTGGCGGTGATGAGATTTCGGTGGTCGTTGAGGGCGTCGAAAATGCGCATGCGGTGCGTGACGTTCGACGTCGTCGCGGTGCGCACGGCTTCTTTGAGAAAAGCGGTTACGACGTTGTCGGGGTAAGGCGCGTAGCCGAACAGGTTCTGCCCGCGACATAGCGATCGCAGGTGGATCGGTCGGTTGTGTTGGTCGAGCAGGGCGGTGAACTGCTCCAGCCGATCGAACGGGTTGTCGTTCGTGAAACGCAGCGCGGCGTCGAGCGTGGCCCCGCCCCATAGCTCGATGATGTCGTAGCCGGCGTCGGCGACCATCGGCAGGACACGCATGCACTGCTCGGTGGACATGCGTGTGGCGAGCAGGGATTGGTGTCCATCACGCAGCGATGTGTCGATGAGCTTGGCCATGATTAAGACTCTACTTTGAGAGCCGATCTGCGACCAAATCGCCTTGCTTTGTTAATTCCATTTCCCTCGCTGCGCGAGCCCACAGGGCACCGCGCATTCGCTATGTTGGGCTGGTTGAATCAACGACGTTGATTGAACACGACATTGCGAGGTTGACGTCATGATCGAAGCCAAAGCAGTGAACCACATCGGCATCGCAGTCCGCTCGCTCGACGAGCACCGGGCGTTTTACGAAGAGACGCTCGGGGCTGTATTCGAGGGCATCGAGGAAGTCCCTGATCAGAAGGTCAGGGTCGGGTTTTTCCTCGTCGGTCCGCCGGGATACGAGGTGCGTTTAGAACTTCTCGAACCTACGGCCGACGACTCGCCCATCGCCGGCTTTCTCGAGAAGCGTGGCGAGGGTTTGCACCACGTGGCTTACACGGTGAGCGATATTCAGTCGCGGATCGATGCGCTTAAGGGTGGCGGCGTCCGCATGATCGACGAGGCCCCGCGTGGCGGGGCGCATCACACCCAGATCGCGTTCCTGCACCCCAGGTCGAGCCAGGGCGTGCTGACCGAGCTGTGCGAGCCGGCGGCGGGGGAGGGGCATTGACATGGCCGAGCCCACCGCACGCAAAGAGATGACGATGGCCGACCGGCTGGCCGAGCTGGCGTCGCACCGGCGCAAGGTCGAGGCGATGGGTGGCGAGGCCCGCGTTGAGAAACAGCACGGTCAGGGCAAGATGGACGCCCGGCAACGCCTCGGCACGCTGCTCGACGACGGCACGTTCCAGGAGATCGGCGCGTTTGCGCGCCATCAGTGCCACCTATTCGGCATGGACAAGAAGGAGGCCCCGGCCGACGGCGTCGTGACCGGCTCGGGCGCGATCGACGGGCGCTTGGTGCATGTTGCCAGCCAAGACTTCACCACCCTCGGCGGGGCGGCGGGCGAGACGCACTGCGACAAGATCGTCGCGATGATGCAGGCGTCGATGAAGACGGGTTCGCCGTTCGTCTTTGTCAACGACTCCGGCGGGGCCCGCGTGCAGGAGGGCATCGACGCCCTCGCCGCCTACGGCCGCATCTTCTACAACAACACGCTGCTCTCCGGCCTGGTCCCGCAGATCAGCCTTATCTGCGGCCCGTGCGCCGGCGGCGCCGCGTACTCCCCGGCGCTGACGGACTTCATCATCCAAACCAAGCACGCCCAGATGTTCATCACCGGGCCGTCGGTTATCAAGCAGGTCACCGGCGAGCAGGTCACCGCCGAGGAGTTGGGTGGCCCCGAGGCGCAGATGACCTATTCGGGCGTCGCGCACTTCGTCGCCGAGGACGATCGTCACGCCGTTCAACTCTGCCGCAAGCTGCTCAGTTATCTCCCGGCCAACAACATGGAGGAGCCGCCCGTCCTCGACCCGACGGGCCCGATCGTCGACGACCCGTCGCTCAACGACATCATCCCCGACAACCCCAAGGCCCCGTACGACATGCACGAGGTCATCAAGCGCGTCGTCGACGACGGCGACTACCTCGAGGTGCTCGCCGGTTTTGCGCCGAACATCATCGTCGCGTTCGCCCGCGTCAACGGCCGGACCGTCGGCGTGATCGCGAATCAGCCGATGCAGATGGCCGGCTGCCTGGATATCAACGCCTCGGACAAGTCGTCGCGTTTTGTCCGATTCTGCAACGCATTCAATGTCCCGCTGGTCACGCTGGTCGACGTGCCGGGCTTCATGCCGGGCGTGCAGCAGGAGTACGGCGGGATCATCCGCCACGGGGCGAAGATGCTGTTTGCGTATTCCGCGGCGACGGTGCCGAAGATCAGCGTCATCCTCCGCAAGGCCTACGGCGGGGCGTACCTGGCGATGTCAGGCAAGGACCTTGGCACGGATCGGTGCGTGGCGTGGCCGACGGCCGAGATCGCGGTGATGGGCGCCGAGGGCGCCGCGAACGTCGTGTTCCGGCGGGAGATCGCGGCGGCCGACGACCCCGAGGCCAAGCGTCAAGAGATGATCGAGGAATACCGCAACACGTTCTCGACGCCGTACGTCGCGGCCGCGCGGCGGATGGTGGACGACGTCATCGCGCCGGCGCAGACGCGGCCTTACCTGGCGATGGCGCTCGAGACGCTGGCCGGTAAACGCGACATCCGCCCCGAGAAGAAGCACGGCCTGATCCCGATGTAACTCGTTCCGCGACCCCGCCGACCATGACGCTGACGATCGCACAATCCGAGCTCGGCCTGGGCCTCGTGCTCACGCTCGTGGGTATGGGTGTGGTGTTCGCGGCGCTGATGGTTCTGATGTTCATGGTGCACGGGCTGGGCAGGGCGCTGGAAGAACGCGTCAAGCCTGCGCCCGCCGCGCCCGCGCCGCCGCCGTCGCCTAGCGCGCCCGCCGTTGCCGATGCGTCCGGTGAGGACGTTTCCGCGGATGAGGAACTGATCGTGGTGCTCGCTGCCGCCGCTGCCGCGGCGCTGGGCACGGTGCCGGGGAACGTCCGTGTGATCCGGTTCCGTCGTTGGTCGGGCGAGTGGTCGGCCTTCGGCCGCGTGAACCTGACCCAAGGCCACCGCCCGGTGTCGCGGGCCGCCCGAACCCTTCGTCGATGAGGAGCGATTGCTCATGAAGATGCGCATCACCGTCAATGGCACCGCGTACGACGTGGACGTCGAGATGCTGGACGGCGCCCCGGCCGCCGTCGCCGCGCCGCCGCCCGCCGGCCCCGTGGCTTCGGCCGCGCCCGCTGCGCCGGCGTCCGTTCCGCCCCAACCCGCGGCCCCGCCGCCGCCCAGTTCCGCCGGTGGCAACGACGTCGCCAGCCCCATTGCCGGCAACGTTCTGTCCGTGAAGGTCAAGGTCGGCGACACGGTCGCGATGAACGACACGCTGCTGGTGCTCGAAGCCATGAAGATGGAGTCGAACGTCGCGTCGCCGCGTGCGGGGACGGTGAGCGAAGTGCTCGTCGCGCAGGGCGACGCGGTGACGTCCGGGCAGGTTCTGGTGAAGTTCTCGTGATTGAACCGCAGAGGCGCAGAGCTCGCAGAGACCACGCTGAGTGCTGACTGTGATGACTCCCCGCCCGCCTCTGCGTCCTCTGCGCCTCCGCGGTTAAGCGACCCATGGACGTCCTACTCAACTACCTCTCCGACACCGGCTTCGCCCAGTTCCACTGGACCAACGGCGTCATGCTGCTGGTCGGGTTCCTATTCATCTATCTGGCCATCGTCAAGAAGTTCGAGCCACTGCTGCTCGTTCCGATCGGCTTCGGCATCCTCATTGGCAACATCCCGTACGACACGAGCAAGCTCAGCCTGGGTGTGTACGACGGGCCGGTGAGCGAGCACGAGATCGCGTACGTCGGTTTTGCGTTCAACGAGCTGGTCGGCGAAACCGCGACGGGCGTCGGCGTGGTCGGTATCGCTCCATCGAGCGAGCTGGCTCGCGAACTCAGCGATGTCGACTCGTACCAGGACCTGATGAGCGTGATGCGCGCGTCGGAGACATTCTCGATGGCCGGGTTCGCCGACGTCGAGCCGATCGAAGACCAAGCCGAGGGCCAGGCCCTGATGCTCCGCGGGCGTGCGATCATGCTCAACGAGCACAACCTGCTGTCCGGGCCGTCGTACCAAGACGTGGCCAGCCCCGCGGTGGTCAATCTCGGTCAGGGTCGATCGATCTTTGTGAGCGAGCAGACGTGGCACAAGGGCGACAAGTACCCGCAGGTCTGGTCGCCCGAGAAGCAGGACGTGTTCAACGCGTCGGTGTTCTGGTGGCTGTTTGCGGGCGTGGGGCTGGCGGGGTTCTATCCGCCGTTGATTTTCCTGGGCGTGGGGGCGTTGACGGATTTCGGGCCGATGCTCTCGCGGCCGAAGACGCTGCTGCTGGGGGCGGCGGCGCAGTTCGGGATCTTCGGCGCGTTCCTTGGGGCGGCGGCGCTGCCGATCTTTAACCTCAAGGAGGCCGCGTCGATCGGGATCATCGGCGGGGCCGACGGGCCGACGGCGATCTTCACCTGCTCGCAGCTCGCCCCGCACCTGCTCGGGCCGGTCGCGCTGGCGGCCTACTCGTACATGGCGATGGTCCCGATCATCCAGCCGCCGATCATGAAGCTGCTCACGACCAAGAACGAGCGGCTGATCCGCATGCATCAGGCCAAGCCGGTGAGCAAGCGCGTCAAGATCGTCTTCCCCATTGCGTGCTTCATCGTGACCGCCTTCGTCGCGCCAGGCGGGCTGCCGCTGCTGGGCATGCTGTTCTTCGGCAACCTGCTCCGCGAGTGCATGGTGACCGATCGGCTGAGCAACACCGCCCAGACGACGTTCATCGACATCGTCACGATCCTGCTGGGCGTGACGGTCGGGGCCAAGACGTCGGCGGCGAACTTCCTGACGGTGCAGACGCTGATGATCTTCGCCCTTGGCATCGCGGCGTTCTGCATCGCGACCGCGTGCGGGGTGCTGGCGGCGAAGCTGATGAATGCGCTGAGCAAGAGCGACCCGGTGAACCCGCTGATCGGCGCGGCCGGGGTGTCGGCGGTGCCGATGGCGGCGCGGGTCGTGCACATGGTGGGGCAGAAAGAAGACCCGCAGAACTACCTGTTGATGCACGCGATGGGCCCGAACGTGGCGGGCGTGATCGGCTCGGCCGTGGCGGCGGGCGTGCTGCTGAGTCAGCTCAATCAGTCGTGATCTGTTGAGGAGTGTGAGCGTTGCGCCGGGTGCACTTGGCCGAGACCGAGTCGACGAACACCGCGGCCGCCGCCGAGGCGGAGCGTCGTTGGTCGCCGGAGCGGGCCGATCCGATCGTGGTCTCGGCGGACCGTCAGACGGCGGGGCGGGGGCGCGACGGCCGGTCGTGGGCGTCGCCGATCGGCGGGGCGTATCTGTCGGTGGCGTACCCGTGGCCGCGGTCGGCGATCGAGCGGTCGGGGATGGCGCCGTTCGCCGCGGGGCTGGCGCTGCGATCGGCGCTGGGCGAGGCGACGGGCGTCGCCGGCGGTCGGCTCGCGATCAAGTGGCCCAACGATGCGCTGCTCGACGGGCGGAAGGTCGCGGGGGTTCTGTGCGAGCGGCGAGTGATGGGCGACGCGGCGTCGAGC
The DNA here is from genome assembly GCA_039188455.1 of Planctomycetota bacterium. Classification (GTDB taxonomy): domain Bacteria; phylum Planctomycetota; class Phycisphaerae; order Phycisphaerales; family Phycisphaeraceae; genus JBCBUE01. Next base: position 10,741 of record JBCCZA010000058.1, read on the forward strand.
GACCGGCCGGCGACCGATCGCGACGCGGTCGTCGTCGGCGTCGGCGTCAACGTGCTCGGTCCCGTCGAGGCGCTCGGCGAGGTGCGCGTGCCGGCCACGACGCTTGCGCTCGCCATCGATCGTGAGCTCGACCCGGCCGACATCGCCGACGCCGTCGCAACCCAACTCGTCGCCCGGCTCGATTGCCTGCTGGACGTCGGCTGGACCGAGGGCGACCACGCCGCGCTGAACGACGCCTTGGCCTACCGCGGCGAGCCCGTCGCGTTCACCCGCGCCGGCCAGCGACACACCGGCACGCTCCTCGGCGTCGCGGCCGACGGCCACGCCCTGATCCACCTTGCCGCCCAGGCCACCCCCGCCCGATTCGCCGCCGGCGACATCGACCGCCTCTCGCCCGCCGACCGCCACGACCCGCTCGACCAACCCTCTCTCACCGACGCCACGCCATGACGCAAGCCCCCCCCGTCAACACCCCAAACGCGACCCTCGATGGCTTCCCCCGCCTGATCGCCGAGGAGGCCGCCGAGCTGATCCCCCACGGCGCCGCCCTGGGCTGTTCGGGCTTTACCCCGGCCGGCGCGGTCAAGGCCGTCCCCCGCGCCATCGCCGCTCGCGCCAGGCGGCTGCACGAGCAAGGCAAGCCTTATCGCGTCAAGGTGCTGACCGGCGCGTCGACCGGCACCGCCTTCGACGACGAGATGGCCGAGGCCGACTGCATCGAGTGGCGAGCCCCGTACCAGTCCAGCAAGCGGCTCCGCCAGCGGATCAACGCCCAGGAGACGCAGTTCCTCGACATCCACCTCTCGCACGTGCCGCAGATGCTCGCCTTCGGGTTCCTGCCCGAGCTGGACTTCGCCGTCGTCGAGGCCGTGGACGTCACGCGTGACGGCCGCGTCTACCTGTCGACGTCCTCGGGCGTCGGCCCGACGGTGCTGCAGCACGCCAGCAAGGTGATCATCGAGCTCAACGCCGCGCACAGCGTCCGCCTCAACGAGATGCACGACGTGTTCACGCTGCCCACGCCGCCGCATCGCGAGCCCATCCCCATCCACGACCCGCTGTCGAAGGTCGGCACGCCCTTCGCCAAGGTCGACCCCAAGAAGATCGTCGCCGTCGTCGAGACGAACGAGACCGACGGCGTCGCCCCCTTCCGCCCCCCGGACGACGCCTCCAACACCATCGCCCAGCACATCGTCGCCTTCCTCGTCGACGAGATGCGCGCCGGCCGCATCCCGCCCGAGTTCCTGCCCATCCAGTCCGGCGTCGGCAACGTCGCCAACGCCGTGATGACCGGCCTGGGCCACTCGCCCGACATCCCGCCCTTCACCATGTACTCCGAGGTCTTCCAGGACGCCCTCGTCGACCTCATGATCGACGGCACGCTCACCGGCGCTTCCACCACGGCGCTCACGCTGTCGGACGAGCAGATCGCCCGCGTGTACGAGGACATGGACTTCTTCGCCCCCCGCGTCGTCCTCCGCCCGCAGGAACTCTCCAACAACCCCGGCCTCGTCCGCCGCCTCGGCGTCATCGCCATCAACACCGCCCTGGAGATGGACATCTACGGCAACGTCAACTCGACCCACGTCATGGGCACCCAGCTCATGAACGGCATCGGTGGCTCGGGCGACTTCGTGCGCAACGCGTTTCTCTCCATCCTCGTCGCCCCGTCGCTCGCCAAGGGCGGGGCCATCTCCGCCGTGGTCCCCATGGTCTCGCACCTCGACCACAACGAGCACTCTGTGCAGGTCCTCGTCACCGAGCAGGGCCTGGCCGACCTCCGCGGTAAGGGGCCGGTCGAGCGCGCCAACGCCATCATCGAAAATTGCGCGCACCCCGATTTTCGCGATTACCTGCACCGATACGTCGGCAACGCCCCTGCCGGCCACATCCGCCACGACCTGACCCATGCCTTCGCCATGCACCGCGCCTTCATCGAGGAAGGCACGATGCGTGGTGTTCTGGATTGAATGTCGACCTCACGGCCGATGCTCGGGCGAAGATGCGGGCACCCTATTCCTCGACAACGGCCAGGCCATTGATCGCTTCTTCCTCGACCGCGCCGAGCCGTGAGATACGACCATCGATCTCCTTGGTGGTTGCGTCGTATGCGTTGACGTGCTCGGAAAGCCGATTTTCCAGCTTCTTGACCTCGTTGGCGGCGCCTTGAGGCTTGAGCGTCTTGATCGCCGATTTGCTGCCCGCGATCGCCTTTTCATACGACTCGACGATGTCGTCCCGGCTGGCCATCGTGCCTGCGCGAACCTCGTCGAAGCCGATATCGATCACCTTTGCGAGTTCGGTCTGCAGCCGAGCCTTGAACCGTTCCTTGGCCGACTCGATCTTGAGCTGCATCTCCTGACCGATGGACTCGACCTGCTTCTGCTTTTCGCGGATCTCGACCTTCCATTCCTTGATGTAGAACTGGGGGACGTCGAGTTTGATCTCGTGCCGCTTCATCTTGACCACCGGCTTGTCGAATTTAACGTCGATGCGTTTGCTGTTGAACTTCGGCACGTCAAGCTTGATCACGACGCGCTTGCGGTAGATCTTCGGCACGTCCATATAGATGCAGGTCCACTTGACCTTCATCTTGAAGCCGTCCATGTAGAACTCGGGCTTCTTGGCGACACACTTACGCTCGCGCTTCGTTGTCGGCACGTCGAACTTGATTTCGTCGGTCTCCATCCGGACCTCGGGGACATCAAACTTAATCACCTCGCGCTCGGAGTAAAACTCTGGCAGGTCGAACTTCAGTGTCTTGCGTTTCCACTTGACATCGAACTCGAGGCCCACAATCGCCTCGAAGTTGTTCGGGTCCGGCATGTCGTCGGTCACCCGACCGATGGCCTCCGCGCCGCTTTGGCGGATGGCGTCGATCTCGGCCTTGAAATCGGCCTCCAGTTCCTTCACCGCGGTTTGGATATCGGTGTTGACCTTTTGGATGTCGCTCATGATGTGCCCTCAGGAAGTTGGAGTTGGAAGAACCAGAGAAACGAACCGAGCCGGGCCGCGCGCACCCACCGCGGTCGCCCTCGGCGCCGGTTGGGATTCGCACCGCGTGTCCGCTCGACCCGCACGATTTAAGCGGCGTCTGATTCGCTTGACGCACGCACACAGAACTACTCCACCGAGACTACTTCTTGGCCATCGGGAGAAAACCCGCGGTGTCGAACTGTTGGCACCGATAAGCGTGAATCGACGGAACGCCGCTTCCGGGCCGATCGGTTTGTCTTGTGGCGTGCATCAGCGGCCGCCTCGATTTGACCCAGCTTTTCACGGGCTGCGTCTATCGTCGCTGAGGGCCGTCGCCCAGCGCGGCGATTTGAGCTCTTCTCAGAGGCGACTGTGCTACAGTAACTCGTCTTGAGGTGATCGCGACCGCGTGCACGTGTGATGGATTTCCTTGCTATAGGCTGGACCACATGAGTCGACTTCTGTTTTCAGTATTGATGGTTGTGTTTCTGATGGTCGGCCCGATCGCGGCCGCCGAGGCCAAGCTCAAGGCCCTCATCATCGACGGTCAGAACAACCACGGCGTGTGGCCCAGGTCCACCGTCATGATGAAGCAGTACCTCGAAGAGTCGGGCCTGTTCGACGTCGACGTCGAGCGGACGCAATACACCTGGCGGGGCGGCGGCCAGGCCAAGTTCCTGCCGCTGGCCGGCGCCGGCGAGTCGCAGGACCTGCCCGAGGCCAAGGCCGACCCCGACTTCGCGCCCGACTTCGCCGCCTACGACGTCGTCATCTCCAACTTCGGCTGGAAGGCCGCCGATTGGCCCGAGGCGACCCAGCAGGCGTTCGACGAGTACGTCAAGAACGGCGGCGGTTTCGTCACAGTCCACGCCGCCAATAACTCCTTCCCCAGCTGGGATGCCTACAACCGCATGATCGGCCTCGGCGGCTGGGGCGGACGCAACCACGAGTCCGGCCCTTACGTCTACTACACCAACGACGGCGAACTCGTCCGCGACACCAGCCCCGGTCCGGGCGGCACCCACGGGCCGAGAGACGGCGAGAACACGATGATCGTCCGCGTCACCGATCACCCGATCACCCAGGGGCTGCCCACCCAGTGGCTCAGCGCCCCCGACGAGTGCTACGCCAAGCTCCGAGGCCCGGCCGAGCAGATGACCATCCTGGTGACCGCCAAGGACCCTTCGCCCAAGGCGCCCACGGATCGTCACGAGCCGGCGATCATGGTGATCGACTACGGCGACGGCCGCATCTTCCACACGATCATGGGAGACAACGTCAGCGGCTTCGAGGGCGTCGACTTCATCACGCTGCTGCTCCGCGGCGCCGAGTGGGCCGCGACGGGCGAGGTTACGACGCCGGTCCCCGATGACTTCCCCACCGCCGACGCCAGCGCACGCCGGACGTTCGAGGTCAAGCCCGACCACAACCATTGATCGCTCGATGCGCCGCGCGGTCTTCCGTACGGCGTTGGCTTGATCAATGCCGCCGTGCCGCTACGCGCTCGGCGTTCGGCAGGCGGATCTTCGTCGCCAAGCCGACCAGCGCGAGACCGCGGATCACTAGGTAGCTCAGGTCGAACTCCCACCAGCGCAGCCCGTGGCGGGCGCTGGCGGGGAAGGCGTGGTGGTTGTTGTGCCAGCCCTCGCCGAGGGCGAGGAACGCGATGACCGCGTTGTTGCGGCTCTCGTCGTGGCTGTCGAACGGCTGCGTGCCCCACAGGTGGCAGATCGAGTTGACGCTCCACGTCACGTGGTGCACCAGCAGCACGCGCACCAGCCCGCCCCACAGGAACCCCAGCAGCACCCCCCACCACGACAGCGTGATCACCCCGGCGAGCACCGCCGGGAACACCAGGCCGATGATCACCCACATCACGAACTGCTTGTCGGCCAAAGCGATGGCGCGGTCGGCGCGCAGGTCGACGCCGTACTTCTCAAGGTCGTTGCTGCTGCCTTCCATCAGCCAGCCGACGTGCGCGTGATACGCGCCGCGGAGCGTGGCCCAGACGCCATCGCCCCACGACCCGTCGCGCGACATGTGCGGCGAGTGCGGGTCGTGCTCGGTGTCGGAGTGCTGGTGGTGCTTGCGGTGCTCGGAGCACCAATAGATCACCGAGCCCTGCACGGCCATCGACCCGGCCGCGGCGAAGCAGTACCGCAGCCACGCCGGCGTCGCGAACGAGCGGTGCGTGCACAGCCGATGGAACCCGACGGTCACGCCCAGCGCCGAGACCAATGCCCTGCCGACCATGAGCAGCAGGTACCACGCGTTGAACGCCGTGCCCCACAGCAGGGCGATCGCGGCGCCGAGCCCGATCAGCGGCACGACAATCGCGCCAAAGTTAATCAGAGCGATCCGACGATCGATCGCGGATTGACCGTCGCTGAAAGACCGATCGCCGGGGCGGTATCGCGTCGACGCGGTGATGCCCGGGTGATCGATGCACGGCTCGCCGGGGCGCGGCCCGGCGGGTGCGGAAGATGTGAGTTGTGTCATGCAGGCTCCGACTCGCCAATTGAGGCCGCAGCCCCATGGCCGAGTGCGTCGC
>JBCCZA010000059.1:0-16224 GCA_039188455.1 Planctomycetota bacterium
TCCACCAGGTCCTTGAGCATCCGCGCCACCGTCGGCTCGGGCAGGTGCTCGGCGACGTCGAGCATCACCACCACGTCCGCCCGGCCCATCAGCGACGACTGGTCCAGCGCGTGCGCCAGCGCCCCCGCCGGGTGCTCGGTCTCGTCCCGCAGCGGCTTGATCCCCGGCACCCCGTCGCGCAGCCCCCGCGACGCCGACCACGTCCACCCCTTCAGCCCGAGCTTGGCCATCGCGGCCGACAGGCCCTCGAGGAACAGCCGCTCCTCCATCGTCTCGACCGTGATCAGCGGGTGCCGACCGCGGAGCAGTTGTTCGAGTCGCGTGAGGTCATCCGGAAGCATGCGTGGATGCTACCGCCTTGGCCGCAGGGTTGGCCTAGGAGTTGGAGCCCCGGCGCATGGGCCCACTGCTTCTCATGCCACGACTGCATCCCCAGCTCGGCGAGTTGTCGTCCGCGGGGATGGGTTACAGTCCGGCTCGCTCGCGGGGCCACATGACACCGATGCTCGCCCAATCTGGCTGGACGTTGCTGGGCTTCAGCGTCATCGAGTGGATCGCGGTCGGATTCGGGATCGCCTGCGTCGTGCTGACCGTTCGCCAGAACATCTGGTGCTGGCCCATCGGGCTCGTACAGGTCGGGCTCTACATCTTCATCTTCTACGACGCTCGGCTGTACTCCGACGCCGGCTTGCACGTGGTCTACGTGATTCTGTGCCTGTATGGCTGGTGGTTCTGGCTGCGTGGTGGGCGCGATGAGGGGCCGCCGCGGGTCACCCGACTCCGCCTCATTCATCTCGTTGCTTGGCTCGTTGCGTGTGCGGTCGGCACGGCGGGGCTGGGCGGCGCGATGTATCGATTCACCGACGCCGATCTGCCCTTCTGGGACGCCGCGACCACGGTCGGCAGCCTCGTCGCCCAGTACCTCATGGCACGCAAGGCACTCGAGAGCTGGCTGTTCTGGATCGGCGTCGACGTCGTCGCCATCGGCGTCTATGCGGTGAAAGGGCTGCACCCGACCGCGGGGCTTTATGTTGTCTTCCTCGTGCTCGCGACGATCGGCTACTTCGCCTGGCGGTCCACATGGCAAGCGAACCCACGACCGGCCTGATCCTCGGCAAGTTCATGCCGCCGCACGCCGGGCATCTCTATCTCGCCGAGTTCGCGATGAACTTCGTCGATCGGTTGATCGTGCTGGTCTGCACGCTCGATCGCGAGCCGATACCCGGCGAGCTGCGATATCGGTGGATGCGAGAGTGCCTGCCCGACGCCACGGTCGTTCACGTGACCGATGACGTGCCGCAAACGCCCGACGAGCACCCCGACTTCTGGCCGATCTGGGCGGACCTCGTGAGGCGGCACAGCCCGTTTACGCCGGGGTTCGTCTTCGCCTCGGAGGACTACGGCACGCCCCTGGCCGACGTGCTCGACGCGAGGTACATCCCGGTGGACCCGGCCCGCGTCTCGCTGCGTGCCTCCGGTACGGCCGTTCGATCCGAACCGTTCGCCATGTGGGGCGTGCTTCCGCCGCCCGTGCGGGCGCACTTCGCGCGGCGTGTGAGCGTCTTTGGCCCCGAATCGACCGGCAAGTCCACGCTGAGCGAGCTGCTCGCTCGGCACTTCGACACGGTGCACGTCCCCGAGTGGGCCAGACCGTTCCTTGATCTCAAGGGCGGACGGTGCGATCGCGAAGATATCCCGCTGATCGCTCGCGGCCAATGCGCCAGCGAAGACGCCTTGGCCCGACGGTGCAACCGAATCCTGATCTGCGATACCGATCCGCTGCTGACGACGATCTGGTCCGATGTGCTGTTCGGCGAGTGCCCGGACGCGGTCACACAGTGCGCCGATGCACGACACTACGACCTGACGCTGCTCTTGGATGTCGATGTGCCCTGGGTGGACGACGACCAGCGCTTTCTCGCCGCTCCCGATGAGCGGCGTGCGTTCTTCGATCGCTGCGAGAGAGCGCTGGCAGGTCGGGGGCGTCGCTGTGTCAAGATCGATGGCGGGTGGGAAGCGCGGTTCGGGCGGGCCGTTGAAGCGATCGAGTCGCTTGTTCCGCCGAGCGGTTCATAGCCCCGGCACGTCCACCCACCGCTTCTCCCGCCACGATTGCATGCCCAGCTCGGCCAGCTGCACGCCGCGGGCGCCGGCCATCAGGTCCCAGGTGAACGGCTCGTCCAGCGCGACGTGCCGCAGGAACAGCTCCCACTGGATCTTGAACGCGTTGTCGTAGGCGATGTTGTTCGGGACCGTCTCCCAGCCGGCGTAGAAGTCGATCGGCTGGGGGATGTCGGGGTTCCAGACCGGCTTGGGCGTGTTCGCCGCGGCCTGCGTGACGACCTCGCGGAGCCCGGCGACGGCCGAACCCTTGACGCCGTCGACCTGCACGGTCAGCAGGTCGTCCCGCCGCACGCGCGTGCACCACGACGAGTTGAACTGGCACATCGTGCCGTCCTCGAGCAGGAACATCGCGTACGCCGAGTCGTCGGCGGTGGCCTTGAACGGCTTGCCGTCCTCGGCGCGACGCTCGGGCAGGTCGACGTTGCCGTACGCCACGAGCGACTTGATCGGGCCGAACAGGTTGGTGATGACGTACTCCCAGTGGCAGAACATGTCGATCATCATCCCGCCGCCGTCCTCGGCCCGGTAGTTCCAGCTCGGCCGCTGGGCCGGCTGGTCGAGGTCCATGCCGGTGAACACCCAATAGCCGAACTCGCCGCGGACGCTGAGGAGGTCGCCGAAGAAGCCGAGCTCCTTGAGCATGGCGATCTTGCGGAAGCTCGGCAGCCACAGCTTGTCCTGCACGACGCCGTTCTTCTTGCCGGCCTTGGTCACCATCTCGGCCAGGCGGACGGCTTCCTTGGTCTCGGTCGCGGTCGGCTTCTCGCAGTACACGGCCTTGATCGAGCTCGACTGGCAGGCCATCTCCAGGAAGCCGGCCCGCTGCAGCGTGCCCGAGGCGTCGAAGAACACCTCGTCGTCGCCGTACTTGCCGTCGATGGCGCCCTGGACGTCGGTGGTGTAGCGGTAGGGCTTGCCGATGGCGCCGGGGCCGTGGGCTTCGGCGAGGGCCTTGAGCTTGTTCTCGTTGCGGCCGGTGAGGATGGGGTCGGGCATGAGCGTGAGGTCGGGGGAGACCTGGACGCCGCCTTGCTCGATGATCGCGGTGATCGATCGGATGAGGTGCTGGTTGGTGCCCATGCGTCCGGTGACGCCGTTCATCACGATGCCGATGCGTTGGGTGGTCATGGTGGATCGCCTTTCTGGCATAAGCATGCCGGGGATGGGGCGATCGCGTCCGCCGGGATCGGGTCAGGGTGATTAGCGCATGCGGACAGGCGGGCGGTCGGGTCACATGCGGGTCGGGTCGTCGCGATAGGCCTGCGGCGTCTGGCGGGTCTGCTGCTTGAACCAGCGCGTGAACGCCGGGGGCGAGGGGAAGCCCATGTCGCGGCCGACGTCGCGGATGGCGCGGTCGGGTTCGTCGAGCAGGCGTTTGGCGGCCCGGATGCGTCGGCCGTTGACGTAGGCCAGCGGCGTGCAGCCCATCGCGGCCTTGAACCGTCGGGCGAAGTGTCGCGTCGAGACGTGGCTCATCGCCGCGAGCTCGGACAGCGGCGGCGGGTCGTCAAGCCGGCGGTCGATGAGTTCCAGCACCTCGCCCAGCGGCAGCCGCTCGTCGGGCCGGGTGCCGGCGAGGATCGCCTCGCTGACGAGCTGCGTGCCCGACGCGGTCACCGACTCGGCCGTGGGCCACAGCGCAACGACTCGCGCCACGGCCGCGAGAAACAGGGCGTTCTCCAGCGGCTGTGTCTCGTGCAGCCGGGTCACCTCCTCGAACGCCCGGCGGAGCACGGCCGGCTCGGGCTGGTCGGTCAGCATTGCGGGGAAGGGGCCGGGGGCCTGCAGCTCGCCGTGACGGCGGACGGCGAGCTTGAGGTGGAAGACGTGTCCGTCGCCGCGGTCGGGCTTGAGCTCGTAGCCGTGCGTCTGGCCGGGATAGGTCGTCATCATCGTGCAGCGGCGCAGGTCGGTGGCCGTCTCGGCCTGCGTGGCCCGGCCGCCGCAGCGGACCATCAGGTCGAACTGCAGCATCCACGGATGGCGGTGCGGCTTGATCTTCAATGACCGGTCGATCGGGTGGTGCGTCGCCTGCTCGACGCTGGCGCGGCCGTCGAACAGCGATCCACAGAGCGCACGCACGGCGGTGTCGGGCGAGGTCGCCATGGGTACAGGTTAACGCTTGCGGACACGCGATGTCTCGATGCGGCCCAGCCACGCGTCGCGAGGGGGGTACCGTTACGGCCAGGAGCCTTGCCCCATGCAACACATCGACAAGACCGTCACGCCCAAGCAACTCGTCCCGGCCGCCGAGCGCGTCTTCGAGCTCGGCGCCGCCAAGGCCCGCTCGATCGACCGCACCTGGGACGCCGATCGCGGCACGCCGGTGTTTACCGTCGACGGCAAGTACACGACACGCGGGTGGACCGAGTGGACGCAGGGATTCGTCTACGGCTGCATGATCCTCGCCGGCGACGCGCTGGGCGACTCGGCCCTGCTGCAGCTCGGTCGGCGACGGACCGTCGAGCGCATGCTCCCGCACGTCACGCACATCGGCGTGCACGACCACGGCTTCAACAACCTCTCGACCTACGGGAACCTGCTTCGGCTGATGGCCGAGGGCCGGCTCGAGCAGAACGCCTGGGAGGAGACGAGCTACCGCCAGGCCATCGCCGCGTCTGGTGCCGTGCAGGCCTCCCGCTGGGCCGGCACCCCGCCGACCGGCTCGCCGCAGACCGCCAACAGCCCCGCGCTCGGCTACATCTACTCGTTCAACGGCCCGCACTCGCTGTTCATCGACACCATGCGTACGACGCGCATCCTCGGCGTCGCGTGGAAGCTCGGCCACGCCCTCATGCACGAGGGCGACCGCAAGGCGGACCTGCTCAAACGCAGCGTCCTGCACGGCCTGACCACCAACCACTACATCGTCATGCACGGCCGGCCTGAAGACCAGCCCAAGTCCGCCCGTGCTTCTCACGCCGCGCTGCCCTACGCCGACAGCTCGTTCAACGTCCGCGGCCGGACCGCCCACGAGGGCACGTTCAATCGCAACGACGGCGCCTTCCGCGCCCGCGCCACGCAGCAGGGCTACTCACCGTTTTCGACCTGGACGCGCGGCCTGGCCTGGGCGATGTGCGGGTACGCCGAAGAGCTCGAGTTCTTCGACACGATCGACGCCAAGGCGTTCAAGGCGTCGACCGGGCTGACCAAGTCGGCCGTGGTGAAGGTCTACGAGCAGGCCGCCCGCGAGACGTGCGACCACTACCTCTGCGAGGCCTCCGCCGCCGACGGCATCACCTACTGGGACGACGGCGCCCCCGGCTTGGCGCACATGCCCGACTGGCGCGACCACCCCGCCGATCCGTACAACGACCACGAACCCGTCGACAGCACCGCCTCGGCGATCGCCGCCCAGGGCCTCATCCGCCTGGGCAACTACCTCATCGCCAGCGGCAGCGCCCGCAAGGGCGAGCCTTACCTCAAGGCCGGCCTGGGCATCGCCCGCGTGCTCTTCGACGAGCCTTACCTCAGCACTAAGCGCACGCACCAGGGCCTGCTGCTGCACTCGATCTACCACCAGCCCTTTGGCTGGGACCACACGCCCGCCGGCCGCAGCGTGCCGTGCGATGAGTCGAGCATGTGGGGCGACTACCACCTGATCGAGCTGGCGAACCTGATCGCGCGGATGGCCCAGCCGCGCAAGTACGGCCCGTACCCGACTTTCTTTGCCGGGGCCTGAGGAGACACCGATGAGCGAGACCCGACCCGTGGCGTTGGTGACCGGCGGCGGCCGAGGTATCGGCCTGGGGATCTGCAAGGCGTTGGCGGTCGATGGCTTTGACATCGCCTTCAGCGGACGTAAGGCCGCCGAGGACGTGACGTCGTCGGTCGAGGCGATCGAGCAGGCCGGCGGATCGGGCACGCGCGTGCTGTACTTGCAGTCCGACATCTCCGACGGCCCCGGGCGCGAAGCGCTCGTTGCAGCCGTCGAGAATGAGTTCGGCGCGTTGCACACGCTGGTCAACAACGCCGGCGTGGCGCCGGACGTGCGGGCTGACATGATGGACGCGACCGAGACGAGCTTCGATCGATTGATCGACATCAACCTCAAGGGTCCGTACTTCCTCACGCAACTCGTCGCTCGCTGGATGCGTCGGCAGCACGAGGCGGACTCGGCGTACCGCGGTTGCGTCGTCTACGTCGGCTCGATCTCGGCGACGGTCGCCAGCACGAACCGCGGCGACTACTGCATCAGCAAGGCCGGCATTGCGATGTCGGCCAAGCTCTGGGCGGCGCGGCTGGCCGAGTTTAATTGTGAGGCGTTCGAGGTCCGCCCCGGCGTGATCGCGACCGACATGACTGCCGGCGTGACCGAGAAGTACGACAAGCTGCTGGCCGAGGGGCTGACGGTGCAGCCGCGGTGGGGCACGCCGGAGGATGTCGGCTCGGCGGTGGCGGCGCTCGCGTCGGGTAAGGTGCCGTACGCCACGGGGCAGGTGATCCACGTCGACGGTGGGCTCACGCTGCAACGCCTCTGACCCAACGCGAGAGAGAACAGTGACGACGACCGACACGCCGAGCGTTCACGAGAAGATCACCGCCCACCGCCTTCTGCCGGTGATCGCGCTGCCGGACGCGGATCTCGCCGAGCCGCTGGCCGATGCGCTGGTGGCCGGCGGGCTGCCGGTCGCGGAGGTGACGCTGCGGACCGCGGCGGCCGAGGCGTCGATCCGGGCGATGGCCAAGCGTGGCGACCTGATCGTCGGGGCCGGCACGGTGCTGACCCTCGACCAGGCGGAGCTGGCGGTCGGCGCGGGGGCCGAGTTCGTCGTCGCGCCCGGCACGAGCCCGGCGGTGATCGAGTGGTGCCAGGCCAAGGGCGTGCCGATTTACCCCGGCGTGGCGACGCCGACGGACATCACGGCGGCCGTGTCGCTGGGCGTGGAGGTGGTGAAGTTCTTCCCGGCCGAGGCGCTGGGCGGGGTGAAGACGCTCAAGGCGTTCGCCGCGCCGTTCGGCGGGGTCAAGTTCGTGCCGACCGGCGGGATCGGGCCGGGCAACCTCGCGGACTACCTGGCGATCGACGCCGTCGCGGCGTGCGGCGGGAGCTGGATGGTCAGCAAGGCGTGGCTGGCCGAGCGGGCGTTTGATCAGATCGAGTCGGCGACGCGCGAGGCGGTCGGGCTTGTGCAGCAGCACGGCTGAGCCGTCAGGGCAGCAGGTTCAGCGGGGCTTGGCCGGTGGTCTGGGCGTCGGCGAAGCGTTGCTCGATGCCGGGGATGAACTTGAGCGTGCCGTTGGGGTGTTCGGCGGTCTCGACCGCGTGCTCGGGGATCGTCTCGATGGCCAGGCCGGCGAGCTGCTCAACCAGCCGGGTGTGCGGCATCGCCAGCTCGGGCGTCGCAATGATCGACCGGTCGTTCGGCAGGCCGCGGACGACGGCGCCGAGTGCGTCGAACATCGGGGCTCGGTCGCGCGGGCGGAGCGTGATGACCTCGGGCTCACTGTTAGTGGGCTCGATGCGCACCTCGCCGAGCGTGCGGGTGACGCGTCCGGCGTCGCCGTCGATCTGGATCACGGGGTGCACGAGCTCGTGCCCCGCGTGGGTCAGCCAGACGAGCAGCTCGGGTCCGGCGTCGGTCGGCGAGCGGAGGGTGACGGTGTCGAAGTTCTCGATGGGGTTGACGCGGTAGAGCGTGGCGTCGAGGTCGGTGGCGGTGGCCGCGTGGTCGAGGCGGTCGACGCCGGCGAAGAGCAGCGCGAGGTTCACGAAGTGGGCCAAGGCGTTGGCCAGCGGGCTGTCGTGGACGGCGGCGCCGTCGATCGTGCGTCGGCCGGCCCAGTCGCTGCGGGCGAAGTAGCTGTCGGCGCGGGGCCAAGATGCGCGGACGCTGACGCGTTCGACGCGGCCGATCACGCCGTCGATCAGGCGTTGCTTGAGGTCGCGCGTCGCCGGGTCGTAGACCTCCTGGAAGCCGATGAGCAGCGGCAGCCCGGCCGCGTCGCGAGCGGCGATCATGTCCTTGAGCTCGGCCACGCTTGCCGTCGCGGGCTTCTCGCACATCACGGCCTTGCCGGCGGCGAAGGCCGCGAGCGTCATGTCGCGGTGCAGGTGGATCGGCACCGGCAGCCAGACCATCTCGACGTCCGGGTCGGCCAGCAGCGCGTCGAACGTGTCGTGCCGATGCACGCCCTCGGCCTCGAGCGTGTAGATCAACTCGCCGGCCCGTTCGGGGAAGGCCTCGTACACCGCGGCGACGGCCGAGGGCACGGCCAGCCGATGCTCCAGCGATCGCAGCTGATCGATGAGTTCGCCGCCGTAGCCGGCCACGCCGGCAAAGCCCAGGCGGACCGGCGCGAGGTCGGATCGTCGCGGCGGGGCGTCGGTGGCGGCGGCTTGCTGGCTCACCGCGGCATCGTATCGGCCGCGCGATCTCGCCCGTTGCCCGATGCGGACGTCTTCAGGGCTCGACCAGGAACGGGATACACACGGGCTTGCGCCAGGGGATCGTCGAGGCCGGCTGAGGCTCGGGGGACATCGGGTCGGCGAGGCGGTGGGACGCGATGCGGTGCGTGTCCTGGCAGGCGATCAGCAGCCAGTCGCCTTGGGGGGAGAAGCGGAAGTCGCGCGGCGTCTTGATGCCTGTCTCGAGGCGGAGCGTTCGGCCATCGACGTGGCCGTCGGTCAGGCTCAGCAGGGCGATCGTGCCTTGCGCCCGCTCGGACACGGCGACGACGTCACCCGAGGGATGCACCCACACGGCGGCGCCGGCGTTGGCGCCGGTCATGCCGAAGTCCGCATCCAGGTCGTGGGCACGGGGGTTCGTGAGCTCGCCGGTCGCGGCGTCCCAGTCGAACTCGATGACCAGCGGCCGCAGCTCGCACCAGACGTACGCGATCGGCTGCGTCGTGTGGAAGGCCATGTGTCGCGGCCCGGCGCCGGCGTCGATCGGGACGCTGTGGACGAGTGGGGCGGCGCGGTCGGCGAGGTCGTGCACGTGCACGCGGTCGCTGCCCAGGTCGCAGACGTACAGCCAGCGGTTGTCGGGGCTGATGAGGGTCTGGTGCGCGTGCGGGCCGCGCTGCCGGCCCTTGTTGGGGCCCGAGCCCTCGTACTGATACACGGCGATCGGTTCGCCGATGCCGGCGTCGGAGAGGTTGAACACGGAGGTGGAGCCGCTGTTGTAGTTCGCGCAGAACAGGCGGTCGCCGACCGTCGCGATGTGGCAGGGGTCCTTGCCCTCGGCGTCGCGCCGGTTGATCAGCGTGGGCTTGGCGTCGGGGTCGAGGGCGAAGTCGATCACCTGGCCCGGCACGTCGTGCAGCTCGCCGTTGGCGTAGAGCCGGGCGCCGTCGAGCGACGGCTCGACCCAGGAGTTCTGCTCGGTGTCGGGCACGGCGTGCAGGGGGGCGAGGGCGCCGGTGTCGGGGTCGAACGACGCGGTGCCGACGCCCGTGCTGTCGGTGCCTTCGACGACTTCAGTCCCGTCCGTGTACGAGCCGACGGCGATGCGCATAAGCAGACTCCTCGTGATCGATCGGTTGAATCAGTGGGGCGCGCCGGTGGCGTGGGCCCAGGCGTGCAGGATGTGGTCGACGACGGTGTCGATGCCGTCGCCGTCGCGGATCGAGGTGAACACGAACGGCCCGTCGTCGCGCATCTTGGTGGCGTCGCGGCGCATGACCTCGAGGTCCGCGCCGACGGCCTCGGCGAGGTCGATCTTGTTGATGACCAGCAGGTCGGACTGGGTGATGCCCGGCCCGCCCTTGCGGGGGATCTTGTCGCCGCCGGCGACGTCGATGACATAGACGGAGAAGTCGGCGAGCTCGCGCGAGAAGTGGGCCGCGAGGTTGTCGCCGCCGGACTCGCAGAGCAAGAGCTGCGGCTTAAACGTGGCGGTGAGCGACTCGAGGGCGAGGACGTTAGGCGTGATGTCCTCGCGGATGGCGGTGTGCGGGCAGCCGCCGGTCTCGACGGCCTTGATGCGCTCGGGCGGCAGGGCCTCGTTGCGCGTCAGGAACTCGGCGTCCTCGCGGGTGAAGATGTCGTTGGTGACGGCGGCGAGCTCGTAGTCGTCGCGGAGGCGCTTGCACAGGGCGAGCAGCAGGGCGGTCTTGCCCGAGCCGACGGGCCCGCCGACGCCGACGGTGAAGGCGCGTCGCTCGAGGTCGCGGTGGGCCATGGCGGCCTCGCGCTCGGCGAACTTGCCGGGGTGGTCCATGAAGTCGTGGTCGGCGGAGATGTGCATGGCGGGTGTGGCTGCCTCACCGCGATCGACGATCGCGGCTTTATGACTGGAACAGCTTGCTGTACAGGCGATCGTGCTGACCCCAGACCAAGTCTAGCAGCGGGCTCGACGCGGCTATCTCGTCGAGGGCGATCGTCTGGCTAAGGGTGACGAGTTCGGGGACGCGCTCTTGCAGGGCGGCCAGCCGTGCCTGGGCGTCGATCGGGCCGACGACGTTGAGGCGGATGGCGGCCGAGAACACCGCGCGGGCATCCACGAACAGGTACGCGGCGAGCGCCGTGTCGAGCGGCACGCCGAGTTCGGCCGTGACGGCGCCGAACATCACCGGCAGGTGCCCCGGTCGATCGTGGGTGCGGACGTCACGTTCGATGTCGATGATGGCCGGCGTGGCGAAGCCGCGCTCGGCGACGGCGATCAGCCCCCGGCCGAGACGACGGCTAGCGCGGTTGGCGATGGCGTTGGTGGTGAAGGCATCGCACGCGTCGTCAAGCTCGGCGATCGGCGCGTCGCCGTCGAAGGCGCACCGGGCGAAGACGAGCGGGCCGTGCGCCGCGTCGTGCCAGCGGCGCTCGATAAACGCAGTCAACTCGTCGGCGTCGTTGACCAGGCGGTGCTGGTGCGCCGCTTCGAGCCCGCCGGAGTGGGCGAACCCGCCGATGGGGAACGCCGAGTCGAGGAGTTGCCAGAGCCGCCAGTCCACGCCGCGGCTCAGAACAGGAAGTACTTCTGCGCCAGCGGCAGCGACTCGGCCGGCTCGCAGGCGAGCAGCTCGCCGTCGGCGGTGACCTTGTAGGTCTCGGGGTCGACATCGATGTCGGGCGTGGCGTCGTTGAGCTTCATGTCGGCCTTGCCGATGCCGCGGCAGTTCTTCACCGGCTCGATGCGCTTGCTGAGGCCGTAGCCCTCGGCGGTGTCGACGGTGTCGGCGGCCTGGCTGACCCAGGCGATCGACGTCGGGCCGACGGCCTTGGCCAGCGACGCGTATTGCGGCCGCATGAACACGGGCTGGGGCGTGGGGATCGAGGCGTTCGGGTCGCCCATCTGGGCCCAGGCGATGTGGCCGCCCTTGATCACGATCTCGGGCTTGGCCCCGAAGAACGCCGGCTTCCACAGCACCAGGTCTGCGAGCTTACCGACCTCGACCGAGCCGATGAGGTGGCTCATGCCGTGGGCGATGGCGGGGTTGATGGTGTACTTGGCAACGTACCGCTTGATGCGGTCGTTGTCGCCGAGGGCGGCGGAGTCGTTGCCGATGTGGCCGCGCTGGTCCTTCATCTTGCTGGCCGTCTGCCAGGTGCGCGTGACGACCTCGCCGACGCGGCCCATCGCCTGCGAGTCCGAGCCCATGACGGCGAAGGCGCCGAGGTCGTGCAGGATGTCCTCGGCCATGATCGTCTCGCCGCGGATGCGCGACTCGGCGAAGGCCACGTCCTCGGGCAGGTTGGCGTCGAGGTGGTGGCAGACCATGAGCATGTCGAGGTGCTCATCGATCGTGTTGACGGTGTAGGGGCGGGTCGGGTTGGTCGACGACGGCAGGACGTTGGCCTCGCCGCAGACCTTGATGATGTCCGGCGCATGCCCGCCGCCGGCGCCCTCGGTGTGGTACGTGTGGATCGTGCGTCCCTTGAACGCGGCGATCGAGGCCTCGACGAAGCCGGACTCATTGAGCGTGTCGGTGTGGATGCAGACCTGCACGTCCATGTCGTCCGCGACCGAGAGGCAGCAGTCGATCGCGGCGGGGGTCGTGCCCCAGTCCTCGTGCAGCTTCATGCCGATCGCGCCGGCGGTGATCTGCTCGGGCAGGCCCTCGGGCAGGGCGGTGTTGCCCTTGGCGAGGAAGCCGAAGTTCAGCGGCAGGCCGTCGGTGGCCCGGAGCATCATCGCGATGTTGTTGGCGCCGGGGGTGCAGGTGGTGGCGCAGGTGCCGGTGGCCGGTCCGGTGCCGCCGCCGACGAGGGTGGTCAGCCCGGAGGCGATGGCCTCGTCGGCGATCTGCGGGCAGATGAAGTGGACGTGGGTGTCGAGGCCGCCGGCCGTGAGGATGTGGCCCTCGCCGGCGATGGCTTCGGTCGTGACGCCGACGACCATGCCGGGCGTGACGTCGGGCATGACATCGGGGTTGCCGGCCTTGCCGATGCCGGTGATGTGGCCGTCCTTGATGCCGACGTCGGCCTTGTAGATGCCGGTGTAGTCGACGATCAGGGCGTTGGTGATGACGTAGTCGAGCGCCTCGGCCGGGTCGCCGCCGGCCCGCTGGCCCATGCCCTCGCGTAGGACCTTGCCGCCGCCGAACTTGCACTCGTCGCCGTAGGACGTGAGGTCGTACTCGACGCGCAGGGTGAGCGAGGTGTCGCCGAGTCGGAGGAGATCGCCGGTGGTCGGCCCGAACATCTGGGCATAGGCGTCGCGGGGCATCGCGTAGGCCATGGGCGTCTCCTGGGTAAAGCGGTCTGGCGGGCTTACTTCGCGGACTGAGCGGCGCGGCGAGCGGCGAGGCTGCGGATCACGAGGCGCACGCCGGCGACGGTCGCCACCATCGCGACGCCGATCGCGGCGAGCGTGAGCGGGTGCGTCAGGTAAGCGGCGAAGTCGGGCGTGTGCGAATGGCCGGCGTGGGCGAGGGTGGTGATGGACTGCATGGTCTTCTTCTCTCTGGAGGTGGTGAGTTAGGTGTCGGCGAAGCCGCCGTCGGCGACGCGTTGCAGGGCGGCGGCCT
The DNA here is from genome assembly GCA_039188455.1 of Planctomycetota bacterium. GTDB lineage: Bacteria > Planctomycetota > Phycisphaerae > Phycisphaerales > Phycisphaeraceae > JBCBUE01. Next base: position 13,033 of record JBCCZA010000059.1, read on the forward strand.
TGTTCTCGTCGCTGACCGGCCCGTTGGCCAGGCCGCTGCCGCCGTGGATGACCTGGTTGCCGGCGATCTCGACGAGCGTGACGGAGCGTGTCTCGCCGGGCTCGAAGCGGATCGCCGTGCCGGCCGGGATGTCCAGCCGCTTGCCGTACGCGGCGCCGCGGTCGAAACGCAGCGCCGCGTTGGTCTCGATGAAGTGGTAGTGGCTGCCGACCTGCACGGGGCGGTCGCCGGTGTTCGTGATGTCTATGGTCACGGTGCTGCGGTCGGCGTTGAGCTCGATCGTCCCGTCCAGCGGCGTGCAAGCGCCGGGCATAGGCTCGGGCGACGAGTCGCTCGGTTGGTCGCCGAAGACGCTGAGTTCGGGGATGGGCAGGTGGCTGCCGTAGAGGGCGAGCGAGAGGTCGCCGTCCATCGCACTCACCGGGTGGTGCACCGTGACGAGCTTGGTGCCGTCCGGGAAGGTGCCCTCGACCTGCACCTCGTGCAGCAGCTCGGCGATGCCGGGCATGACCTGCCGACGGCCGAGCAGCTGTTTGCCGAGGTTCATCAGCTCGGCGACGCGCTTGCCGTCGCGGATGAACTCCATGATGACCGTCGCGATGAGAGCGACCGCCTCGGGCTGGTTGAGCCGGACGCCGCGGGCCAGTCGCTTCTGCGCGACGAACCCGGCGTTGTGCAGCATCAGCTTCTCGATCTCGCGCGGCGTCAGGTGCATGACTCAAGCCGTGATCTTGGCGGGGCGATTAGGTCGTGAGGGGACGCGTGACCGGTCGCGGACGGCCGGGATCACGGGGGTGGCAGGCGGTCGCAACTGTAGCAAAGTCGGGCGTTGTCGCGTGGCGGGCCGGCTTTCGCCTTGACGCTGCGGCGGCGTCGTGGATAGGTTGCGAGGCGGGGGGAGCGCCGCGGCGAGCAGATCTCACGCGGCAACGATTCTTCACTTCAGGCACGAGGCGGGAGAATCATGAGCAAGCGTTCGTTCAAGCCCAAGAAGACAGCCAAGAGTCTTCGGCTCAAGGCGCTGCTGGCCGGGGGGGTGATGGTGTCGGCCTACTACACCACATCGCACTCGACCGCCGTGGGCAAACCAGACGCCAAGCGTCGGTATCCCGGCCAGAGCGACGACGGCACCGAAGGCCGCCTATACGACAAGACCCGCGTCACCGCCTCCTCGAAGCCGACCAAGACCGCCCAGAAAAAACGGCGCCAGAAGACATCCACCAACCGGGCCGAGCTGGACTACGACGGCGACCAGTCCACCGTCAGCAACAAGGACACCCGCAAGAACAACGAACGGAAGGTCTCCGCCAAGCTGGTGTTCGATACGACGACGCCCGCGTTCAGCACGGCCAAGGGCGGCGTGTCGGAGGGCTCGATCCGTGTGTTTGGCCAGAAGTTCGAGGTCACCGACGGGCAGATCAAGACCAAGATCAACCGCGACGAGGACCTGAGCGTCAAGATCAAGCTTAAGGGCGAGAACCCGGACAACAAGCTCAAGGTCGACGTCAAGGCCGTGGACAAGGAGTAGGGCGTCCCAGCCCCGACAGCGCGGCTGACTCGGTCGGCACGCCTCAGGGTGTGAGCGTCTGGCCCGCTACCACTTTCGCGACCACGGATCGATCCGCCAACTCCGCCGCAGCCCGTCCAGGGCCGGGTCCAACGCCGCTCGGACCGACTCGACCGACCCGCCCGCCCACCGACCGACCACCGCCTCGCCGTCGGCGAGCACCCCGCCGGACGCGATGACCGCGGCGTCTCGCTCTACCGGCTCGCCCCGCAGCCGCTCGACCCACGCCGCGCCCTCCGCCGCGGCCGACCCCACGAACCACAGCGTCGCCAGCACGCTCACCGACGCGCCCCGGGCAAACGGCCCCACTCCGCCCGGCGTCGAGTGATCCAGCATTAGCGCGTCGTGCACGATCTCCCGCCCGTCCAGGCGGACCCGCGTCCGGCTGAGGTACCGCGAGAACGCCCACCGCTCCCCGCTGCCGACCCGCCCGGCCGTCATCCAGTCCAGCACCACCGCGCCGCCGTCCGCCGCCACGTCGATCGCCTGCTCCTGCTCGTAGACGGCGTCGGCGAAGCACACCACCGGATCGGGCAGCAACGCGAGCCGGCCGTCGCGTGCTACGCGCGCGTCCAGCCGCTGCGTGGCCGGCGTGCCCGATGGGTCGGCGTGATAGGCCTTGGTCGACGCCTGCGTGCCCAGCATCCCCGACGCCCCCTCGCCGATCGAGACGTCTAGTTCGACGCGATCGCCGCTGAGTAACCCGCCGCCGTACCCCGAGACAAACACCCGCGGCGGCGCCGGCTCGTCGCCCATCGGCGGGGTCGGCGTCAGCAGCTTCAGCGGGTTCGTCGCGTACGCCGCCACCACCCGTGACCGCCCCGCGACGTGCTCGACCGTCAGCCGCCCCACACCAGCCGTCCGAGCGTCCGATGTCGACTGGTCCTGCTCGATCGATTCGCTCGCCAGCGTCGCCATCCCGCCAGCCTACCGATGTTGCGCTGCCTAGTTATTGGACAGGGTGGACCCTTAATCAGGAACTTAGCGCGATTCTTAGGCAAGGATTCGCCGTCCATCCGGTATGGTGCACTGGCATCGTCTTTGCCTCGTATCTCAAGTCTTGGCAAGTGTTTATGCCGCAAATGCAATCGCATTTGCATTAGACCAAATCGTCCGTCCCCTCACGCAGGAGAGCCCGCCGTATGGAAACGCTGATCAAGGTTGATGTCTCTGCATCCCCGGAATCCCAGGACACCCTGCACAACCGCTGGCACCCCGACATCCCCATGGTTGCGATGGTCAAGCCCGGCTCGGAATTCCGCGTGGAGTGCGTCGACTGGACCGGCGGTCAGATCAAGGACGACGACTCCGCCACCGACATCAAGGTCGTCGACCTCACCAAGGTCCACTATCTCTCCGGCCCGATCGGCGTCGAGGGCGCCCAGCCCGGCGACCTCCTCAAAGTCGACATCCTCGATGTCGGCGTCCTGCCCGACTCGCAATGGGGCTTCACCGGCCTGTTCGCCAAGGAGAACGGCGGCGGTTTCCTCACCGAGCACTACCCCGACGCCCGCAAGGCCTGCTGGAACTTCTCCGGCGTCTACGCCAACTCCCGCCACATCCCCGGCGTCGAGTTCGCCGGCATCATGCACCCCGGCCTGATCGGCTGCCTGCCCAGCAAGGAA
>JBCCZA010000060.1:0-15753 GCA_039188455.1 Planctomycetota bacterium
AGGTTCGTCGCGAGCATGTCGCCGACGGTCGGCGCGACGTTGGCGGTGTTGGCGGGCAGCCAGCCGGCGGGGGCGATGGCGTTGATGCCGGCCGCGGCGAAGGAGATCGCGAGGATGGCGACGAGTGAGGAGGGGACGGCGGTGGTGAGCTTGGGAAGGCCCCAGATGATGAGCATGGTTGCGGCGACGAGGGCGAGCATGATGATCAGCGGTGCGCCGGTCATGTAGTGCAGCACGCCATCGGGGCTGAGGACCTTGAACGAGCCGAGCTGGGCCATGCCGATGACGATCGCCAGGCCGTTGACGAAGCCGAGCATGACGGGCAGGGGGACGATGCGGATGAGCTTGCCGAGGCGGCCGAGGCCGACGGCGACCTGGATGAGCCCGCAGAGGATGACGGCGGGGAAGAGATAGGCGACGCCGTGGGTCGCGACGAGGGCGACGACGACGACGGCCATGGCGCCGGTCGCGCCGGAGATCATGCCCGGGCGTCCGCCGACGACGGCGGCGATGAGCCCGATGAAGAACGCCGAGTACAGGCCGATGAGCGGGTCGACGCCGGCGACGAAGGCGAAGGCGACGGCCTCGGGGACCAGGGCCAGGGCGACGGTGAGGCCCGAGAGGATGTCGGCCTTGGCGGTGGCGGTCTGAGCGCGGAAGTAGTTCAGCAGCATGGGCTTGGCGGGCGGTGCACCGAAGGGGTGGGGTGGACGAACAGCAGGCCGCGGTCGGGCGGGCCGAGCAGGACGGCGGGAAGGATCGGTCTCACGGCCGCCAGCGGCGACCGTCCTTGCTGAGACCGCGAAAGAATAACGAAACGCGGACTTCGCAGCATCTAAAGCAAAAGCCCCCGGCGCGGCGGGCGCACCGGGGGCGAGCAATCCTGCGGACTCGGCAAACTGGGCAACGGCGCGGCTATGCCTTAGCCCGGGCCGAGCGACGCGCCAGCAGTACGGTGCCGCCGATGGCCAGCAGCACCGCCGACGCGGGTTCGGGGATCCCGCCGCCGCCAGCGGTCGGATCGATGCCTTCGAGGAAGTAAGCGGTGATGAGCTCGGCCGAGTGTGTCGGCAGGAACGCCTTGGCGTCGGCTACGAAGGCCTCGATGGTCGGTATGCCGCCGAGGATCTCCTGATAGGTGAAGATCGTGCGATCCTCTACGCCGTCGAGGTCGCCGAGGTCGTCGCTGTTGCCCCAGTCGTAGACGACGTTGCCCTCGGCCGTCACGCCGGTGAGGCCGACGAGCGCCGCGCCAGCGCCGTCTGGGCCATGCGCCACGAGGTTGTCGATCGCGAGGTAGCCCTCGTTGTTTTTCATGTCGATGCCCCAGGAGATCGCGCCCTGGATGTCTTTGTCAGAGCCGTGCAGCACGACGTTGCCGATCGCTCGTCCGTCCGCGTCTTCCTGCCCGCTGGAGAGGTAGAAGGCGTCCGAGTTTGCGACGAAAACGTTGCCCTCGACGACACCGCCGGGGCGCATCTGCAGGCCGGCCGCCGATGCGCGGGTGACGATATTGTTGCGGAACACGACATCCTCGGTATCGCTCTGGATGTAGAGGTTGTGGTTGAACTTGGTCGGCCCGGCGCCGTCGATGTCAGCGTTCCAGCCGTTGTGGTCGAACACGCTGTCCTCGATCAGCAGGCCCTCGACGTTCGACGTGTAGAACCCCGACGAGTGGCCGCTGGCGACGTTTTTGTCGACGAAGGCGTGCTCGACGATCGAGTTACGGACGACGACGTCCTTGATGTGCTCGTTCTCACGCCCCTGGAGCTGAACGCCGACCGAGAAACCAGTAGTTACGACGCCATCGAGTGTCAGCCCGGTCATCGGATTGAGCACCGAGATCGCGGCTCCGCCGCCATGCCGATCGAGCGGCTTGGCAAAGGCGATGTTCTCGATACGGACGTGGTTTACGTTGTCGCCCCAGATGCGGAAACCGCTGTCGGTCCCGGCGGGCGTCACCACCGGCTTGGCGCCGTTGCCGTAGGAGCCGATCACAAAAGGATTGTCGGCCGTCCCGCCATCGCTGGAGCGGTTGAAGCGGCCGAAGTTTTCTCCATCGAACACGTCGCCAGACTTCAGGTATACGCCGGTGCCGATCCCCGAAGCGACCAGTTCCATCGCTCGGCTAAGCGACTTGACCGCCGTTCCGGTGGAGAGCCCGTCGTTCGTGTCGCTCCCGGCCGACTCGCTCACATAGATGTCAGCAGCCGACACGGGTTGGACCAAGAGCCCCGCTAGCGAAACCGTACCGATCAAAACAACACGCATAGCATACTTATTAAGCATCACTGGCCTCCAAACCCTCAGGAGAACGCGCCGTGCAACAATGCACCCCCGGCGCGATTGCCCAATCCATGGGCACTAGGGACGGTTAGACAAAATTCAGATGTAGAGATCGGGCGATGGAATGCTTACGGATTCCATGGCAATCAAGACGCTCTCAGCCCACTTAGGAATGATGAATGGGGCCACCGTCTCGGTCAGGTTGTAAGATCACGCTCGTAAAAGTGGTACAAAGTTCCTGGTGATCCGTTGGTAAGGTAGCGACGCGCATTCATGTGTCAAGCCGGAGAGTACGGGCAATCGAAAGTTTGATAGCGCTCATATTCCTAATTGGCTGTAGAGTCGACATGGCTATACAGTGCACGCCTCGTCCGCTTGAGTCGACGCGTCGAAGCAGCCGGCAATGGGCTTCAGTGGCGCGGCTGCAACGCGACTTGTCTTGCCCATACGGGGCTTTCTCGTTTTTGCTTTAGTCGGTTGAATAGCGAAGGGACAGTTGCGAAGCTTGTGTGCTCTTGACGACAAGGGCAGATCGCGTTGATTTGAGTGCGCACCTCTAGGCGGGTCGTTGTTGGCCACGAGAACTCAAGAGTATCTCCAGGCTGTCAAGATCGACCTTATCTCAGCTAAGACGATCGCCCGCCTCATCATGAGATACCCGGCGAGAGCGAAGAGGGGAGTGGTCTGATGGCCGCTAGAGCGCGTCGACCTATCAAGTAGACTGCGCCGCCTGCCTTTCTGACGCAATGTTCTACGAGCACGAGCATATCCCATGGTTCCGCGGATGATTATCGAGCAAACATCGACGTTCAAGGAGTTGGGTTGGCATTGCGTAATGGCAGCGGCCGCTGATTCCCCGGTGAGGTAGATTGCGCCCGTCGGCCTGCGTTGTGCGCGTCTGGCGACCCTGGCAGGAGAACGAGGATGGCGAGCAACGGCGTGCTGAGCACGATGCTGGACCGGCTGTACGCGTCGCTCATGTCTGGCCCGAGCCTCAACTGCCGGCCGCACTCCAGCCGGCAGCGGATCGACGCCAGCTCGCTCGCGGCGCTTAGTGGCGCCGAACTCCAGTCGCTGCTCGCCGACGTCCTCGGCCCGGCCGGCAAGGCACGCTTCCCCGGCGAGGTGCCGCGCGTCGAGCTCGAGCGTGACGAACAGGCGTCGCCCGATCCGCAGCGCGTAGCCGCCGCGCGGGCGTGGGACCGGCAGGTCAAGCTGCTGCGCAAGCTGCGCTATCTGAGCGAGGATGCACGGACGTACGAGCAGGACACGGGCGTCTCGGCGCTGTACGTCGGATACCCGATCCTCGCGCTGCCGCCCGGCTTGCTGACCGGCACGGGTCGGCGGATCGTCGCGCCGATCGCGATGGTGCCGGTGACGCTCGACGTCTCGACGGGCAGCAGGCCGGCGGTGACGTTTTCGGCCCGCGGCAGCGGCGTGGACCTGGTCGCCGAGAACACAGCGCTGCTGGCGTGGATCGAGCGCGAGACGGGCAAGGCCCCCGAAGGATTGTTCGTCGACGAGTCGGGCGAGGATCCGCGGCGTGAGATAGTCGAGCTGATCCGCCACGTGGTGACCGCGCTGGACATGCCGGGTGTCGACGCCGAGCGATTCGCCGCGTTCGACGGCGTGACGTTGGAGCCCGTGCCCAAGGCCGAGGATCTGCCCAACGAAGCCGTGCTGCTCAGCAGCGCCGTCGTGGGCCTGTTCCCGTCGTCCAACCAGGGGCTCATCCGCGACACCCGCGAGATGATCGACGACGACACGCTGCAAGGCCCCGTGCGATCGTTCATCAGCGCCGACACCGCGTTCGACAACGCCAAGGACGGGGACGACGAGCAAGCCGCCTTGCCCGTCGACGGCGTGCGCGGCCGCATCGAGGGCGAACGCAACGTCGCCCGCGCCGACCCCTGCCAAGCCGCCACCGTCGCCGCCGCCCGCACGAGCCCGGCTCTGGTCATCCACGGCCCACCCGGCACCGGCAAGAGCCAGACCATCACCAACATCATCGGCGACCATCTCGCACGGGGTGAACGCGTCCTCTTCGTCTGCGACAAGCGCACCGCCCTCGACGTCGTCGCCAACCGGCTCGAACACCTCGGCCTCGGCGACTTCTGCGCCGTCGTCCACGACCCGCAACGCGACCAGCGTGACCTGTATATGGCCATCCGTGGCCGGCTCGAAGCCCTGGAGTCCGCCAAGTCCAGTTCGCGCGCCGAGGGTCGCCTGGAGAAGATCGACGCCGAGCTCGCCAAGCTGCACGACGAGCTGACCGCCAAGCACGCGATGCTGATGGCGCCCGACGCGTCCGGCGCCAGCCTGCATGCGCTGATTGGGCGGTGGCTGGCGATCGGCGCGCCGCCCGACGAGGTGGCCGAGTCGCTCGGAGGGCTGGGCGGGCTCGGCCTCGATGCGTTCGAGCAGCGGCGTGGCGATCTCGAGCTTCTGCTCAACCGCGCCACCGCGATCGACTACCCGACCAATGCGTGGGCACGTTGCGCCGGCGTCGGCCTTGAGCCATTCCTCGGCATGCCGGTCGGTCCGCTGCGGCAGAAGCTCGCGACCTGCATGGAAGAGGCGAGGGTCGTGGATGGCACGATCGACGACCGCATCCCTACCTTCGGCATCGACGAGCCGATCGAACCCCAGCTCGCTCGCCGCGAACGCGCGAGCGCGTTGCTGAGCGAGGTCGACGTTGCCGAGGACACCCCGGTCGTTGAGCGCGTCTGGGCGCTCGATGCCGGCGACGCGAAGAGCTCACTCGAACGCCTCGGCCATCACGCCGACGACCGTGGTGCGCTCGCTCCGCTCGACACCGAGCTCAAGCTCGCGCTCGGCGACGCGATACCCGGCCTCGCCCAGGTCAACGAGGGTATCGTCGACCTCGACCGCTACCTCGCCTCGACCAAGTCATGGCTCGGCTTCCTGGCGTTCTCCGCCAAGGCCGCCGCCCGGCGTGCGTTGCGGCACTACGGCTTGGCGCCTAGCCCCGAGCACGCCGAGCGCGTCGCCGCGTTCCTCCGCGGGCTCAAGACGCGGCTGATCCTCTCGGCCCTGCTCAACGACCTCGACGGCACGCCTGGCAGCACCATCCACGACGACACCACGCTGCTGAAAGAGCTCGCCCGGCACGAACGCCACCTCGAGCTGCGCACGATCGCGAGCGAAGACCCGCGGCTGGCCGAGCCGATCCGCGCCGCCACGGCCGACGCCCCCCAGCTCGCGTCGTTTCAAGCCGGCCTCGCGCAGAGCCAGCCCCGCGGCCGAGCGATCCTCGCCGTCGACAACGCCTGTGCCTCGCTCGGTCTGATTAACGACGACGGCCTCCGCGCCATCAGCGCCGGCATGCGCAAGGGTCAGCGCGTCGAGCCGTTCATGACCCGCCTGCACGACGGGTTTGCCCACCTAGAAGAGGTCCTGCGCATCGGGCAGTCGCTTGTCGAGCTGCCCGCGGGGTTGAACGCGGCCACCGATGCCTGCCTGGGCGCCGGGCTGTCAACTGAAGACGCACTGGCGACGCTGGAGCGCGCGATCATCGCCGGCGAGATCGACCGACGGATCGACACCGCCGGCGGGGCCGGAGCGTTCGACGGGCGCAGGCTCGACGAGGACCTCAAGAAGTACGGCGACCTCGAACTCGCCAAGCACGAGGAGACCGCCAAGGCCGTCCGCCACCGCTGGCTCGAGCGCCAACGCCAACGCCTGCTCGTTGGCACTGGAAGCCGGCTCAACAGCCTCGGCGCCCGCGTCCGTCAACGCCTGTACGTCCGCGGCGCCCGCGCGATGCGCCTCCGCCAAGTCATCGCCCTCGGCGCTGAGAGCGACTATGAGGACGGGCAGGGCGACCCGATCTTCGACCTCTGCCCGATCTGGATGGCCAGCCCCGAGACCGTCGCTCAGGTCTTCCCGCGCGAGGCGTTGTTCGACACCGTCATCTTCGACGAAGCGTCGCAGTGTCGGCTCGAGGAGGCACTGCCCGTGCTGACACGCGCCCGCCGCGTCGTCATCGCCGGCGACCCCAAGCAGCTGCCGCCGACTCGCTTCTTCGAGTCCGGCCTGGTCAGCAGCGACGACGAGCCGATCGACAGCGACGAGTCGATGTTCGAGGCCGTGCTCGGCGAGGTCGAGGACCTGCTGCAGGCGGCGCTCAACGTCGGCGTCGACGAGGCCTATCTGGACGTGCACTATCGCTCCCGCAACGCCGATCTCATCGAGTTCAGCAACCGCCAGTTCTACCGCAGCCGGCTGCAGGCGATCCCCGGCCACCCGTCCAACCGCGCGAAGCACGCGCCGGTGACCCTGATCGATGCCGACGGTGTGTACGACAAGCGGTGCAACCCCGTCGAGGCGGAGCGCGTCTGCGACTTGATCGACGAGCTGCTGAGCAAGCCGGAGCCTCCGTCGATCGGGGTGGCGTGCTTCAGCATCTCGCAGCGCGACACGATCCTCGACGCGCTCGCCAACCGATGCGACGCCGACTCGGGCTTCGGCAAACGCGTCGCCGCGGCGCGTCAGCGGTGGGGCGAGGGGTCTTTCGAGGGCCTGTTCGTCAAGAACCTCGAGAGCGTGCAGGGCGATGAGCGCGACCACATCATCATCTCCACGACTTACGGCCCCAACCCGGAAGGCAAGTTCTACAGGCGGTTCGGACCGCTGGGCCGCGCTGGCGGCGGACGTCGGCTCAACGTCTTGGTCACGCGCGCCCGCCAGCGCGTGCACCTGGTCACGTCGATCCCAAGCACGGCCTACGCGCACCCCGACCCGATCCCCGAGGGCATGTCGCCCAACGGGTCGTGGCTGCTGTTTGCCTACCTGCGCTACGCGGCAAACCTGGCGGCGGCCTATGAGGAGGCCGGCGAGGAAGCCAACACGGGCGATGGCGGCCACGTTGACGACTCGCCCGGCCTCGCGACGATGCGTTACCTCGCGATCGAGCCGGTTTCGCCGTTGGCCGTGGCGCTGGGGCGTGAGCTGGCCACGTCGGCGGGGATCGGCAGCGACGTGCACTGGGGCAACCGCGGTTTCTGCATCGACGCGGCGCTGCACCACCCGATACGCGCCGACGATGCGACGCTCGGGCTTCTCTGCGACTTCAACCGGTTCGAGGCCGCGGCCGATCCGGTGACCTGGGAGGTCTTCCGCTCCGGCATCCTCGCGTGGCAGGGCTGGGCGCTACGCCGCGTCTGGTCGCCGCAGCTCTACCGCGACTCGCGAGGCGTGGTCGAGACGATCGCGAGCGACGCCCGCGCCACGGCCGAGGCGGGGTAAGCTGCACGGTGTCGACCGCTTGGCCGTCGGCAGGCTCACATCACCTCGATCGCGGGAGGCCCGCATGGACATTGACCAACTGCTCCGCTCGATGGCTCAGCACGGCGCATCGGACCTGCACGTCCAGGCCGGCTCGCCGCCCGCGATGCGGATCCACGGCAACCTGCACCCCGTCAAGACCGACCCGCTCACCGGCGAGGACATCGCCGGGTTTATCAATCAAATCGCCAACGACGTCCACCGCGGCGAACTCGAGGACAACCGCGCCGCCGACTTCGCCTATCGCATCGAGGGCGTCGCCCGCTTCCGCGTCGCCGCGTTCTACGAGCGCGAGAACATCTCGATCGTCTTCCGACGGATCTCCGAGGAGCCGCCGAAGTTCGAGGACCTCGGCCTGCCGCCCGTGATCGAAGAGATCTCGCAGGCCGAGCGTGGGCTCGTCGTCGTCACCGGCACCACCGGCAGCGGCAAGAGCACGACGCTCGCCGCGATGATCGACTGGATCAACAGGAACCGCGCCCAGCGGATCATCACCATCGAGGACCCGATTGAATACGTGCACACCTCGGCCAAGTCGCTGGTCGCGCAGCGCGAGGTCGGCGTCGACACCACCGGCTTCCTGCACTCGCTGCGCGAGGCGCTGCGGCAGGACCCGGATGTCATGCTCATCGGCGAGCTGCGCGACCAGGAGACGATGGCCACCGCCATGCAGGCCGCCGACACAGGGCACCTCGTCCTCGCGACGATCCACACGACCAACGCCATGCAGACGATCCAGCGCATCATCGCGTTGTTCCCCGCCAACGAGCGCGAGCTCATGCTCATGCAGCTGGCGACGAACCTCGAGGCGATCATCAGCCAGCGCCTCGCCCGCGTGCCGGACGGCAAGGGCCGCGTCCCGGTCGTCGAGGTCCTCCGTGGCGTGCCGATCACCAAGAAGGTGATCCTCGAGGGCGAGATGACCAAGCTCACGCAGGTGATCGCCTCGCGCGAGATGGGCATGCAGCTGTTCGACCAGCACCTGATCGAGCTGTATCAGCAGAAGAAGATCTCCGGCACCGAGGCCCTGCGCCTGGCGAGCAACCCTGAGGCCGTCAAGCTCTCCCGCACCGGCATCAAGAACGCCGATCTCGCGGGCGGGCTGGTGCGTTAGCTGTCGGGCCGATCGCCAACTGGGTTCATCGGTCAACACTCAAAGGAAAAACCGCCACCCAAGCGGTTGCCTGGGGAGGCGGCCGGAGTATTTCAGAATGAGGCTAGTTCGTGCGTGGCTTATTCGTCCCGCACGCTGATCTGGCCGAACTTGTCCTTGGTGAGGAATTGCGCGGTCGCCTCGAGCCGGGCGGGCACCGAGACCATCCCGAACACATGGAGGGACGCGATTTTCTTGCGCAACTGCTCGCTGGTGACATCGTCCTCGATGTTGAGTCGGCCAAGCACAACGAGTGACTCGGGGGTATCGATCAGCTCGAGGAACTCGGCCCCGATGGACTCCTGCGTGAAGATCACGCGCGGCGTGCCGGGCACGACGATCAGCTGACCCGTGACGTTGGTGATGTGCGGGGCGAGCATCGAGTAGCTGGCCTCGGAGATTACGGCCTGACCGACGACGAACATCTCGTCGTAGCTCACTGAATCGATGTCGCCTTCGATGATGACCTGGCCGACAACGAGGAGGATATCGCTCTTCTCGTCGTTGCCCTGGAACGCCTCGGGGCCGAGCTTGAGTTGACCGGTCATGGTGGTCACCTTCGCGTCATCGGGAAGCGGCAAGACCGTCGCGACGTCCTGTATCGTGACCGAGCCCAGCGCTCCACGATTCGACTCCGAGACGATGACCAACGCGACGTCTTCGATCGACTCGATGTTGCGCAGGTCCTCCTCGGACATGCCGCGTAGGTCGAGCAGCGGGAGGTCCTCGTAGCGCGTGCCGGACTTGGCCTTTGTTGCCGGTTTCGGTGCCGCGGGTGCGGCCGGCTTGGCCGTCTCTTCGGCGTCGGCGGCTTGAGCGGCGAGCGGCGAGCCCGTGAGGCAGGCGGCGGCGACCGCGGTCATGACCGCGCCCGCCAGGGCGACGCGCGGGACGGTGTAGGGGATCGGCTTGGTGATCATGTGAATCCTTTGCTGAATGAGCGCCGGCCGTTGAATCAGGCCGGCGGTGACGAGATGCGGGTGTGCACGGCCCGCGTTCAGAGCCAGGTTGAGGATGGTTTGGCCGTAGGACAGCTGCTCGCCGGGCGTGAGCCGACGGATGACCTGGGCGTCGCGCAGTTTCTCGCGGTCGGCGATGAAGGCGTGGCAGAACATGTGCACCAGCGGGTTGAACCAGTGGGCCGCGCGGATGACGATCAGCAGCCAGTTGGATGCGATGTCGTGGTGGTTGAGGTGGATCAGCTCGTGCGTGAGGATGTGGCGCATCTCGCGGCGGGTGCGGCTCTCGCTGGAGCCTTCGGGCAGGAGGATGGTGGGGGTCCACCAGCCCATCAGGGCCGGCGTCTTGACCTCGCGGGTCTCCAACAGGCGGACTTCACGCCGCACGCCAAGATCGGCGCGGGTCCGGTCGAGCAGGTCGTAGACCCAGCGATCGGCGGGGTATCCGTCGGCCGCGAGCCGTCGGGCAAAGGCTCGATACGTCCACACGCAACGCGAGACGAAGAGCAAGCTACCGATCAGCCAGGCGACAGAGAGCGCCGCCAGCCAGGTTGCTGTCCATGCCCAGCGGGTGGGCGTGAAGTGGACGGGCGGCGATGCCTGCGTGTTGGGTTGGCGCAGCGCGATCGCGTCGTTACCGCCCGGCATGGCGGCGGGGCTGCGGGACGAGGTCGATGCAAGTGCGGTGCTTGGCTCGACGGGCGGGCTGAAGATCGGGATGCGTGGGAGCGTGGCATCGACCTGTGTTGAAGGCATCACGACTGGCTGGCCGGTCGGGAACAGGTTGAACAGGCTGATCTCGCTGGCCGGCGCGACCGGGAGGACAAGCTTGACAAGCACGATCAAGCCGAGGGCGTAGCCGAATCCGGGGTGCAGCCGATTGCCGAGCGTTCGGCGGATGAGCCATACGACGCCGATGACGATCGATGCCTTCCAGGACATGTCCCAGACGGTCGTGGCCGTGATCGCGAGCGTGTCCATGAGCGGCGACATCAGGCGTCCTTTCGCTGATCGAGGAGTTGGCGGAGGCGGTCGACGTCTTCATCGGTGAGCTTTTCGTGCTGGACGAAATGGGCGAGAAGCGAGGAGGAGGCCCCGCCGAAGACCTGCTTCAGGAACGACCTGCTGGCGTGCTTGACGCAGCGATCGCGCGTGACGGCGGGTCGGTAGAGATACTCGCGGCCGGACTGCTCGTAACGCAGCGCCTGCTTGTGGACGAGGCGATTGAGCATGGTGCGGATCGTCTTGGGGTGCCAGTCGCAGTGGCCGTCGAGCGCTTGGATCACCTGGTTGGCCGTGAGGGGTGATCGGCTCCAGACGACCTCCATGATGGTCCACTCGGCCTCGGAGATGTTGGGGATGTTGCTGGGCATGGCTAGGAATGATTACGTCTGTAATACTACCGGCTACAATATCACAACTGTAATCCAACGCAACCCCTTCGGCGAGATTCTTGTGATCCTCGGTCGACAGGCCCCTGAACAGGCCCAGCTTCGCCTATTGCTCAACACGTTCGACGTTGTCGAGCTCGAAGTCGCCCTCGCCGTTGTCGTGGGTGCGGACGCGTCGGGTGGCGAGTCGGCCGGGGGGCGAGGCGTCCTGGCGGGCGTAGACGCCGTAGTCGGTGTTGCTCACGAAGCTGGCGCGGCGGAGCGAGGCGTCGAGCGTGCCGGCGTCGTCGGCGATCATTGTCAGCCCCGAGCCGTCGTTGTTGCTGGCGACGAAGTCCTCGAGCTTGCCGGCGATCCCGCCCTCGCCGGACTCGAGCAGCAGCACGCCGTCGCGACCGTTGCCGAAGGCCGTGACGTCCTCGAAGTCGGCGTCGACCGGGCCGTCGCCGGACTCGTCGAGCTCGATGCCGTCGTCGCCGTTGCCCGAGGCGTCGACATCTTCGAAATCGACCGCGATCCCGCCGGGTCCTTCCTCGTTGAACTTGATGCCCTCGTCGGTGCTGCCGTTGGCGGAGACGTCTTCGAGGGCGACGTCGATATCGCCGGCGTCTTCTTCGTCGAAGTCGAGTCCTTCGTCGAGGTTGCCGTTGAGCGTGACGTCTTCGAGCGAGGCCTTGATGTCGCCGGGGCCCTGCTCGTCGATGTCGAAGCCGTCGTCGAGGTCTTCCTCGTTGAAGAAGCCGTTGTCGTCGAAGGTGGTGTCGTCGATGTCGGCGAGGACCGAGCCCGGGCCGCGTTCGTCGAGCTCGAGGCCGTCGCCGCCGTTGGCGTCGATGGCGGTGTTCTCGATGTCGGCGTCGATGTCGCCGGGGCCGCCTTCGTCGACGCGGATGCCGTCGTAGTCGAGGGCGCCGATGCCGCAGTTGGTGACCGAGCTCTCGTTGACGGTGAGGCGGACGCCGGCGGGGGAGTTGTGCAGCTGGTCGGCGACGTGCAGGCCGAAGAGGCCGTGGTTGATGAGGGTGACGCGGTCGAGGGTGACGGCGAGCATCCCGGAGGCGTCGGGGCCGACGGGGATGTACACGCCGTTGGCGGCGGCCTTGCCGTCGGCGAAGGCGCCGTCGAGGGTGATCTCGACGAGGGTGAGGTCGGCGTCACCGCTGGAGACGATGAGGCCGTCACCGGCGAAGGCGTCGGCGGCGCGGATGGTGACGCCTTCGCCGGAGAGCGTGAGCGGCTGCGTGCCGGTGTAGGTCAGGGCCGAGTCGAGGGTGATCGTGCCGACGCCGCGGCCGACGTGGATTTGGGTGACGGACGCGTCGGCGTTGGCCTTGGCGATGGCTTCGCGGAGCGACCCGGCGCCGTCGTCGGCGGGGGACGTGATCGTGACGTGCCCAGAGGCCGACGCCGCGGCCAGCGCCGCCAGCAAACCCGCTGAAATCCCTGACCGCATGGTGTCCCTCCGGTGTGTTTGGTGCCCGCTGCTGGGCGGGGTTGTGCTAGAGCGAGGCGAACTTCTTGCCCTTCTTCGCGACGACGCGCTTGTTGGCGGCGAGGTGCGAGAGGATGTGGTGGGCGACCTCCGCGGCGTCGGGCTCGCCAACGGCGACGGCGGCGTCGTCAGGGGTGATCGGGTCGGTTACGCCCTTGCCGAAGTGGGTCATCAGCTTGCTCTGCAGCTCGACGACCGTCGCGGCGGCCTTCTTGCCGGCCTCGACGCCGGGCTGGTGATACGCGTTGATGTTCACCAGCGTCGCGTAGAAGCCCACGGCCCGCTCGTACAGCGCGATCAGGGCGCCGACGACGCCGGTGTCGAGCTTGTCGAACGTGATGGTGATCGACGGCCGGCCGTTCTCGTACAGGGCCTGCCGCGTGCCCTGCCAGAAGCCGTTGAGGTAGTCGCCGGCGTCGACGCCGGGCTCGGCGTCGGGGTTGACGTCGACGATCGGGACGCGGCCGGGCTTGCCGGTGTCCTGCAGGACGACGACGAACGTCGCGAAGAAGTTGTTCACGCCCTCACGCAGCTGCTGGACGTAGGCGTGCTGGTCGGTCGAGCCCTTGTTGCCGTACACCGCGATGCCCTGGTGCACGACGTTGCCGTCGAGGTCCGTCTCCTTGCCGAGCGACTCCATGACCAGCTGCTGGAGGTAGCGCGACATGAGCAGCAGCCGGTCCTTGTACGGCAGGATGACCATGTCCTTCTCGCCCTTGCCGTGCGTGAGGAAGTGCCACGCCAGGGCCAGTCTGGCGGCGGGGTTTTTCTTGGTGTCGTGGACGCGGGTCGCTTCGTCCATCGTGGCCATGCCGGCGAGGAAGGCGTCGATGTCGAGGCCTTGCAGGGCCATGGGCACCAGCCCGACGGTCGCGGCGACGGACGTGCGGCCGCCGACCCAGTCGTACATGCGGAAGGTCTTGAGCCAGCCCTCGGACGTGGCGACCTTGTAGAGGTGCGAGCCCTCGCCGGTGACGGCCACGGCCTGCTTGGCGAAGTCCAAGCCCTTGTCGGCGAAGGCGGCCTTGGCCTCCATCATGCCGTTGCGCGGCTCGGGTGTGCCGCCGGACTTGCTGATGACGAGAACGAGCGTCGACTTGAGCCGGCCGCCGAGCGTCGCGATCACGCGGCGGATGCCGTCGATGTCGGTGTTGTCGATGAAGTGGACGGCCATCTTGTCGCGACGCTTGAGGTTGCCCAGCGCATCGCTGACGAGCTGCGGGCCGAGCGCCGAGCCGCCGATGCCGATGGAGAGGACGTCGGTGAACTTGGCGGCGGTCGGCGGGGCGATCGCCTTGGTGTGCACGTCGGCGGCGAAGGCCTTGATCTGCGCGAAGTCGTCGTGCAAGTCGGACGTGATGTCGGGCTGGGGCGCGAGCTGCGGGGCGCGGAGCCAGTAGTGCCCGACCATGCGCTTCTCATCGGGGTTGGCGATGGCGCCGCTTTCGAGGTCGTCCATCGCGTTGTAGGCGAGCTGGATGGCGGGCTCGTGCTCTTTCCAGAACGACTTGGGGTAGGGCACGCGCGAGATATCGAGCGAGAAGCCGAGCTTGGGCAGCCGGCAGAGCTCCTTCTGGTAGCGAGCCCAGAGCTCGTCGGAGGCGAGGGGGGTGAACGCGTCGGGAGCGGCGGTGTCGGTCATGGCGTTGACAGGGGAGCGGGGTGGCAAGATCGATCGGTGGTTGCGCGTGTTAGCGGCGCAAACAACTCAGGGCGCCGGCGAGCAGAGGGTAAGTCAATCCCAGTTCATCGGCGATGATTCCCGGGTGTGTTGGTGTCAGTCGAGCGGGTTGTAAGCCTGGACCAGCTCGACGATGTCGCGGTCGCGCTGCGGCTGGACGAGCATGGCGCGGCGGAGGTTGGCCTTGGGGTCGTAGGTCTCGAGAAGCACGACGGGGAAGCCGGAATCCGGCTTGAAGAAGGTGTCGATCGGGAAGGACCGCTCGTACTGGTTGACGAAGGTACTGAGGTCGAGCTTGGCGGTCTGGCCGGGGGCGATGGGCTCGGGCAGGTCGGTGGCGTAGCGCTGGTTGAGCCAGAGGCGGGGGGTGTCGATGGGCTCGGCGGTGCGGTTGGTGACGCGGATGGCCGAGCCGCGGTGGATGACGACGGCGTCGAGGGGCGGGCCGTCCTCGGCGTCGGCGGGGTAGTCCAGGCGGGCGAGGCGGGCGCGCTGCTGCGGCGTGACGTCGGCGCGGAGGAACTCGAACGAGGCGTCCGACAGGCCGTAGTTGGCGCAGCCGCCCAGGGGGAACAAGGGCAGCAGCAGGGCGATCGCGGCGAGACGACGGAGCATGGGCGGATGGTAACGCAAGCGAGGCGGCTAACGTGGTGGCGTGACGCCGACGCCCGCGAACCCGCCGCCTCAATCCACGCCGACGCCCGCCGCGCCGCCCGCCCGGCCCGAGGCGTTGGCGTGGGTCGACGACCGGCCGTATTACCAGGCCGGCCTCGCCGGCTACTCCGACGCGGCGATGCGGCTGGTCGCGCGTCGGCACGGCTGCCCGTACTGCGTCACCGAGGCAATGCTCGATGTGTTCCTGGTCAACGGCGGCAAGGGCCTGGCCGAGGCCGAGCTGACCGACGACGACCACCCGATCGCCGGCCAGCTCATGGGCTCGCACCCGGCCGACATCGCGGCGGGGGCGAGGGTGCTCGTCGGACTGGGCTACGACGTCATCGACGTGAACCTGGCCTGCCCGGTGAAGAAGGTGAAGAAGAAGGCCCGCGGCGGGCACCTGCTCAGTGAACCGGACCAGGCGATCGCGATCCTCGACGCGGTGCGCGAGGCCGTAGGCGACGACGTGCCGTGCACGGTCAAGCTCCGCCGGGCGTACGACGACTCGCCGGCGATGGCGGCCGCGTTCGAGCGGGTGTTCGAGGGGACCGTCGCGCTGGGCTACTGCGGGGCGACGGTGCACTCGCGGACGGTCGAGCAGAAGTACCTCGGCCCCGGGCATCGCCCCTTCCTGCGGACGCTAACCGATCGTTACGGTCGCGAGACCGTGCGGGCCGAGCGCTGGGCAGGCTGCAAGTTCACCATCGGCGGCAGCGGCGACGTCTGGGGCGCCCGCGACGTGCAGCGGATGCTCGAGCAGACCGGCGTCGACGTCGTGAGCATCGCGCGCGGCTGCATCGGCAACCCGTGGGTGTTTGAGCAATGCG
>JBCCZA010000061.1:0-15743 GCA_039188455.1 Planctomycetota bacterium
CGTGGAGCGGGCTGGGCTATCACCACATCGCCTATCGCCTGCTGACGCGCTGCATCACGACCGACGCGGAGTTCGTCGACGGGCTGTATTTCGTGCGCTCGTACGCCGACCACGCGTTCGTCACGGCGATGGGCCAGTACGTCACCGACTTCCGCTTCCAGCCGGCGTCGATCCGCGTGGGTTCCGGCGGGTTCGCGATCGACCGCGACGCAACGGTCGTCGAGCTTGGCGACCCGACGCCGGCCGTCGAACTGGCGGCGACGTGGGCGCCCGACTCCTGCTTCCCGACGCTCAAGGACGCGCAGGAATACCTGCGGTACCGCCCGCTGTCGATGGCTCCCGACGGGCGCGGCAAGGCGAGGCTTGCCGAGGTCACGCGCGACGACCGCGCGTGGCGCGAGCGGCCGGTGAACGTCGCCGCCCACCGCCACGCCCTCTTCGACGAGCTCGGCCAGCGCGACGCCACGCTCGAACTCGCGACCGCGATCGACCCGATCGACTATCGATGGTCGCTCGGCCGAACGGTCGGCCTGCTCGGCTACCAGCCGGCGCAACGACAGCCGGCCGACAGCGTCGCGTGACCCCAAATCGCGCGGCATCCGCACAGCGCAAAAGCGAACCGCGATCGACGCTCCGCTCATACCTCGCAGCGTTAGGTATGAAAACTCACCATCGGGGGTGTCGATCGCGGCCGAGCAGCGAGCCGATCGTCCGCTTCCGCGATCGCGGCGTGCCTTACCAGTGCATCGTGCCCGGCTCACCCTTGAAAGGGCCGACGACGGTCGGCGTAACCCAGCCGCCGTAGAAATTGCCCGGCTGAGGCGTCGCGCGGTGCTCGCCGACCCAGCAGGCGTCCATCGCGTGGCAGTACAGGCAGACGTGGTCGGCGATGTCGGCGAAGCCGCGTGTCGGCCGCGGATAGCTCCAGGCCGCGCGGTCGGCGACGCGGCCGTCCGAGACCACGTCGAAGTACGCGGCCCGGCCCTTCCACTCGCAGACGCTCGACGCGCCGTCGACCGGCCGCAGCACGCCCTCGGCGAAGTCGCCCGGCGGCAGGTAGTACGTCGGCGGGTGGGACGTCTCGAGCACGCGCCAGGCCCGCGACGTCCGGGCGATCTCGCGGCCGTCGAACACGACGCGGATCGTCTCGGGCACGGGCTCCAGCCGCGGCGGGCGGGGGTAGTCCCAGACGGATTCCTGCCCAGGGCCGGGCTCGATGGGCGAGGGGTGACTCATGGCGGAGGCTAGCGCCGGCTCGGCCGACGGTCGCCGCGTCGCCTTGCCGCGTCGCCGGGCGGCGCGGCCTAAACTCGGCCATGCTCGAAGAGACCCCGCTCACCGGCAAACGCGTGCTGATCTTCGTCGGCGACGCGTATGAGGACATGGAGCTGCAGTACCCCAAGTACCGGCTGCGTGAGGCCGGGGCCGAGGTCGTCGTCGCCGGGCTCGAGGCCGATGTCACGCACCCGGGCAAGCACGGCTATCCGCAGCGCAGCGAGGCGGCGATCGGCTCGCTGTCGGCCGACGTGTTCGACGGGCTGGTCGTGCCCGGCGGGTGGATGCCCGACAAGCTCCGCCGGTATGAGGAGGTCAAGGCGATCACCAAGGCCATCGCCGATGCCGGCAAGCCCATCGCCTCGATCTGCCACGGCCCGTGGATCGACATCTCAGCCGGCATCGTCGACGGCGTGACCTACACCGGCAGCCCCGGCATCAAGGACGACCTGACCAACGCCGGCGCCACCTACGTCGACGCCGAGGTGAGCATCGATGAGGCCCACCGCCGCGTCTCGTCCCGCCGGCCCGACGACCTGCCGGCGTTCACCACGGCCTACATCGCCATGCTCAGCGGCGTCGCCGCCGGCGTGTGACCCAGGGGATGCCATGACTACGACGCCGACCCAACCCCAGCGCCGCGCCTTCAGCGTCAATGACCTCGTCCCCACCGACGACCCGGTCTTGCACCCGGCGCTCAGCGAGCACCAGCTGCACGAAGTCGCCGCGCTCGCCACGTGCCGCGAGTACGCGCCGGGCGAGGTGATGTTCGAGCAGGGGCAACGCAACGCGCCGCTGATCGTGCTTGAGACGGGGTCGGCGGACATCTACGACCGCACGCAGCCGGGCGACACGCTGATCGCCCGCGTGATCGCCGGGCGGTTCGTCGGCGACCTCGCGATGTTCACCGGTGAGCCGACGCTGGCCGAGTGCGTCGCCAGCGAGCCGGTGCGGGCACTGATTATCGAGCAGCCCAAGGTCCGCCGGCTGATCGCCGAGCAGCCCGACGTCGGCGACCTGATCCTCCGCACGCTCATCGCGCGGCGCGAGTGGCTGTCCGGCCACGGGCTGGGCCAGATCAAGCTCATCGGCTCACGCTGGTCCGAGCACACCTTCCGCCTGCGCGACTTCCTCTCCCGCAATCAGGTGCTGTTCCGCTACTACGACCTCGACAGCGACCCCGAGGTCGACGGCATGCTCAAGGCGTTCGGGATCGACCCCGCCGAGACACCGGTGCTGATCTGCCCCAAGGGCGTGCACCGCAACCCGACGATCGAACAGGTCGCCGAGAACTTCGGCCTGCGCGGCAAGCTGGATCAGAGCAAGGTCGTCGACCTGCTCGTGGTCGGTGCCGGGCCGGGCGGGCTGGCGTCGGCGGTGTACGGCGGCAGCGAGGGGCTCGAGACGCTGGTCATCGAGGCCGACTCGCCCGGCGGCCAGGCCGGCACGAGCTCGCGCATCGAGAACTACCTCGGCTTTCCCATGGGCGTCTCGGGCGACGACCTCACCCAGCGCGCCGTGCTCCAGGCCCGCAAGTTCGGCGTCACGCTCTCCAGCCCGCGCACCGTCGACACCATCCACTGCGAGGGCATGGTCAAACGCGTCCACCTCTCGGGCGGCGAGGTTGTGACGGCCCGCGCCATCGTCGTCGCCGTCGGCGTCAACTACCGCAAGCTGCCGTGCCCCGACTGCGAGCGATTCGACGGCCGCGGCGTGTACTACGGCGCCTCGCACCAGGAAGCCCAGCAGTGCGCGGGCGAGACCGTCGTCGTCATCGGCGGGGGCAACTCCGCCGGCCAGGCCGCGATCAACCTGTCGCAGACCGCTCACTGCGTCAAGCTCGTCATCCGGCGCGACTCGCTGGCCGAGACGATGTCGCGCTACCTCATCGACCGCATCGAGCGGGCCGACAACATCGAGCTCGTCACGCACACCCAGCTCACCGGCTTCGACGGCGACGCCGGGCTCGAACGCGTCACCATGACCCGGCGCGACGGCGGCGACTCGTGGCTCGACACCCGGTCCGTGTTCGTCATGATCGGCGCCGACCCGCGGACCGACTGGCTGCGCGGCTGCGTCGGGCTCGACAACCGTGGGTTCGTCGTCACCGGCGAGGACGCCAGGCACCACGCCGACTTCGCCGAGCACTGGGGCCAGACCGAACGCGAGCCGTTCCTGCTGGAGACCACGCGCCCGGGCATCTTCGCCGTCGGCGACGTGAGGTCCGGATCGATCAAGCGGGTGGCGTCGGCGGTCGGCGAGGGGTCGATGGCCGTCAAGTACGTACACGAGCACCTGGCAGTGATCTAATCCGAGGAGAAGACCGACATGAGACACACGACACAACGCATCGCGTTCATCGTCGCCTTATGCAGCTCGGCCGGGCTGTGGACGGGCTGCGAGACGGTTCAGGATTACTTGACGGCGGCGGATCGCCCAACCGCGCGGGTCGTCGACGCGTCGCTCGCCGACTTCGCGCTGGACTCGGCCGACCTCGTGCTCGACGTCGAGGTGACCAATCCGTACGGCGTGGCGCTGCCGACGCCGGCGATCGAGTACGCCCTGAGTTCGGGCGGCGCGTCGATCGTCCGCGGCGAAGCGGACGCGCAGGGCGCCATCCCCGCCAACGGCAAGCGCACGCTGCGGGTGCCCGTCGGTGTCGTGTTCGCCGACGTGCTGAACGCGGTGCGCGGCGTCAAACCCGGCGAGGTCGTGCCGTACGAGTTCGACGGGGCGCTCGTGACCACGGCGCCAGGGATCGGCGACGTGCGCCTGCCGTTGAGCCGGTCCGGCGAGCTGCCCGTGCCCGCCCCGCCGGCCGTCTCGCTGGCGGGGATCGACGTCGACAACCTCTCGCTGACGTCGGCCGACCTGACGGTCCGCGCCGACGTCACCAACCCCAACGCCTTCCGGCTGGCGCTGTCGCAACTCGACTACGACCTCAGTCTCGCGGGCCGCGAGGTCGCCAGCGCCGCGGCCGCCGAGGCACCGGCGCTGGGGCCCGGCGACGCCGGCTCGTTCAGCTTCCCGATCTCGGTCCGGCCGATCGACCTGGGCGCGGCGTTCATCAACGTCTTGCGCGGGTCCTCGGCCAGCTACGCGTTGCAGGGCGCGTTCGCCGCCGACTCGCCATTCGGCCCGATCACGCTGCCCGTCGATCGCGCAGGCAGCGTCCCGCTAAGCCGGTAGCGAAGCGACCCGGGCGTCAGCCCTGCGTCTGCGTAACCTGGCCGTCCAGGTGCACGTCCATCTGCGGGTACGGGATGCCGATACCGGCCTCGTCGAACGCCATCTTGATGTCGCGGGTCAGGCTCTGCTTGACCGCCAGGAAGTCCGCGGCCTCGGCCCAGTACCACACCTTCCAGTCGACCGACGACCCGCCGAGCTGGTCGAGCACGACCATGAACCCGCGGTCGTCACCCTCGATCACGTCGTCGCGGCTCTTGCAGACGGTCTCGAGCACCTCGCGGGTCTTGTCGATGTCGGCGTCGTAGCTGGCGCCGACGAGCACCTCGACGCGCCGCTGCGGGTGGTACGTGATGACCTCGATGGTCGAGCCGAACACCGCCGCGTTGGGCATGATGATCCGGCGGTTGTCGAGGCTGTCGACGTTGGTGGTGAACAGGCTGATCTCGGCGATCTTGCAGAGCTGACCGTTGAGCACGCAGACATCGCCGACCTTGAACGGGCGGAACGTCAGCAGCATGATGCCGGCGGCGAAGCTAGACAGCGTCCCTTGGAACGCAAGGCCGACGGCCAGGCCGGCGGCACCGAGGATGGCCGCGAACGTCGTGATGTTGAACCCGAAGATGCTGATGCACATCAACAGCGCGAGCAGCAGCACCATCCAACGCGTCAGGCTGCCGAAGAACTTGGTCAGCGTTTCGTCGAAGTTGGTGCGCTTCAGGCCACGCGTCACCCAGCCCTTGAGGATGCCTGAGATGATCAGGGCGATGATGAACAGGACGATCGCGCCGACGACCCGGGCGCCGAAGGCCATCAGCTGCGGGCCGTAGGCCTCGAGGAACTCGGTGAGCTGGGACGTCGCGCCGCCCACGTCGCCGGCCATCAGGCTGTTCAGGGCGTCCTGCCCGGCGCTCATGCCCTCGTTGAGCGCCTCACCGGCCTCGCCGGCGGGCGTGGTGGTTTCAGGACCCGCCGACTCCGGCGGAGCGGTAGCGTCTTGAGCAAGTGTCAGCGGCAGATGGGTCGGCATGTTCTTCTCCTACCTGGATCGACGGGTGGCGAATCGCAGCGCCGCGCAGAGCCTACCGCCGATCATCGATCCCGCAAAGGGCGTCCGTCGTCAGGGCGTCAGCGTCACGACCTGGCCGGCCGCGGCGGGCGCGTTCTGCGGCAGATAGACGCGGACCTTCTCAATGGGATAGTCGGTGATACCGTCGTTCGGGTCGCGGTCGACACCGACCGACTCGACCGTGACCTTGCCGCTGGGGCCGGTGAGGTCGAAGAGGATCGTGCGACGGGCGAAGCCCTGGTCGTTGGTGTCGATCGTGGCCCAGGCGATCCAGGACTCGGCCATGGGCGTGCCGATGTAGCCGGCGATCTCGCCGTTGCCCGCCACCATCGCCTTGCTGTCGCGGAACTGGGCGGTCTGCTTGGTCGAGACGTTCGAGCCGATCAGCCCGCCGCCGAGGCAGGACAGCGAGGCGAAGGTCGTGAAGACGGCCACGATAACGCAGAACTTCTTCCAGTTCGTCTCCCACCACGTCGGGTCGATCGACGGGCGGGTCAGCGCGTCGGGGACGCCCTCGGGCGGGGGCTCGGCGGTCGCGTTGGCGGGGGTCTCGGGGTCGGGCGCGTTGGCCATCGGGACAGGGTAGGCGACCGTAGGATGAGGCCATGGCGCTCGTCGGCGCGTTCATCTTGCTCGTGGTGGCCGTGACCGGGCTGTCGTTCCTGGTGGCGATGATCGCGGCGGCGTACCGGGCGATGCAGTCGGCCGAGCAGCGCCGGCACGCCGAGGGCGACGACAGCAAGATGATCTGCCTGCGGTGCGGCTACCCGGGTCGGGGGCTGGAAGGCAAGCCCTGCCCGGAGTGCGGCGGGACGTTCGTCGAGGTCGCCGGCGGTGGGCGCAGCCGCCGACGCGAAGCGCTGAGCGTGATCAAGGGCGTGGTGGTCGCGGTGCTGGGCGTGGGGCTGGTCACCGCGCTGATGCTGCTGATGCGGCTCACGCCTTAGCCGATCACCGCAGCCAGGCGAGCTGCTCGAGGTTGCCGCCCTTGCTGCCTCGGATGGGCGCGTCGATCAGCCCGTCGAGGGACAGCCCGTGCTCGGCGGCGACGGCCTCGGCGGCGGCGCGGCTGATACGGTGACCCTCGGCGTCGTCTAGCCGGTGCTCGCCCGACTCGTAATGCGGCTTGACCAGCGCGACGATCGCCCCGTCCGACGACAGCCACCGCAGCGCCGCGGGCACGGCCTTGCCGAGCTTGGTCCAGCCCAGATCGATCACCGCGAGGTCGCACGCATCGACTGCGTCGCTCGGCGGGTCGGCGTGCACGGCGTTGGTCCGCTCCATCACCACCACCCGCTCGTCCTGCCGCAGCTTCCACGCGAGCTGGCCGTACTGCGTGTCGACGGCGAACACCCGCGCCGCCCCGCGTTGCAATAAGCAGTCAGTGAACCCGCCGACCGAGCAGCCCAGGTCGACGCACGCCATACCCGCCGGATCGACGCCGAACGCGTCCAGTGCAGCGGCCAGCTTGATGCCGCCACGCGACGCGTACGCCGGCTCGCCGGCCGTCACGCCCGTGCCCGATACCAATCCCACAGCCGCTCGAGCCCGGTGCGGACATCCACCTTGGGGTCATGGCCCAGGAGGTCGCGGGCCTTGGTGACGTCGGCGTAAGTGATCGGTGGCTCGCTCGCCGGTGCCGGCGGCGTCTCGAGCACGGCCGACTTGCCGACGAGTTCTTCGACGATCGTCACGAAGTCGCGCATCAGCACCGGCTCCCCACGCCCGATATTCACGAGCTCGTAGCCCATCGGCCGGTCCAGCGCCGCGACCACGCCATCGACGATGTCGTCGACGTATGTCCAGTCGCGCTGCATGTCGCCGGCGTTGAACAGCTTGATCGTTTCGCCACGCGCGACGCGGTCGGTGACCATGAACGGCATCATGTCCGGCCGAGCCCGTGGGCCGTAGACGCTGAAAAAACGCAGCGCCGTGAAGTCGAGCCCGTGCAGGTTGTGGTAGCTGTAGCCGAGCAGCTCGACGGCCCGCTTGCTCGCGGGGTACGGGGCGAGCGGTCGATCGCAGACGTCGGTCTCGATAAAGGGCAGGCGCTCCGTCTTGCCGTAGACGCTGGAGGTCGAGGCGAAGACGAAGTTGGGGTTGCCGTTGGCGATGGCGGCCTCGAGCAGGTGCAGGCTGCCGGTGATGTTGACATCGTGGTAGAGCGGGGCGCGGCCGATCGAATAGCGGACGTTGGCCATCGCGCCCAGGTGGGCGATCGCGACGGGCTTCTCGGCGGCGACCAGCGACGCCATCGCGGCCGCGTCGCGGAGGTCGGCCTCGACAAGCGTGAAGCGGGGGCCGTCCAGCAAGCCGGCGACGTTCTCGCGTTTCTGACGGACGTCGTAGTAGTCGTTGAAGTTGTCCAGCCCGACCACCGCGTCCCCGCGCGCGACGAGGCGCTCCGCGACGTGAGAGCCGATCAGCCCGGCGACGCCGGTCACGAGATAGGTCTTTTCGCCCATAGATCGATCGGAGGTGCGGGGTGTATCGGCTACTTCACCGGGTTGGTGAAGGCGTTATCGCGGCGAAGCGTCTCGCGATATCGGCCGTGGATGCCGGCCCGGGAACGCTTGATCGCGGCGACGAGTTCCTGGATCGCCCAGTTGTCGGGGTACTCGGCGAGCAGCTCCCCGAGCACCTCGCCGCGGGCCATCACGCCGTGCTCCTCGCCGTTGCGCTTGTAGAGACGCTTCCACGCGTCGCGGATCGACGCGGCCACGGCCGGGTCGAACTTGTGCCGCTTGAGCCCGACGTCGTTGAACAGCCGGACCGTGCCGGCGCCGTCGACCTTCATGAACGGCGGGACGTCGCGGGTGATGCGGGCCCCGCCGCCGACGTAGGCGTATCGGCCGACGGTCACGAACTCGTGGAAGCCCGTCATGCCGCCGACGACCGCGTGGTCGTCGAGCTTCATGTGCCCGGGGATGGCGACCGAGTTGGCGACGACGACGTGATCGCCGACGATCGAGTCGTGCCCGATGTGCACGTAGGCCATGATCAGGTTGTTCGACCCGACGCGCGTGACGTTCTGGTCGTTCGCGGTTCCCTTGTGGATGCTGACGGACTCGCGGATCGAGTTGTGGTCGCCGATGACCAGCTCGCTGTCCTCGCCCTTGTACTTGAGGTCCTGCGGGTCGCCGCCGAGCACGGAGAAGGGCCAGACATCATTGCCCTCGCCGAGCGTCGTGCGGCCGGCGATCACGACGTGGCTGCGCAGCCGCGTGCCGGCGCCGATCGTCGCCGATGCGCCGACGTGGCACAACGGCCCGACCACCACCGACGCGTGCAGCGTCGCGCCGTCCTCCACCACCGCGGTGGGGTGCACCTCAGCCATCAACTCGGCTCCATCGAATTCGGTCTCAATGCATCAATCCTCGGTCGCGTCGATCAGCATGAACTTCACCTCGGCCTCGGCCGCCATCTCCTCCCCGACGTACGCCCGGCATCGCATGTGCGCGATGCGGCTGCGCACCCGCACGGCCTCGGCTTCCATCACCAGCTGGTCGCCCGGCACCACACGTCGCCGCAGCTTCACCCGGTCCAGGCTCAGCAGCATCGCCAGCTTGCCCGTGTTCTCCAGCCGCTGGCCGATCAGCACACCCGACAGCTGCGCCATCGCCTCGACGATCAACACGCCCGGCATGATCGGCGTGCCGGGGTAGTGCCCCTGGAAGAACGGCTCGTTGATCGTCACGTTCTTCACGCCGACCGCCCGCTGGTCGCCGTCGACCTCGACCACGCGGTCGACCAGCTGCATCGGGTAGCGGTGCGGCAGCATCCGCGCGATCGCCCGGACGTCGAACGCCGTGTCTTTCGCGACCGCTCGGCTGCGTCGCCGCGCCCGGTCCTGCTCGACCAGCCGACGCACGAGCGCGTGGTTCAGCGAGTGCCCCGCCTTGTGGCTGACGATCCGCCCCTGGATCGGGGCGCCCAGCAGGTAGAGGTCGCCGAGCAGGTCGAGCAGCTTGTGCCGCACGGGCTCGTCGTCGAATCGCAGGCTGTTGGGCGCCAGCGGGCCCTGCGGGCCGATCACCAGCATGTCCGACGCGCTGAGGTGTTTGCCGAACCCGCGCGCGAGCAGCGCCTTGGCCTCCGACTCGAGCACGAACGTCCGCGACGGCGCGATCTCGTGCGCGTAGTCGCCGTTGGAGGAGTCGAACGTCTTGAGCTGCCGACCGATCGCGGGGATGTCGGGGTAGTTCAGCTCGTAGAGCACCTCGAGGTCGTCGCCGTCGGCGGGCACGGCCGCGAGCATCGCGTCGCCCTGGCGAACGACCACCGGGTCCGTCACCTTGAGCACGAAACGCTCGGCGTCCTGCCGGTCGATCCCCGCCTCGGTCAGCGCGTCGAAGAACGGCTGGGCCGAGCCGTCCATCGCCGGCACCTCCACCGCGTCGACGTCGATCACCAGGTTGTCGATCCGCAGCCCCGCCACGGCCGAGAGCACGTGCTCGGTCACCTCGACCACGGCGTCGCCCGATCGCAGCGCCGTCCGGCGCGGCCGACGCACGACGTGGTCGATCTGCGCGGGGATCTCGGCGCGGTTGAGGTCGCGCCGCCGGAACACCACGCCGTGGTTCGGCGGGGCCGGCTCGAACACGACCGTCGACTCGACGCCCGAGAACAGGCCCCGGCCGGACAGCGAAACGGGTTTCGAGATGGTCTGCTGAGCGGTCATCGCGAGCCGCGCATCATAAACGCCCACGCCGCCGATTGCCCCACCGGGCCGACCGCTACCCCAGCCGCTTGACCCGCTTCCAGATCTCCGGCAGGTGCCGCCGGGCTGCGTACAGCTTGGCCGACTCGCGGAACTCGTCCGCCGGATACCCCGCCACCGTCCGCCCGGCGGGCACGTCGTTCATCACCGCCGCGCTGCCCGCGACCTGCGCCCCCGCCCCGATCGTCACGTGGTCCTTGATCGCCGCCATCCCGCCGATCACCACGCCATCGCCCACCGTCACCGACCCCGCGAGCCCCGTGCAGCCCGCGATGATCACGCCCCGGCCGAGCACGCAGTTGTGCCCGATCTGCACCAGGTTGTCGATCTTGCAGCCGTCGCCCAGCACCGTCTCGCGGAACTTCGCCCGGTCGATCGTGGTGCCCGCCCCGATCTCGCAGGCGTCGCCCAGCCGCACGATCCCGTTCTGAGGCACCTTCATCAGCGTGGTCTGCCCGTCGACCGTCACCGGCCGATAGCCGAACCCGTCGCCGCCGATCACGCAGTTGGCGTGCAGGATGCACTCGGCGCCGACCACGCACCGCTCCCGCACCACCGCCCCCGGCCACAGCACGCTCCCCGCGCCGATCTGGGCGTCGTCCATGACCACCGCCCCGGCGTGCAACTGCACCCCGTCACCGAGCTTCGCCCCGCGCTGCACCACCGCGCCGGGCCCGATCTTCACGCCCCGCCCCAGCGACGCGCCGCCATCGACGTACGCCAGGTCGTGCACCGCGTCGTGGCCCGGGACCGGCGGCCCCGGCTGGGCGAACAGCTCCAGCGCCATCGCCATCGCCACGTCCGCGCTCTCGACCCACACCAGCGCCCGCCCGTCGCCCGCCGCGACCTTGCCGGCCAGCGTCTCGGTCACGAACGCCGCCGACGCCCCGCTGTCCGGCCAGCGCCCCGCGTACTTGGCGTCGCCGATAAACGTCAGGTCACCCACGCCCGCGGCCGACAGCTCGTCGAGCCCGTCGATCGCGATCGACCCGTCGCCCTCGACCCGCCCGCCGACGCGCTCGGCGATCGACGCGACCGTCCAGCCCGGCTCGCTCAAGGCGCCGCGTCCTCCGCGATCGCCACCGCAACCGATGGCTCGGCGTCGGCGTCGATCGGCTCGGCGGCACCCTGGCGAGCGAACTCGGCGTTCATGCGATCGATCACCGCGTCGGTGATGTCCGCCTCGGGCGCGACCCACACCACCTGCGGCGCCGGCACCTGCCGCGGCCGGCCGTCCGGCCCGGGCAGCGTCACCTGGATCGATCGCGTCATCACCAGCTGAATCCCCCGCTCCTTGGCCACGGCCTCGACCGCCGCCTCCATCTTGTCGCGCATCCCCTCGATCATCGCCGCGGCGTCGCGTTGCATCTTATTCTGCTGAACCTTGAGGAACGCCTCGAGCTCGGCCTGGCGCAGCACGACCTCGTCTTCCTTCGCTCGACGGGCATCGCCGTCGAGCATCAGCAGGTCGCGACGCAGGGATTCGATCTCCTGCAGCCGCGTCGCTCGCTCGGCCTCGGCCGCCTGCTGGGCCTGCCGAGCCTTGGCCTCGACCGCCTGCCGCTCGTCCAGCCGCTCCAGCACGCTGCGCAGGTCGACGACCGCGATCCGGTCCGCCCCCTGCGCCCACGCCGGAGACGCCAACGCCGCCGTCAACAGCAGCGCCGCCACGCCACGCATCACTCCGTGCATCCCGATCATCTGACGTCTCCTCATCAACCGCCGGTCATCACCGCGCGGCGTCGAACTCGTTGTTCATCCGACGGATCACCGTGTCCGTCAGGTCCACCTTGCTCGCCGCGAACAGCACCTTGCGCGTGCCGATCTGCCCGAGCAGCTGCTGGATGTTCTCCGCCTGCAGGCTCTCGCGCTCCTGCTCGAGCAGCACGACGTCGTAGCCGGACTCGGTCGCGATCCGCTCGATCGCGTCGACCACGTCGCGGTACAGCCGCTCGATCTGCGTCTGCGCCTGACGCGCCAGCTTGACCTCCTCGTACCGCTGCCAGACTTGCAGGTCGATCGCCGCCCGCTCGAGCTGGGCTTGCTTCTCGTCGTAAGCCGGTGTCCCCGCGGTCAGCATCTCCAGGTCGTCCTGAATCGCTTGAGCGGACGCCTGCTTGGACTGCGCCTCCTGAGCCAGCGCCTCGCGTTGCCGCTGGATATCGGCCTCAAACTCGGTCTGCGCCTTGAGCGACTGAAAGACCTGCTCGACGTCCACCACCGCCACGGCCGTCGGCGTGGCTTGGCCCGCCTGGCCCCGCACCGCCGTCCAGCCCATCCCCACGACGGCCAGCGCCGCCAACAACATCGTCACGTGTCCCAGCTTCATCGCGTGTGTCTCCGATCAGGCCTCTCGGATCCGCCGCGGCGCCCGGCTCCGTGCCGACCGCGGCCTGAACGCCCCGTTGTATCAGCCACCCCCAACCCCGGGCAAACCATCACTGCAGCGGCACCGCCAGGTCGAAGCTGATGAACTGCTCCTCGTCGCCGTCCTCCTGGATCAACGGCACCGCGAAGTCGATCGCGAACGGCGCCTGGCCCAGGAACGGGATCTTGATGCGGATGCCCGTGCCGATGCTCACCCGCCAGTCCTCCAGGCCCACATCCTCGCGCAGCGTGCCCTGAT
Organism: Planctomycetota bacterium; assembly: GCA_039188455.1. Classification (GTDB taxonomy): domain Bacteria; phylum Planctomycetota; class Phycisphaerae; order Phycisphaerales; family Phycisphaeraceae; genus JBCBUE01. Next base: position 12,877 of record JBCCZA010000061.1, read on the forward strand.
CGGTGAACACGACGCCGCGCAGGAAATCCTCGAAGACCGGGAACTCGTACTGCAGGCCGGTCAAGAGCATCCAGTTGCCGCCCACGGGGTCGTTGCCGACGCGGCCGTTGTCGTTGCGGATACCGCGCGGGCCGACGCCGCGGAACTCGAACCCGCGGAATGTCCGCGAGCCGCCGGCGTAGAACCGCTCGAACAGCGGGGCGTCCTCCTGGTTGAAGATGTAGCCCAGCTCCAGCCGCCACGACAGCACCGACTTGCGGTCCAGGAAGTCGCGATCGACCGTAAAGAACGTCTGGAACCTGGCCTCCAGACGCTGGAACTCGAAGTCCCCGCCCATCAGGCCGAATGAGTCAAAGGTCACGCTCGCGACGCTGCCCTTGCCCGGCTCCACGGGGCTGTCGAGCGTGTTGCGACTGATCGTGAACCCGATCGACTCCAGGAAGTTATCCCCCTCGACCTCGAACACGTCCACCGGCGCGCCGCGATCCACGGAGTCAATCCGCACGTTCTCCGCCTCAAACCGCGCCGACGCCGTGTAGATGTCGCCGAACCGCTGCCCGAACCCGAACGCCCCGCCGTAGCGCGACTCGTCGAAGTCCTCGCGCTCCCGCTCCCAGAAGAACGCGTTGGCGCTGAAGAAGAAGTCGGACTCCAGGAACGCCGGCTCGGAGAAGCTGATCGAGTACTGGCTGGTCTCCAGGCCCGGCTGCAGGCTGATCGAGAAGGACTGGCCGGCGCCGCGGAACGCCTGGCCGGAGATGATCTCCGAGCCGCTCTCGGGGAAGTCGGCGATGTCGAAGTTCCGCTGCGAGATGTCGATCGCGCCGACCAGGCCCGAGTCCGAGCTGACGCCGGCGCCGAAGGTGATCGACCCGGTCTGGGCCTCGCTGACCTCGATGAGCACGTCGCGGACCTCGTCGTCCGGCCCGCCGAGGATCGTCACCGTCCCGTCGCGGAACAGCGACGTGTTCCGCAGCCCCGCCCGCGTCCGCTCCAGCCCCTCGCGGTCGAATGGTTGGCCGGGGTCGATCCCCCGCACCCGGCGGAGGATCACCTTGCTCTTGCTCACGCTGTTGCCCCGCACCGACACCTTGCCCACGATCGCCGGGGACCCCTCGGTGATCGCGATCAGCAGGTCGACCTCGGTCGTCCCCTCGATAAACAGCCGCTCGATGCGGATCGACGTGTCGATGTAACCCAGCTTGCCGTACAGGTTCCGGATCGTCTCGATCGACGAATCGACCTTGTCCTGCGAGTAGATCGCCCGGCGCTTGAGCGCGATCGACTCGCGCACCTGCGTCTCGGGGAACACGTCCAGCCCCTCGAACCGCAGGTCGCGGATGGTGTACCGCTCGCCCTCGTCGATCACGAACGTGACGACGGCGTCCTTCTCGTTGGGCGAGATGTCGATCCGCCGGCCGACCTGGGCGTCCAGATAGCCCTCGGCCCGGTAGAAGTTGCGGACCTCGCCGGCGTCGAGCTCGAGCCGCTGGCGATTGAGCTCGCCGCCGCGGATCAGCGGGAACCAGGTCTGGGACTGGATCTCGGGGCGGAGCTCCTTGGCCGGGTAGCTGTCGTTGCCCTCGAAGCGGAAGTCCTTGATGCGGACGCGGGGCCCCTCGCGGATGCGATAGATGAGGATGCCCTCCTCGAACAGAAGCTCGCGGTCGATCGTGACCTCGGCGACGAAGTACCCCTTCTCCTCGTACGCGTCGACGATTTGTTGCTGGCCACGCTCGATGAGGAACGGGTCTGCCGGGTCGCCCGAGCGGAGTTGCACGGCCGCCAGCAGCTCCTGGTCGCTGATGGCCTTGTTGCCGACGGTCTGCACGTCGGCGAGCAGGGGCTGCTCGGCCACGACATAGGTCAGGATGACCGAGCCGTCGGCGTCGTTGGCGGCGACCTCAGCGCGGACCTCGTTGAATCGGCCGAGGTGCGTCAGCCTCACGACGTCGCGGGAGACGACGGTCGGGTCGTAGGGCTCGCCGGCTTGGGCGCGGACGGCGTTCTGGGCGAGCGTCTCGGGGACGAGCACCAGGCCCTGGATGCGGACCTCGGCGATCGGCCGACCGGCGTACTCGGCCGGCTGGGCCCACGCCCCGGGCGCGCCGCCGATCAGCAGACAGCCGCACGCCACAACCAGCCACAACAGCCTCAAGCAAGCCTCTCCAGGCGGGCCGACACCCCGCGCGATCCGGCAGTGTAGAGAATCGTCGCAACCGGACCGGCATGCGCCAGAGCCCGCCCGCCCCGCTTGCCGGGTCCCGCGGCCACCCCTAAACTCGACCGGCTGGGGCGTGGTTCCACTAACCCGCTCGCCGCCTGCCTGCCGCCCCCTCCCGCCGGACCCGACGCTGCTCAGCGGCCCGTGCCGGACGCCACCGTCCCCGCTCGTCGAAAGGCCGTTATGACCACCGCGACCTCCGACTCCGCCGCCGTCGATGCCGAACCCGCCGCGATCGACCTGCCCGCCGAGCGCCTGCTCAAGATGCTCAGCGACATGATGCTCATCCGCCGCTTCGAGGAGCGGACGATGCAGTCCTACATGCAGCAGAAGATCGGCGGGTTCTGCCACATCTACATCGGCCAGGAGGCCGTCGCCGTCGGCTCGATCGCCGCCCTCAAGCACGAGGACCCCGTCGTCGGCGCTTACCGCGACCACGGCCTGGCCCTGGCCAAGGGCATGCACCCCAACCCCGCCATGGCCGAGATGTTCGGCAAGGCCACCGGCTGCTCCAAGTGCAAGGGCGGCTCAATGCACCTCTTCGACAAGCCCAACCACATGTACGGCGGCCACGCCATCGTCGGCGGCCAGTGCCCGCTCGGCGCCGGCCTGGGCTTCGCCATCCAATACGAAGAGAAAGACA